>NZ_JBIBIC010000005.1:0-465611 GCF_042957385.1 Streptomyces sp. NPDC008079
TACGCCTCCACCCTCTGCGGCGCCTGCTACGACGTCTGCCCCGTCGCCATCAACATCCCCGAAGTCCTCGTCCACCTCCGCGAACGCGTCGCCCAAGGCGCCACCACCACCCACAACGGCCAACGCGTCACCATCAAACCCGCCAAAGGCCACGCCGCCGAACGCGCCACCATGCGCGCCGCCCGCTGGACACTCGACCACCCGGGCGTCATGCGCCAGGGCCAGCGCCTCGCCACCCGCACCCGCCGTCTCCACCCCCAACGACTCCCCGGACCCGCCAAAGCCTGGACCGCCACCCGCGACCTCCCCACCCTCCCCCCACAGACCTTCCGCGACTGGTGGCAGAAAAACCAACCAGCCAACCACCCCCAGACCAAGGAGAACGGCCAGTGACCTCCCGCGACACCGTCCTCACCCGCATCCGCAACGCCCTGGGCACCACGTCGGACAACCCGGCACCGGCCACCACGTACACAGCACGCGACTACCTCACCGTGCACGCGGACCGCACCCCGGAGGAGACCGTCGATCTGCTCGCGGACAACCTCACCGACTACCGGGCGAAGGTGCACCGCACCGATCAGGCGGGGCTGGCACCCGCGGTGGCGCGGCTGCTGGCCGAGCGGGGTGCGCGGACGGCGGTCGTCCCGGCGGGGGTCCCGAGGGAGTGGCTGGCCGGGATCGGCGGGACACGGTTGCTGGACGACGTACCGCCGCTGACCGCGGCGCAGTTGGACGAGGTCGACAGTGTGATCACCGGCTGCGCCCTGGCCGTCGCCGAGACCGGCACCATCGTGCTGGACGCGGGCGCCGACCAGGGGCGGCGGATTCTCACGCTCGTCCCCGACCACCACATCTGCGTCGTGCGGGCACCGGATCAGGTGGTCGCGTCGGTCCCCCTGGCTCTGCCTCGCCTGGACGCCACCCGGCCCCAGACCTGGATCTCAGGCCCCTCCGCCACCAGCGACATCGAACTCGACCGCGTCGAAGGCGTCCACGGCCCCCGCACCCTGGACGTCATCCTCGTGGGTCCGCCGCCGAGCGGCTGACCTTCAGCGCCCACACCACCAGAGGAATCTGGACAGGGAGCCGGGCGTAGGCCGCGGCCTTCAGGGGTGCGGGGCGGTGCCGCCAGTCGTAGGCCATCTTGACGTTGGCGGGGAAGACGGCGGCGAAGAATCCGGCGGTGACCAGGGCGCCGGTGCGGCGGGTCGCGGGGAGGGCGACGGCGGCGGCCAGCGCGAGTTCGGCGACGCCGCTGGCGCGGGTCCAGGCGCGGGGGCTGCCCGGAAGGGACTCGGGCACGATCGCCTCGTACGGTCCGGGGGCGAGGAAGTGGGTGGCGCCGGCTCCGGCGAGCAGGCCGACGAGCAGTCGAGTGGAACGTGCGGGCACCGGGCACCTCCTGAGCGGGCGGGCGATTCCCGCCGCACTCTCACCTTACCCATGAGTAAGGTCGGGGCGGCGGCCTCTTCCGCGTTACGAGGCGGTGGTGGCGAGCTGCGAGTCGCGCCGTACGAGCGCGGCGTAGCGGCCGTCCTGGGCGAGCAGTTCGTCGTGCGTGCCGCGCTCCATGATCCGGCCCGCGTCGAGGACCACGATCTGGTCGGCGTCGCGCACGGTGGACAGCCGGTGGGCGATCGTGATGGTGGTGCGTCCCGCGGACAGCGAGTCGATCGCCTCCTGGACGTCGTGTTCGGTCCGGGTGTCGAGCGCGCTGGTGGCCTCGTCCAGGATGAGGACGGGCGGGTCGCGGAGGATGGTGCGGGCGATGGCCAGGCGCTGCTTCTCGCCGCCGGAGAAGCGGTAGCCGCGTTCGCCGACGAGGGTGTCGTAGCCGTCGGGCAGCCCGGAGATGTGGTCGTGGATCTGGGCGGCCTTCGCGGCGGCGCGGATCTCGTCGTCGGTGGCCTCGGGCTTGGCGAAGCGCAGGTTCTCGGCGACCGAGGCGTGGAAGAGGTACGTCTCCTGGGAGACGACGCCCACCGCGTCGGCGAGGGTGTCGAAGGTGAGGTCGCGTACGTCGGTGCCGTCGAGCGTCACCTTGCCGCCGGTCACGTCGTACAGCCGGGGCACCAGGTAGCTCAGGGTGCTCTTGCCGGAGCCGGTGGCGCCGACGACGGCGAGGCTGCTGCCCGCGGGGACGGTGATGTCGATGTCGCGCAGGGTCGGCGCGCCGGACTCGGGGTCGTAGGCGAAGTCCACGTGCTCGAAGCGGACGTCGCCGCGTACCCGGTCCAGGGTCCGGGCGTCGGGGCGCTCGGTGATGTCGACGGGCAGGTCGAGGTATTCGAAGATGCGCTGGAAGAGCGCGAGCGAGGTCTGGACGTCCACACCGGTGGACAGCAGCGACACGGACGGGCGGAAGAGGCCCTGCTGGAGCGAGACGAAGGCGACGAGGGTGCCGATGGAGACGGCGGGCGCGCCGTTGGACATGGTCAGACCGGCGGCCCAGTAGAGCAGTGCGGGCATCGCCGACATGACGATGCCGATGGTGGACATCCGCCAGCGGCCGGACATGCTGGAGCGCACTTCGAGGTCGACCAGGCGCTCGGACTCGGTCGAGAAGTCGCGGGTCAGGGAGTCGGAGCGGCCCATGGTGCGGCCGAGCAGGATGCCGCTGACGGACAGCGACTCGGTGACGATCGCGGACATCGAGGCCATCTGCCGCTGCCGGTTGGTGGCGATCCGCTTGCGTTCGCGGCCGACCCGGCGGGCGATCCAGACGAAGAGCGGGAGCAGCAGCAGCGAGACGACGGTCAGCCGCCAGTCGAGGGCGAGCATCGCGATGACGGAGGCGATGACCGCCGTGAGGTTGGAGACCAGGGAGGTCGCGGTCGAGGTGACGGTGGCCTGCATGCCGCCGATGTCGTTGGCGATCCTGGACTGCACCTCGCCGGTGCGGGTGCGGGTGAAGAAGGCCAGCGACATGCGCTGGAGGCGTTCGTAGACGGCGGTGCGCAGGTCGTGCATGACGCGCTGGCCGACGGTGGTGGAGATCAGGGTCTGGAGCACGCCGAATACGCCGGTGGCGACGGCGGTGGCGATCATGCCGAGGGCGAGCAGGCTCAGCAGGCCGGTGCGGCCCTGCGGTATCGCGGTGTCGAGGATCGCCCGCAGCAGGAACGGCGAGGCGACCGAGACGAGGGAGGAGAGGCCGACCAGGGCGCCGACGACGGCGAGGCGGCCGCGGTAGGGACGGAAGAGCCGCAGGATGCGGCGCATGTCGACGGGGGTGTCGGGCTTCTTCTTCGGTGGTGTCCACCGGGAGGCGAGTTCTCGTTCGTGATCGGGGCGCAAAGGACTCCTTGAGAGTTCAGGCAGATGCTGATATTGGGAGTATAGGTCATTGTTACCTATGCTCACAATGGACATGATCCTGATACGCTCGTCACATGGAATCCCGTACGACAGCCGTGCCGCCGGGCCCGGTGACCGCCGGCCTCGCCACGACCGCGCCGGACGAGATCACCGGGCGGCTCGCCGACCAGCTCATCCGGCTGAGCCGCCGCCTGCACAAGTCCCAGCGCCACCTCATGGAGCCGCTGGGGATCACCCCGGCCCAGGCGCGGCTGCTGCGCACCCTCGCGCACTGCGACGAGCCGCCGCGGATGGCCGATCTCGCCCAGCGCCTGGAGGTCGTGCCGCGGGCCGTGACGACCCTGGTGGACGCGCTGGAGGGGCTGGAGCTGGTACGGCGGGTGCCCGATCCGAGCAACCGCCGGGTGATCAGGATCGAGCTGACCGAGGCGGGCGGCGCCGCGCTGCTGGAGCTGCGCGGGGCCCGCCGTACGGCCGCCGCCGAACTGCTGGCCCCGCTCGACGACGGCCAGCGCGCGGCACTCACCGCGCTGCTGGCCGTACTCGACGAGGAGGCGCCGCACGGCGGCGGCCACCGGCCGTCGCGCTGAGCGGCGCCCGCGGGCTCACTCGGCCAGGTCCGCCGGGGCGGTCTGGCCGCCGATCTGCGGCCCGACCTCGGCGGTGCAGGCGCTGCACCGGCGGGCGGCGGTCGGTATCGCGGTCAGGCACTCGGGGCACTCGCGGACCGGGGCCGCCGCCGCCTTGGGGAAGAACTTCTCCTGCATGCGGTTCATCGGCAGGACGACCAGGAAGTAGATCACCGCGGCGACGATCACGAAGCTGATCACCGCGTCGATGAAGGCGCCGTAGGGGAAGGTCACGCTGGAGACCGTGAACTTCTGAGTGGCGAAGTTGCCCGTGGCGCCGGAGGCCAGGCCGATGAGCGGCGTCAGGAACGCCTTGACGAAGGCGGTCACCAGAGCGGTGAAGGCCGCGCCGATGACGATGCCGACCGCGAGGTCGACGACGTTGCCGCGGAGCAGGAACGTCCGGAAGCCTCTCATGGGTGGGGGGTCCCCTCTGTAGTCAGGAATTGGAACACCACAGTGTGCCGGTCCTCACCACAGAGGGGTAATCGGTCGATGAGCAGATCAATTACGCCAGGTGTCGTTGAGTGTGACCGCCCCGCTCGACGGGACCGTCGCCGTCCGGTTGGCGCCGGATTCCCACGTCACGTTGCCGCTTCCGTCCTTCCGTATGTACTTGTACTGGAACGAGGTGCCCGCGGGCATCGCCACGTTGAGCTTCCAGACCGGGTAGCTCGCCGAGGACAGCAGCAGGGCGCTGCCGGTGTTCCAGTTGCCGAGGGTGGAGTTGTCGCCGACGACGTAGATGTTCTGGCCGAAGACCGTGGTGGCGTTCACCGCGAAGGACGCGGCGGACGACGGGTTGGTGCTGCCCCCGGTGCTGCCGCTCGTGGTGCCGCCGTTCGTGGTGCCGCCGTTGGTCGTGCCGCCGTTGGTCGTGCCCCCGTTCGTCGTGCCGCTGCCGCAGGGCGCGCCGACGTACAGCGCGACCGCGTCGTTGGAGCCGATGGTGGCGGTGAACTTGCCGTCGGAGCCGACGGTGTAGCTGGTGCCGCTGTGCTGGACGTCGCAGTAGGAGCCGGCGGGCAGTGAGGTGGTGAAGGTCTGGGTGAGCGAGCCGCCCTCGTGGTTGATCGCCACATAGCCCTTGCTGCCGCGGCCGAACGCGATGGCGTTGTTGCCGTTGGACCACCAGTTGGTGACGGCGGTGCCGGAGACCGCGTTGCGGAAGCCGACCATGTTGGCGATCTGCGGCCAGGCGTGCTGGCACTTCCAGCCGTCGCTGTAGCAGGCGTTGACGGTGCCGCCGTTGGGCGCGCCGGCGTCGTTGTTGGAGAACTCGTAGCCGGAGTAGACGTTGGGCGAGCCGTACGGCCAGGCCAGCAGGTAGACGTTGGCGAGGGTGTACGTGGCGCCGTTCTTGTAGCTGAGGGTCGAGCCGTTGCGCTCGGTGTCCCAGTTGTCCACGAAGGTGCGGGCCTTGTCGCTCGACAGGTAGCCCGCGCCCCACGACGCGCCCCAGTTGCTGAGGGAGGCCAGCTTGTCACCGGTGAAGATGCGCTTGAGGTCGAAGGCGCCCTGGAAGGCGTCCACGTCACCGGTGTTGACGTACTCGCCCGGCTGTACGGCCTCGCCCGCGCCGTAGATGGCCTCCTGGGCCCAGTAGATGCCCGGATTGCTGAGCTTGGCCTTGATGGCGGCCAGGTCGGTCTCGGCCATGTGCTTGGCGGCGTCCACCCGGAAGCCGTCGACGCCCAGCGCGATCAGGTGGTTGAGGTAGGCGGCGATGGTGCCGCGCACGTAGTCGCTGCCGGTGTCGAGGTCGGCGAGGCCGACCAGCTCGCAGTTCTGGACGTTGTTGCGGTCGCCGTAGTTGTTGATGTCACTGCGGCAGGTGTGGAAGTCCTGGTTCTGGTAGTAGCCCGGGTAGTTGTACTTGCTGTACGTCGTCCCGCCCGTGCCGGTGCCCGAGCCCGACGTCATGTGGTTGATCACCGCGTCGGCGACGACCTTGACGCCCGCGCTGTGGCAGGTGCTGACCATGTTCTGGAACGAGCTCTCGTTGCCGAGCCGTCCGGCGATCTTGTAGCTGACCGGCTGGTACGAGGTCCACCACTGGTCGCCCTGGATCTGCTCGGAGGCCGGGGAGACCTCGACGAAGCCGTAGCCCGCGGGGCCGAGGGTGTCCGTGCAGGCCTTCGCCACGGAGTCGAACTTCCACTGGAAGAGCGTCGCGGTGACGTCCTTGCTGCCGGGCGGCGTGGCGTCCGCCTGTTGCGAGGAGAGGGCGAACAGACCGGCGGCGGCGACGATCGCGGCCAGCGCGCCGTTCAGGACGCGGGATCTCATGGGCGGCTCCTTCGGTGAACGGGCAGAGTTCTGCCCTCGAAGGCAGCCACGCGCCTGGCCGCCGGGTGGGGGGTGCGGGCCCCGTTGTCCTCGGGGCCCTCGGGTTCCGCCCAGGAGCTTCCCGCCGTGTGTGCGTACACGTCAAGATGTCGGCGGAAGAACTTTCGCTGTTTTGCTGCAAGTTGTTGCCGAAACACTCCCCACGGACCTCGGCTCGTTCCCGTCGCTCACCGGAAAACCTGTTGACCCGGTACGGGCCGCAAGACGAGCCTTGCTCCTCTCCGACCGGATTCCGGCGGGATGTCCGCACGGGCGGAGTCGTCAGGTACGCGGCTGCCCGCCGACATCTCGCGCGAACCTCCGGCGGCCGTATCCGCAACCCGCGGCCGTAGCCTCGTCCGCCGACACTCGCTCACACCCGCACCGAACTCAGGACACCATGCCGTCCCTCCGTAAGCTCCCCCTGTCCGATCCGGGCGTCCCCGACGCCCGGACGGGATTCCGCTTCCTGCTCTGGCTGTCGTTCCGCGAGGGGAAGGGCCTGGCAGCCGCCACCGCGTGGGGCATCCTGCACATGGCGGCCGTCGCGTCGTTCCCCGCGGCCGTCGGAATGGCCGTGCAGTCGGTCGTGGACCGCTCGGGGTCACGGCTGGCCTTGTCGGGCGGGCTGATGCTGCTGCTCGGCGTGCTCACCGCGCTCGGCGACACGATGCTGCACCGTACGGCCGTCACGAACTGGATCAGCGTCGCGGCGCGGGTCCAGCAGTTGCTCGCCGGTAAGACGGTCGAGCTGGGCTCGGTGCTCACCCGCCGGGTCGCTGCGGGCGAGGTCGTCGCGGTCAGCACCGGAGACGTGGAGAAGATCGGGTGGTTCGTCGAGGCGCTGGCGCGCTTCACCTCCGCCCTGGTCGCCACGGTCGGCGTGGCCGTCGCGCTGGTCGTCTACGAGCCCGCGCTCGGCGTGATCGTGGCCGCGTCCGTACCGGTGCTGGCGCTGGCCGTACTGCCGCTGCTTCCCGCCGCCACCAAGCGGGCCGACCTCCAGCGGGAGAAGGCGGGCAAGGCCACGGAACTGGCCTCCGATACCGTCGCCGGACTGCGGGTGCTGCGCGGCATCGGCGGCGAGGAGCTGTTCCTCGACCGCTACCGTCGCGCGTCCCAGCAGGTCAGGACGGCCGCCGTGCACAGCGCCCGGATGTGGGCGGCGATCAGTGCCGTCCAGGTGGTGCTGCCGGGGCTGCTGCTGGTGGCCGTCGCCTGGGACGGCGCCCGGCTGGCGATGGACGGCCGGATCTCGGTCGGCGCGCTGGTGACCGTCTACGGCTCGGTGGCCTTCCTGATGTTCCCGCTGCGGAATTTCGAGGAGATCGCCATGGCCTGGTCCTTCTCGCGGCCCTCGGCGAAGCGGGCCGCGCGCGTACTGGCGCTGACCCGGGAGACCGCCGGGGGCGCGGCCGTCTTCTCCGAGGGGAGCGTCGCTCCCGAGGAGGCGGGCGCTCTGGTCGGGGAGATGTACGACCCGGAGTCGGGGCTGCGCGCTCCGGCCGGGCTGCTGACCGCCGTGGTGTGCGGCGACCCGGACGCGGCGGGCGTACTGGCCGACCGGCTCGGCGGGCACAGCCCGGTCCGCGCCGAGGGCGAGGCGTCGGCGCTGCTGGGCGGGCGGGCACTGGACGCGCTGCCGCTCGCGGCGGCCCGCGCGGCCGTGCTCGTCCAGGACAAGGACCCGGTGCTGCTGTCGGGAACGCTGACCGAACTGCTGGGTGTGCCGTCCTCCGGCCGGGTCACGGCGGAGCAGGCGCTCACCGCCGCGCAGTGCGCGGACGTGCTGGACGCGCTCGCGCAGTCCGCCGCCGACCCCGCGGGGGTGGCGGGCGACCCGATGTCGGCGCGGATCACCGAGCGCGGCCGGTCGCTGTCCGGCGGCCAACGGCAGCGCCTGGCACTGGCCAGGTCGCTGATCGCCGACCCCGAGGTGCTGGTGCTCGACGAGCCGACCTCGGCGGTCGACGCGCACACCGAGGCCAGGATCGCGCGCGGCCTCAAGGAACTGCGCGCGGGTCGCACGACGGTGGTGCTCACGTCGAGCCCGCTCGTGCTGGACCGCGCCGACCTGGTGGTCTTCGTGGACGAGGGCACGGCGACGTCGGTCGGCGACCACCACGAACTGCTGCGCACCGACCCGCGCTACCGGGCGGTGGTGACCCGCGAGAGCGAGCCGTCCGACGACCGCGATCCCGGCCACAGCCCCGTCACCGCTGCCGTCGCGGGCTCCGGGGCCGTGCCCCACACATCGATGGAGGAATCCGCATGATCGGCCTGCGACCGCCGGAGTACGACCCGGCCGCGCCGCAGCAGAGCGCCACGCTGCCGGTGGGCTCCCCCGCGACCGTGCGCGGCTACGTGCGCGAACTGGCGAAGCGGCATCGCGGTGCCTTCGCCCTGCTGGTGACCGTCAACACCGTGTCGGTGCTTGCCTCGATGGTGGGGCCCTACCTGCTCGGCGGTCTGGTCGAGGACCTGTCGAAGGGCGACCGGGACATCCATCTCGGGCGGGCCGTCAGCCTGTTCCTGGCCGCCCTCGTGGTGCAGGCGTACTTCGTGCGGCTGGTACGGCTGCGCGGCGCGATCCTCGGCGAGGAGATGCTGGCCGATCTGCGCGAGGACTTCCTCGTACGGTCGGTGTCGCTGCCGCCGGGTGTGCTGGAGCGGGCGGGCACGGGCGATCTGCTGTCGCGGATCACGACGGACATCGACCGGCTGTCGAACGCGATGCGCGAGGCGGTGCCCGAGCTGGCCATCGCCGTGGTCTGGGCCGGGCTGCTGCTCGGCGCGCTGACCGTGACCTCGCCGCCGCTCGCCCTGTCGGTGCTGGTCGCGCTGCCGCTGCTGCTGGTCGGCTGCCGCTGGTACTTCCGGCGCGCCCCGGGGGCCTACCGCTCGGAGGCGGCGGGGTACGCGGCGGTGGCGGCGGCGCTGGCGGAGTCCGTGGACGCCGGCCGCACCATCGAGGCCCACGGTCTCGGCGACCGGCGCGAGAAGCTGTCGCGGCAGCGCATCGGGCAGTGGGTGGCGTGGGAGCGCTACACGATGTGGCTGCGCAGCGTGCTGTTCCCGGTGATCAACATGACGCACGCGCTGATCGTGGTCGCGGTGCTGATGATCGGCGGCAGCTTCGCCCTCAACGGCTGGATGACGGTCGGCGAGCTGACCACGGGCGCGCTGTACGCGCAGATGCTCGTCGACCCGGTGAACATGATCCTGCGCTGGTACGACGAGTTGCAGGTCGCCCAGGTGTCGCTGGCCCGGCTGGTCGGGGTGCGCGAGGTGGCCGAGGACGAGCCGGACCACACGGTCTCGCCCGACGGCCGCGAGATGGCCGCCGACCAGGTGCGGTTCGGCTACCGGGCGGGCAGCGACGTGCTGCACGGCGTGAGCCTGACGGTGCCGCCGGGTACCCGGGTGGCGCTGGTGGGCCCGTCAGGCGCGGGCAAGTCCACGCTCGGGCGGCTGCTGGCGGGGATCTACGCGCCGCGTACGGGCGAGGTCACGCTGGGCGGGGCCCAGCTGGCCCGGATGCCCGCCGAGCGGGTGCGCGAGCATGTGGCGCTGGTCAATCAGGAGCACCACGTCTTCGTCGGCACGCTCCGCGACAATCTGCGGCTGGCGCGGACCGGTGCCACCGACGACGAGCTGTGGACGGCGCTGCGCGCGGTGGACGCCGAGGACTGGGGCCGCAATCTGGCGGACGGTCTCGACACCGAGGTGGGCTCGGGCGGCGCGGTGCTCACCCCGGCGCAGGCGCAGCAGCTCGCGCTGGCCCGGCTGGTGCTGGCCGACCCGCACACCCTGGTGCTGGACGAGGCGACCTCGCTGCTCGACCCGCGCGCCGCCCGCCATCTGGAACGCTCGCTGTCCCGGGTACTGGACGGCCGTACCGTGATCGCCATCGCGCACCGGCTGCACACCGCGCACGACGCGGATGTGATCGCGGTGGTCGAGGACGGCCGGATCAGCGAGCTGGGCAGCCACCACCAGTTGGTGGACGCCGACGGTGCCTACGCGGCGCTGTGGCGGTCCTGGCACAGCTGACCGCGGTGATGTGGCGCGGGGCCCGGCGGCACTGCCGCCGGGCCCCGCTCGCGTGCGAGGGGTCCCGCGTCAGCCGAAGACGCCCAGCGCGCCGAGCGCGCAGCCGCCGCCCGCCAGGAAGAAGACCGGGGTGAGCACCTTCAGCTCCACCCAGCTCCCGGCCCGGAAGCGCATGAACTTCGGCGGTCCCATCGGGTACCAGCGGCGGCGGCCGATCGGGATCGGCCACAGGATCGGGCAGCCGGAGACGGTCAGCGCGTCACCGACGCAGTGCACGAGCGAGCCGAGCACGATGGGCAGCCCGATCCACAGGTAGTGCTGGCCGGGGTCGGTGAACAGCCAGTCCTTGCCGTTGCCCGGATTGTCGAGCACGTCGGCGAGCACCCAGGCGCTGGTGGCGCCGAGCAGCCACACCAGCACATCGCTGGACATCCGGGCCTGCCGCCACAGCAGTCCCTCGACGGCGAGCACCATGTGTATGAACAAGATGACTAGCACCACCCAGCGCCCGCCGTAGACCGCGCCGGCCGAGAAGCCGCCGCCGACCAGGACCGCCCAGAGCCAGGTATGGGTGAGAGTGCGGTGGCCGCCCGCCCGTCGCGGGTCGCCCTGCATCCGGGTCGCCTTGTAGACGGCGTGCGCCAGGTGCTCGATGATCTTGCACAGCACGCGGGAGATCGGGCCGAACGCGCGCGAGATCGTCGCCGCCTGATGGTCCAGGTCGGGGGCGAGCGCGGCACCAGCACAGATCAGCGCACCGACGACGAGCGTCGGCCAGGGCATGGCATGATCCACACCCGCCGCGACCGCTCCGACGGCCAGCCAGGCCGCCGCTCCCGAGAGTGAGTGCGCAGGTCCCATCATGGTGGTGCTCAGCCCCCTACAAGGCCGCCCGCAGGCGGAGTTGACGCATCGTTGACGGCACACCATATCGTTGATGATCACCGCGGCCCGCTCCGGTTCCGCCGCGCGCCGCCGGTACAGGCAAGATGGTGGGGTGACCCTTATCGATCAGATGCCTCCCGCCCCGGACCCCGATGCCCTCTTCGAAGCGTTTTCGACGTGGGCCGAGGGTCAGGGGATCACTCTCTATCCGGCGCAGGAGGAGGCGCTCATCGAGGTGGTCTCTGGTGCGAACGTGATCCTTTCCACCCCCACCGGATCGGGAAAGAGCCTGGTGGCGGCCGGTGCGCACTTCGCCGCGCTGGCCCGGGACGAGGTCACCTTCTACACCGCGCCGATCAAGGCGCTGGTGTCGGAGAAGTTCTTCGACCTGTGCAAGCTGTTCGGCACCGAGAACGTCGGGATGCTGACCGGCGACGCCTCGGTCAACCCGGACGCGCCGGTGATCTGCTGCACCGCCGAGGTCCTCGCCTCCATCGCGCTGCGCGACGGCAAGAGCGCCGACGTCGGCCAGGTCGTGATGGACGAGTTCCACTTCTACGCGGAGCCGGACCGGGGCTGGGCCTGGCAGATCCCGATCCTCGAACTTCCCCAGGCGCAGTTCCTGCTCATGTCGGCGACGCTGGGTGACGTCTCCCGCTTCGAGGAGGACCTGACCCGCCGCACCGGCCGCCCCACGGCGGTCGTGCGCTCGGCGACCCGGCCGGTACCGCTGTCGTACGAGTATGTGACGACGCCTTTGACGGAGACGCTGACCGAACTGCTGGAGACCCGGCAGTCCCCGGTCTACATCGTGCACTTCACGCAGGCGGCGGCCGTCGAGCGGGCCCAGGCGCTGATGAGCATCAACATGTGCACCAAGGCCGAGAAGGACGCCATCTCCGATCTGATCGGGCACTTCCGCTTCACCACCACCTTCGGCCGCAACCTCGCGCGCTTCGCCAAGCACGGCATCGGCGTCCACCACGCGGGGATGCTGCCCAAGTACCGGCGGCTGGTGGAGAAGCTCGCCCAGGCGGGTCTGCTGAAGGTCATCTGCGGCACCGACACCCTCGGGGTCGGCGTCAACGTGCCGATTCGCACCGTGCTGTTCACCGCGCTCACCAAGTACGACGGCACGCGGGTGCGGACGCTGCGGGCGCGGGAGTTCCACCAGATCGCGGGGCGCGCCGGGCGGGCTGGTTTCGACACCGCCGGGTTCGTGGTGGCGCAGGCTCCCGAGCACGTCATCGAGAACAAGAAGGCGCTCGCCAAGGCCGGGGACGACCCGAAGAAGATCCGCAAGGTGGTCCGCAAGAAGCCGCCCGAGGGCTTCGTCAACTGGTCGGATCTCACCTTCGAGAAGCTGATCGCCGCCGAGCCGGAGCCGCTGACCTCCCGCTTCCGCGTCACCCACACCATGCTGCTGTCGGTGATCGCCCGGCCCGGCAACGCCTTCGACGCGATGCGGCACCTGCTGGAGGACAACCACGAGGACCGCCGCCACCAGTTGCGGCACATCCGCCGGGCCATCGCCATCTACCGCTCGCTGGTCGACGGTGGTGTGGTCGAACGCCTCCCCGAGCCGGACGCCGAGGGCCGCATCATCCGGCTGACCGTCGAACTCCAGCAGGACTTCGCCCTCAACCAGCCGCTGTCCACCTTCGCCCTGGCCTCCTTCGAACTGCTCGACAAGGACTCCCCCTCCTACGCCCTGGACATGGTCTCGGTGGTGGAGTCCACCCTCGACGACCCGCGGCAGATCCTGGCGGCCCAGCAGAACAAGGCCCGTGGCGAGGCCGTCGCCGAGATGAAGATGGACGGTGTCGAGTACGAGGAGCGGATGGAGCGTCTTCAGGACGTTTCCTATCCCAAGCCCCTCGAAGAGCTGCTGTCGCACGCTTACGGCATCTACCGCCAGAGCCACCCGTGGGTGGGCGACCACCCGCTGTCGCCCAAGTCCATCGTCCGTGACATGTACGAACGCGCCATGACCTTCGGCGAGTTCACCTCCTACTACGAGCTGGCCCGCACCGAGGGCATCGTGCTGCGCTACCTGGCCGGCGCGTACAAGGCGCTGGAGCACACGGTGCCCGACGACCTGAAGTCGGAGGACTTCCAGGATCTGACGGCGTGGCTGGGCGAGTTGGTGCGCCAGGTCGACTCCAGCCTGCTGGACGAGTGGGAGCAGCTCGCCAATCCGGAGGTGGAGACGGCCGAGCAGGCGGCGGAGCGGGCCGACCAGGTCAAGCCGGTCACCGCCAACTCCCGCGCCTTCCGGGTGCTGGTGCGCAACGCGATGTTCCGCCGGGTCGAGCTGGCGGCGCTGGAGAAGTACCACCAGCTCGGCGAGTTGGACGCCGAGGCCGGGTGGGACGCCGACACCTGGGCGGAGGCGATGGACGCGTACTGGGACGAGTACGACGACCTCGGCACCGGTCCCGACGCGCGCGGCCCGAAGCTGTTGCAGATCGAGGAGCAGCCGGAGCACGGCTTGTGGCGGGTCCGGCAGACCTTCGCCGACCCCAACGGTGACCACGGCTGGGGGATCTCCGCCGAGGTCGACCTCGCGGCCTCCGACGAAGAGGGCCGCGCGGTGATCCGGCTGACCGACGTCGGCGAGCTGTGATCCGGTGCACGACGAAGGGGACGCGATGACGAACCCGGCCGAGAGGCTGGTGGATCTGCTCGACCTGGAGCGGATCGAGCAGGACATCTTCCGCGGGCAGAGTCCGCAGGAGCGGTTGCAGCGGGTTTTCGGCGGCCAGGTCGCCGGGCAGGCGCTGGTCGCCGCGGGCCGCACCACCGACGGCGGGCGGCCGGTGCACTCGCTGCACGCGTACTTCCTGCGGCCGGGCCGGCCCGGCGTGCCCATCGTGTACCAGGTCGAACGGGTCCGTGACGGCCGTTCCTTCACCACCCGGCGGGTGGTGGCGATCCAACAGGGCCGGACGATCTTCAACCTGACCGCCTCCTTCCATCAGCCGGAACCGGGATTCGAGCACCAACTGCCGATGCCCGAGGTGCCCGAGCCCGACGACCTGCCGGGACTCGGCGAAGAGCTGCGTGCGCATCTGGACGTGCTCCCCGAGGCGCTGGAGCGGATGACCCGCCGCCAGCCCTTCGAGATCCGCTATGTGGAGCGGCTGCGCTGGACGCCCGAGGAGATCGAGGGCGCCGAGCCGCGCAGCGCGGTGTGGATGCGCGCGGTCGGGCAGCTCGGCGACGACCCGCTCGTGCACACCTGCGCTCTCACCTACGCCAGCGACATGATGCTGCTGGACGCCGTACGTGTGCCGATCGAACCGCTGTGGGGACCGCGGGGGTTCGACATGGCGTCCCTCGACCACGCCATGTGGTTCCACCGGCCGTTCCGCGCCGACGAGTGGTTCCTGTACCAGCAGGAGTCACCTGTCGCGACGGGTGCCCGCGGTCTGGCGCGGGGGCAGATCTTCGACCGGCGGGGACGTCTGCTGGTCTCGGTGATGCAGGAAGGGCTGTTCCGCAAGATCGGCGGCTGACCCGCGTCCGCGCAGCAGTCCCAGCAGCCCGCGTCGCGGGCGCCTGCCCTCCCCCACCGGCCTGCCCGGCGGCCGGGCGGCGCCCCGCTTCCGGTGCGGCGCCGCGTGCCGGGCCCGCTCGGGCGCGGGCCTTCCTCCCGTGTGCGGCCCGCCTGGCTCACTCGGCTCCGGCTCCGGCTCCGACTCCGACTCCAGCTCCGACTCCGGCTCTGCCTCTGCCTCTGGCTCCGGCTCCGGAAGTCGTTCAGGCTGCCGCGGCACCCGCTCCACAGGCGGGAGCGCGAGCGGCGGACGGTCGGCTGGGGCGAACGCCGGGCGCGGTGCGGGCTGTTCGGTCCGGGCGCGGCCCAGCGCGTCGGCGAGGGCGACCAGGGCCAGCGCGATCTCGTCCGGATGGTCGGCGGTCGTGAGGCTTCTCGTCAGCTCGGGTGAGGCGAGCGGTCCCGGGCGGCCCGGTGGCAGCGCCGCACGGATTCCGCGCAGCCGCGCCCGGTCGAAGGGGTCGGGCACGGCGTCGTCGGTCACCTCGGGACCGAGCAGCGCGGCCCAGACGGCGGCCTCGTCCCAGGCGTCATGGCAGTCCCGTACGAGCTGAGCGACCCGGCGGGACCGCCAGCCGAGGGCCCGCTGATCCTGCCCGGCGTCCAGCGCGTCACGCAGTCCCGCGGGCAGCCGCCCCTTCAGCATCGTGGGACTCGCGGCGGCGAACTCCCTCAGCTCATGGCCGAGATACACCCACACCAGCGCCCGGTACCGGTTGACGTACCAGCGCACCGGGCGGATCAGCCCGAGCCTCGCCAGCCGTACGAGGCGGTCCCGGCTGATCCCGATCATCGCCGCGCCCTCGGTGCTGGTCACCAGTCGGAGCCGGTCGAGCAGCGCCTGCGGATGGCCTTCCGCGTCCCGCAGCCGGGTCACCTCGTCCACGGGCACCCGCCGCTGGCCGCTGCCGCGCGAGACCGTGCGGATCTCGCCGAGTTGGAGCGCCAGCTCGAAGAGCGTGAAGTCCAGGCCCAGCTCCTCCCGCGCCCGGTTCAGCGTCAGCGTCTCCGGCGCCGCCCGCCCGCCTCCCGGCCCGCCGCCGGGCGTCCACGTCACCTGCCGCGTCTCGACGGTCGCCGTACCCGCGCTCGTCGGCGCCGTCGTCCCGGCCCTCGCTCCGGCCCTTGTCCCGGCCGCTCCGGCCCTCGCCCCGGAAGCCGCCGAGGCACCCGTCCCCGGCATCGAGGCGGGCACCGTCCCCGTCGTCGCCTTCGCGTTCTTATTCGGCGTTGTCGTCGCTGTCGTCGTTGTCGTCGTTGTCGTCGTTGTCGTCGTGGTCTTGGCCGTCTTCGTCGTCTTCACTGTCGTCACTCCCCCGCAAACTTCGATCACTGACAGTGACGAATCTATCGCGTACGGACGACAGCCCGTTCGAAGCCTGTGGATAACTTCGGGACGCCCCGGCTCAGGAAGGTGCCGCGCCCGGTTGCCGGGGAGCCACCCCGAGGTGTTCGCCGACGCGGTGGACGAGCAGCGTCATCTCGTAGGCGACCTGGCCGACATCGGCCTCCATGCCGCTGAGCACGGACAGGCAACTGCCGTCGCCCGCCGCGGTGACGAAGAGGAAGCCGTCGTCGAATTCGACCATCGTCTGGCGCACGCCGCCGACGGCGAACTGCCGCCCCGCGCCCTTGGCCAGACTGTGGAAGCCCGAGGACACGGCGGCCAGGTGTTCCGCGGTCGGCCGGTCGAGATCGCCGCTGGCGCCCGTGACCAACCCGTCGTTGGAGAGCACGAGCGCGTGCTTCACGTGCGGCACCCGCTTCGTCAGGTCGTCGAGCAGCCATGCGAGCGGTTTGCCCACCGTCATTGCCTACCTCCCGTCTCCGCTGCGGTACGAGCCTGTCCTGCCGGGCCCGCTTCGGCAACCCCCTCTCGGGACGGGCGGCGCCCGACCGGAGCCGTGAAAGGAGGCAACCGGCGGAAATCAGCCGCCGCGTGGCGCGTACATGATGACACCCACTCCGACCAGGCAGATGACCGCTCCGACGATGTCGAATCGGTCGGGACGGTAGCCGTCGAGAGCCATCGCCCACAGGAGAGATCCGGCCACGAAGACCCCGCCGTAGGCCGCCAGGATCCGGCCGAAGTCGGCGTTGGGCTGGAGTGTGGCGACGAAGCCGTAGAGGCCGAGCGCGACGATTCCGGCCCCCGCCCAGCCGACGCCGCGGTGTTCGCGCACCGCCTGCCAGATCAACCAGGCACCGCCGATCTCCAGGACGGCGGCGAGCAAGAAGAGCCCGATGGAGCGGAACGTGATCATGCGACCATAATGCATGGCCAGTTTCGAGAGCGGGCGCCGCCAGGTCAGGGAGTTCTTCGCCGCGAAGGCCGTGGGGTGGGAGAAGCGGTTCCCCGACGACACTCCCGTCTACGCGGCGGCGGTCGGCGAGTTGGGGCTGCGGCCGGGCGGCCGGGCACTGGACGCGGGCTGCGGTACGGCGCGGGCGCTGCCGCTGCTGAGGGCCGTCGTCGGTGCGGCGGGCACGGTGGTCGGTGTCGATCTGACCCCGGAGATGCTGCGGGAGGCCGTCGCCCTCGGCCGGGACCGGGACGGAGCGCTGATCGAGGCGGCCGGCGAGGAGCTTCCGTTGCGGGACGCGGCTTTCGACGCCGTCTTCGCCGCCGGACTCGTGCACCATCTGCCGGACCCGGCGGCCGGACTGCGCGAATTGGCCCGGGTGACCAGGTCCGGCGGCCGGTTGGCGCTCTTCCATCCGATCGGCCGCGCCGCCCTCGCCGCCCGCCGCGGGCACGAACTGCGCGCCGACGACGTACGAGCCCAGCCGCAACTGCGTCCTCTGCTGGCCGCGACCGGCTGGGAGCTGGCATCGCTGGACGACTCCGCGGAGCGGTACCTGGCGGTGGCCGTCCGACACGCCTGACCCTGCTCGGGGCTGCGGCGCGCACATCGGCGCCGCGCACATCGGCGGCGCGCACATCGGCGGCGTCCGGGACCGCGGCCAGCGCGTCGGCGTGCTCCGCCAGCGAGTAGCCGAAGTCCGCGGGGCGGTCGCTGACGCCGAAGCCGGGCAGGTCGACGAAGAGCGTACGGCGGGTCACGAGCGCGGGATGCGCGGATATGTGCGCGGTGTACGCGCCCGACGCCGCTCCCAGCCTGGGCACGTGGACGCGGGCCGGTCCGTCGCCCGCCGCCTCCGTCCACCGCACGTACGCACCCTGCGGTCCGAATTCCGCTCTTCGCACCGCTGGCTCACCATCGCCCGCGCCACCAGCCGCACCGAACTGGCCTGGCTGCGAACGACGTTGACCGCGCACGACGCGAAGAGCTGACCGCTCGGCCGGGAACGGGCCGACTCCGGGCGATCACCAGGTGCGGACCGTCGGGAAACCGGCCGTCCGGCGCCGTATCGCCCGAGCGGATTTCCGGCCATCGCGACCTCTCGACGCGGAGGTTACTCGCTGGTTAAGGTGCGCGGACGAGAGACGGCGGGCGAGGCGAGAGGGAACGACGGATGACCGCGGCCGAGAACCCGGAGGACGACGACGCGCTGTTCGTGCTGACGGCCGCGATGCTGACGCCGGGGCAGTTCCCGGGCGTCCTGGGGGACGACTATCCGGCCGCTTGCGCCGAGTTGGGGCTCGAACCCCTGGCCGACGGCTACGGCCTGGTCTTCGGGCAGGACGGCGGCGGGGCGCGCTGGACCGTGGCGACGACGGACACCGCCACGGTGGCGTGCGCGCTGGCGGCCTGGGACTGCGGACTCGAGTACGACCTGGCGCCCGACGAGAACAGCCTGGCCGCCTCGCTGCCGGGCTGGCCGCTGCCGGTCGCCGTCGCCGTACCCGGCATCCCCGCCCCGCACGACCCGCCGGACGAGGAGGGCGGGCGTGTCCCGCTCTCGCCGCCCGACACCTCCGTCTGGGGTCCGCCGCAACGGCGCCTCGGGGCCGACGAGATCGCGGTCCGCTGGTTCGAGTGGCGCGACCAACTCGACGTACCGGCGGACGCGGCTCAGGAGGCGGCCGAGGACGCGGCGGCGGACGCCAGCACGGCTACGGATACGGACGCAGGCACGGTCACCGACGCAGGAACAGCCGTCGGCACCGGGACGGAAGCCGAACCCCACAGCCCGGCCGGCCCCCCGGCCGCCGCGCCCGCCATCTCGCACACCGGCATCCGCCGCGTCCTGGAAAGCGCGGAGGAGTACGTACGCAATCCGCCGCCACCCGGCCGCGTACGGGCCGCATATGGTGCGGTGCGGGCGGACGGACCCGGCTGGAGTCTGGTGGGCAGGACCGACGACATCGCCTTCGTGCTGTTGGACGACGCGCCCGGCGAGGTGCTGCCGGTCGGCCGCGGCGCCGCCCTGCCGCCGTTGCTGGAAGCTCTCAGCAAGCTGGCCGCGGCCCCGTCCTGACCGCGAAGCCGCACGAAGAGCCGCGAACACCCATCAGGACACGCGGGAACCCGCAAGGACGCGCAAGCTCTGCAAAGCCCCGCAAGGCACCCCAGGGGCCCGGAAGCGCAAACCGCCGCATATTGCTGCCGAAAACCGCCGTCAGCCCGCTCTGACGTCCGCCACCACCGCGTCCGCCGCCTTGCGCGCGGCGACCAGCACCGGGTCCCACACGGGTGAGAACGGCGGCGCGTAGCCGAGGTCGAGCGCGACCATGTCCTCGACCGTCATCCGCGCGGTGAGCGCGACGGCCCCGACGTCGACCCGCTTGGCGGCGCCTTCGCGGCCGACGATCTGGAGGCCGAGCAGCCGCCCTGTGCCGCGTTCCGCGAGCATCTTGACGGTCATCGGGTCGGCGTCCGGATAGTAGCCGGCCCTGCTGGTGGACTCGATGACGGCGGTCACGTAGCGGAGTCCGGCGCGGCGCGCTTGGGACTCCTTGAGGCCGGTGCGGGCGATCTCGACGTCGCAGACCTTGCTGACGGCGGTGCCGACGACCCCGGGAAAGGTGGCGTAGCCGCCGCCGATGTTGGTGCCGATGATGCGGCCGTGCTTGTTGGCGTGGGTGCCGAGGGCGATGTGCTGGAGGTCGCCGGAGACGAGGTTGAGGACTTCCACGCAGTCGCCGCCCGCCCAGACCCGCTCCTGGCCGCGTACCCGCATGGCCAGGTCGGTCAGCAGGCCGCCGTGCGCGCCCAGCGGCAGGCCCGCGTCGCGGGCGAGCGCGGTGCCGGGGCGTACGCCGATGCCCAGGATCACGATGTCGGCGGGGTATTCGGCGTCGTCGGTGGCGACCGCGCGGGCCCGGCCGTCGGCGCCGGTGAGCACCGCGCGGACGGCCGCGCCGGAGACGACGCGGACGCCGAGTCCCTCCATCGCGTCGCGCACCAGGCGTCCCATGTCGGGGTCGAGGGTGCTCATCGGCTGCTCGGCGCGGTCGACGAGGGTCACGTCGAGGCCGTGCTTCAGCAGGGCCTCGGCCATCTCGACGCCGATGTAGCCGCCGCCGACCACCACAGCGCGGCGTACGCCGACCCCGTCGAGGCTGGCCAGGACGCGCTCGCCGTCGTCCAGGGTCTGCACGCCGTGCACGCCGGGCGCGTCGATGCCGGGGACGGGCGGCCGTACGGGTTCCGCGCCGGTGGCGACGACGAGGTGGTCGTAGCCGGTCCACTCCTCGCGGCCGTCGGCGTCCCGCGCCCGCACCCGGCCGGCGGCGAGGTCGATGTCGACCACCTCGGTGCCCATCCGCAGGTCGATGTCGCGCTCGCGGTGCTCCTCGGCGGTACGCGCGACCAGCGCGTCGGGGCCCGCGGTGTCGCCGCCGATCCAGTACGGGATGCCGCAGGCGGAGTACGAGGTGTGCCGTCCGCGCTCGAACGCGACGATCTCCAGGTCGTCCGCCGCTCTGCGGCGGCGGGCCTGGGACGCGGCCGACATCCCGGCGGCGTCACCGCCGATGACCACCAGACGCTCCGTCATCTTCCGTGGGTCCCCTTCCGCTTACGGTCCGCCGGAGTCCGAGGCCGGGGTCCGGGTCCGGTCCGTACGGTTCTACGACCGGTCGGCCGGGTACGTCACCCGCCCGTCTCGGGAACCCTACGCGGCGGCGCGGCGGGACCCGGGAACGCAACCCCGTCAGACCTCTTTACGTCCATGACATGTCCCAGTAATCTCACGACCGTTCTCGCAGCAACTTGTTGCAGCAACTTGCGCAATTTATCCGGCCGTTCGTTCCGTGGCGCGCGGACGTACGGCTTCCTCCACCGGCCGCCCTCGCGGCCCCGTCCGAGGAGCACGACGTGACCGTCGCTTCGCGCCACAGATATCGACCAGGTCCGCTGACAGCCGTGGTGGCTGTCGTCTTGGGACTCCTGGCGACCCTGCTCCCCTCCCTGTCCACCGGTTCCGCGCACGCCGCCTCGGCGGCGGGCTCGAACACCGCAACCGTCTACTACTCCACCGCGACGACCAACTGGTCGTCGTACAACCTGCACTGGGCGCCCGACGGCGGGACCTGGACGACTGTGCCCGGCGTCGCCATGCAGAGCGCCTGCACCAACTGGGTGAAGAAGACCGTCGACCTCGGCGCGGCCACCGGCTGGCAGGCGACCTTCAACAACGGCCAGGGCACCTGGGACAACAACGGCGGCAAGAACTACGCTCTGGGCACCGGCACCATCACCGTCAACAACGGCGCCATCGCCCACAGCGACCCGTGCGCGAGCGGCGGGGACCCGGGCGGCGGCGAGACGGGCAGCCCGTCCGGCACCTCGGCCACCGTCTTCTACTCCACCGCGACCGTCGGCTGGACCACCGTCAATCTGCACTACGCGCCGACCGGCGGCGCGTGGACGACCGTGCCGGGCATCGGCATGGAGGCGGCCTGCACCGGCTGGGTGAAGAAGACCGTCGACCTCGGCACGGCCGCGGGGCTCGCCGCCACCTTCAACAACGGCAACGGCACCTGGGACAACAACAACGGCGCCAACTACGCGCTGTCCAAGGGCGTCAGCACCGTCAAGGACACCAAGGTCACGGCCAACGCGGCCGATCCCTGCGCGGCCGTCGTCCCCGACACGACGCCGCCGACCGTCCCCGGCACGGTGAAGGCGACCGCGACCGACACCTCGATCGTGGTGACCTGGAATCCGTCGACCGACGACACCGGGGTCACGGGCTACAGGGTCACCAGGACCGGCGGCACCAAGGGCACGATCGTCACCAGTGTCGGCTCGACGGTCTTCTCCGAGTCCGGCCTGGAGGCGGACACCGCCTACACGTACACCGTCCAGGCGCTGGACGCGGCGGGCAACATCTCCGCCGCCTCCGCTCCGGCTCGGGCGACCACCGGCCACGCGCCGCCGCCCGCGACTCCGGGCACACCGATCGGCACGGACCCGCGCAAGGACCCGATCTACTTCGTGCTCACCGCGCGCTTCTACGACGGCGACACGAGCAACGACCGCGGCGGCAACCAGCACGTGGCGTCGGGGAACGCGGCCAACAACGACCCGATGTTCCGGGGTGACTTCAAGGGCCTGGTGCAGAAGCTCGACTACATCAAGGCGCTCGGTTTCTCGGCGATCTGGATCACGCCCGTGGTGCTCAACCGCAGCGACTACGACTACCACGGTTACCACGGCTGGGACTTCTACCGGGTCGACCCGCGCCTGGAATCGGCCGGGGCGTCGTATCAGGATCTGATCAACGCGGCTCACGCCAAGGGGATCAAGATCTACCAGGACGTGGTCTACAACCACAGTTCCCGGTGGGGCGCCAAGGGGCTGTTCGTGCCGACGGTCTACGGCGTCAGGGACTCGCAGTGGTCGTGGTACTACGACGAGAAGGAGCAGGGCTTCGAGTACGACGGTCTGACGATCGATCCCAAGACCGGCAAGTCGTACTACAACGGCGATCTGTGGTCCACGGCCGAGCCGTCCGGCAATACGTGCCTGAACTGGGGCAAGCCAACGGGGCAGAAGAGCCCCGAGGGCTACACGATCTACAACTGCCAGTGGCCGAACCCCACGTCGAAGATGTTCCCCGCGTCGCTCTACCACCAGTGCTGGATCGGCAACTGGGAGGGCGAGGACTCGCGTTCCTGCTGGCTCGCCGACGACCTCGCGGACTTCAACACCGAGAACGCGCAGGTGCAGAACTATCTGATCGGCGCGTACAACAAGTACATCGACATGGGGGTGGACGGCTTCCGCGTGGACACCGCCGTGCACATTCCGCGCGTCACCTGGAACCGGCGTTTCCTGCCCGCGATCCAGCAGCGCGAGGTCCAGGACTGGGGTCCCGACAAGGCGCGGAACTTCTTCGTCTTCGGTGAGGTCGGCGCTTTCGTCAACGACAAGTGGAACCGCGGATCGGTCAACCACTCGGCGCAGTTCTACACGTGGAAGGAGCGCAAGGAGTACAGCGCGGACGACGCCACCGCGTCGATCGAGCAGTACAACTACGAGGAGCAGCTCGGCACCGGAAACCAGCCGACGTCCGCGAACGCCTTCCTGGAAGGGAACGCGTATCACACCCCGGACCACAGCAAATTCTCCGGGATGAACATCATCGACATGCGCATGCACATGAATTTCGGTGACGCGCACAACGCCTTCAACAACGGCAAGGACTCGGACGACTCGACGAACGACGCCACGTACAACGTCGTCTATGTCGACAGCCACGACTACGGTCCCAACAAGTCGTCGGTGCGCTACACCGGCGGACAGGACGCGTGGGCCGAGAACATGGCGCTGATGTGGACCTTCCGCGGCATTCCGACGCTCTACTACGGGTCGGAGATCCAGTTCCAGGCCGGGAAGACGATCGACTGCGGGCCGAGCTGCCCGCTGGCGACGACGGGGCGCGCGTACTACGGCGACCATGTGGCGGGCACGGTGACGGCCTCGGAGTTCGGGAAGGTCGACAGTGCCTCGGGGGCGGTGGCCACCACTTTGGCGCAGCCTCTGGTCAAACACCTCCAACGGCTGAATCTGATCCGGCGCGCCATTCCGGCGTTGCAGATGGGCCAGTACAGCACCGAGGGGGTGAACGGCGGCGGCATGTCGTTCAAGCGCCGTTACACCGACACCGCGTCGGGCGTCGACAGCTTCGCGCTGGTGACGGTGACGGACGCGGCGTCCTTCAGCGGCGTCCCCAACGGCCGTTACGTGGACGCCGTCTCGGGTGACGTGCGGACCGTGACGGACGGGACGTTGGCCGTCGCGGCGCCCGGCAAGGGCGACATGCGGGTGTACGTGCTCGACCTGGGCGGCAAGAACGCGGCGCCCGGCAAGATCGGTACGGACGGCCCGTACCTGAAGTAGCCCGACCGGCCCGGCCGGCGGCGGAGGGTCCCTCCGCCGCCGTCCGGGTTCACGGGATCATCCCCCGGCCCCCGGCCGGGTTCACGGGACTAGCCCTCCGCCCGCCAGCCGGGCCCTCGCCTCCATCAAGGCGAAGCCCAGCAGATTCAGCCCGCGCCAGGTGGCCGGGTCCGCGGCGCGCTCGTCGTCGGCGGCCAGTCCGATGCCCCAGACCCGGTCCATCGGACTGGCCTCGACCAGGACGCGGCCCCCGGTGCCGAGCAGGTAGGCCAGCAGGTCGGGGTGCTGCCGGAATTTGTGGACGTTGCCTTCGATGACCAGGCCGAAGCGCTCCGCTTCCCACACGGCCTGGTCGAAGCCGCGGACGGTGCGGCCGACGCTCTTGGTGGTCTTCGGGTGGCCCGCCGCAACAGCCCGCCGCTCGGCGTCGGGGTCGTCGAAGAGCCGGGCCTTGCCCGCCATCATCCAGTGCTCGGCGGTCGCGTAGGTGACGCCGTCGACGGTGAAGGGCGCGGGCCACCACTGGCTGAGGCAGCCGGCACCGACGCTTCCGTCGCGCTGCGGGCGGTGGCCCCAGAAGTACAGATACTTCAGCCGGTCCCCGGTGTGGTCGAGCAGGTCCTGGGTGGACCGGATGTCCGTCGCCATCGTCTGATCAGGCCCTCTCGTGCCGCGGCGACACGGGAACGGGACGTGTTCGCCCGGCTTCGGTGCCCTGGTCGCAGCGGCACACTATCGGGGGTCGTACCAGGTCAGCGACCTATTTGCCGACGGCTCACGCGCCGCAGCCGACGCCGCTGCGAGGAGTCGAGGGAGAAGTAGGCGATCGCGGGCACGCCCACGATGACCAGGACGACAGCCCAGAAGGGGATCCAGATCCACAGGAACAGACCCAACGCCACGCCACCGATGACGATCTTCGCGCGATTCGACATTTCCCCGCCTCCGTTCACGGCGGCAAGCGCCGCGCCCTCACCGCTTCTACCCAGGAGAACGCGCCGCGGACAACCGTGGTTCCCCCCGCGTCCCGAGGGCCGTATCCCTGTAACCGTAACGCCGGGAAGCGGGGGGAACCAGGCCGGGCGTCAGCCCAGCCGGGCGGCCGGGGCCACGGAGGGCGCCGGAGCGGGGGTCAACGCGGCCTTGCCGCGGGGCGCCGCGCCCGCACGGGTCGACAGCGCGCCGGAACCGCCGACCAGCGGCAGCCTCAGCACGGAGTGCGACAGGTCGACGGTGACCTTGGGGGTCGTGTCGGGCGGCAGGATGAGGCCGCCGTCGGTGCCCGCGACGATCAGCGCGAGCCGGTGCCCCGCCGGTACGACGTGGTCGGTGGCCGCGAGCTGGACGGTCATGGTGTACGGCTTGCCCGGGGTGAGCGGCACGCCGTGGGAGAGCGACGCGTAGTGCCCGAGGTCGGCCCAGCCGCGGCTGAAGACCGTGTGGTCGACGGTCGTGGTGTCGGCGGCGGTGTCGAGGTAGCAGGCGCTGTCGCCCGCGGTGCTCTCCCCGTAGCAGGAGCGGGTGGCCAGGGTGGTGATGCCCTCGCCGTTGCCGAGGAAGTCACGGATGGTGGCCGGCCCGAGGTCGACCAGGACCGCCGACAGGTGCGCGCTGGTGGTGGACGAGGTGGCGGTCACGGTGAAGGTGCCGCCGCCGGACAGCCGCAGGTCCTTGGCGAGCGTCCCGGTGGTGAAGACGGTCTTGGCCGCGGTCGCGGTGTCGGCCGCCGCCGCCCAGTCCTCCTCCCACAGGTTCGGGTCGTCGGTGAACGACTCGGTGCTGCCGGGCCCGGCGTGCCGGGTGCCGAGCGTGCCCAGGCCGTCGGTGGCCGTCGGGCTCAGGCTGAGCGAGGTGGTGCGGGTCGTGGCGGGCGGCCACACCCGGTCGGTGGTCCAGTGGTCGACGGTGCGCTCGATGTCGGCCATCGGCTGCCGCTGGATGCCGTTGTCGACGCCCAGCAGATAGTGGTCGAACCAGCGCTGGAGGGTGGGGACCCAGTCGGTGCGCCGGTAGTCGAAGGGGTCGACGTGGCCGGTCTGCGACAGCCACACCTTGCGCTCGACGCCGTGCGCGGCGAGCGCCTGCCACCACTGGCCGAAGTGCTTGGTGCGGACGTTGAGGTCCTGCATGCCCTGCACGGCGAAGACGCTGGCCCGTACCTTGCCCGCGTCCTTCACGTAGTCCCGCGCGGTCCAGAACGGCGTCCAGTCCCCGCTGCG
This sequence comes from Streptomyces sp. NPDC008079, assembly GCF_042957385.1. Taxonomy (NCBI): domain Bacteria; kingdom Bacillati; phylum Actinomycetota; class Actinomycetes; order Kitasatosporales; family Streptomycetaceae; genus Streptomyces; species Streptomyces sp. NPDC008079. The sequence continues at coordinate 26,249 of NZ_JBIBIC010000005.1, forward strand.
CGGCGAGCCGTCGATGATCTTCTGCTGGGCGGCGGCGCAGTTGGCGTGCGCGCTGTCGCTCTCGACGTAGTCCGACAGCCACTCGGGGCCGTCCTGGAGCGCCGCGCCCTGGTGGAAGTAGTAGTCGTACCAGGAGGAGATGGAGCTGATCGGCACGATGGTCTTCAGGCCGCGCACCCCGGTGGCGGCGACGCCGTTGGCGATGGTGCCGTCCCAGCTCTTGCCGATCATGCCGACGTTGCCGTTGGTCCAGCCCGCCGAGACCGCGTGGCCGCCGGAGCGGGCGCTGTAGCCGCGGGCGCGGCCGTTGAGCCAGTCGACGACGGCCTTCGCGGACCGCACGTCGGAGGGGCCGCCGACGTCCACGCAGCCGTCGGAGCGGTCGGTGCCCGCGAGGTCGACCAGGACGGTCGCGTAGCCGCGGGGCACGAAGTAGTTGTCGTAGAACAGCGGGGCCTGGACGATGTTCCCGTTGGCGTCATAGGTCTTGAGCTGGCTCTCGTTGCCGCGTCCGCAGCAGGAGTAGTACGGGCTCGCGTCCATGATCACGGGGACCTTGCGCCCGGCGGCGGCGGGCTCCGAGGGGCGGACGATGTCCACCGCGACCCGGTCGGTGCGGCCGTCGCCGTCACCGTCGAGACCGGTGTCCACCCAGACGGCCTCGCGGATCGCGTTGGCGTAGGAGTAGTCGGGTTGGCTGAGACCGTGCCGTACGGTTCCGCCTCCTGCGCCGCCGGGGGTACCGGCGTACGCGGAGGACGGAGCGGTGAGTACGGCGGCCAGGGCGGCGAGTACCGCCACCACCACGGATATCCACTGGAAGCGGGCAGCCCGCGTGAGGGAGAGCACGCCAGAGGCTAGCGCCTGACCAGGCCACGTCAACAGGGGGCGTACGCAAGGTCCTGGGACGGCTGAGGCGGCAGGGGGGGTGTGCGGAGGTGCTGGCCCCGCCGCCTCAACGGTTGTACGTCGTCGGCTACTTGTTGCCGGTCAGGCCCGCCCTGCGCAGGGCGTCGGCCATCGCGCCGCCGGGCGCGGGCTGTTGACCGCCGCCGCGGCGTCCGCCGCCCTGGCCCTGGCCGCCGCCCTGGCCCTGCCTGCCCTGGCCGCCTTGCCGGTTCTGACCCTGGCCGCCGCCCTGTCGGTTCTGGCCCTGGCCGCCGCCCTGCCGGGGCGGTCCGCTGCGGCGCTCGCCGCCGCCACCGGCCCCGCCGCCGCGCTGTTGGCGCCCGGCGCCCGGCTCGTCGTCCAGGCGCAGCGTCAGCGCGATCCGCTTGCGCGGCAGGTCGACGTCCAGCACCTTCACGCGGACGATGTCACCGGGCTTGACGACCTCGCGCGGGTCGGACACGAAGGTGTCGGAGAGCGCGGAGACATGGACCAGGCCGTCCTGGTGGACGCCGACGTCCACGAAGGCGCCGAAGGCGGCGACATTGGTGACGACGCCTTCGAGGATCATCCCCGGCCTGAGGTCCTTCATCTCCTCGACGCCGTCCTTGAAGGTGGCGGTCTTGAAGGCCGGACGCGGGTCGCGGCCCGGCTTCTCCAGCTCGGCGAGGATGTCGGTGACGGTCGGCAGACCGAAGGAGTCGTCCACGAAGTCCTGCGGGCGCAGCGCCCGCAGCACCGGGCCGTTGCCGATCAGCGACTTGATGTCGGTCTTCGCGGTGCCGCTGATCCGCCGCACCACCGGATACGACTCGGGGTGCACGCTGGAGGCGTCCAGCGGGTCGTCGCCGTCCACGATCCGCAGGAAGCCCGCGCACTGCTCGTACGCCTTCGGGCCGAGCCGCGCGACCTCCTTGAGGTCCTTGCGGGTACGGAAGGGGCCGTTGGCGTCGCGGTGGGCGACGATGTTGCCCGCCAGGCCCTCGGTGATGCCCGAGACGCGGCGCAGCAGCGGTACGGACGCGGTGTTGACGTCCACGCCGACGCCGTTGACGCAGTCCTCGACGACCGCGTCCAGGGAGCGGGAGAGCTTCAGCTCCGACAGGTCGTGCTGGTACTGGCCGACGCCGATCGAGCGCGGGTCGATCTTCACCAGTTCGGCGAGCGGGTCCTGGAGGCGGCGGGCGATGGAGACGGCGCCGCGCAGGGACACGTCGAGCTCGGGGAGTTCGGCGGAGGCGTAGGCCGAGGCGGAGTAGACCGAGGCGCCCGCCTCGGAGACGACGGCCTTGGTGAGCTTCAGATCGGGGTGCAGCTTGATCAGGTCGGCGGCGAGCTTGTCGGTCTCGCGGGAGGCCGTGCCGTTGCCGATGGCGATCAGGTCGACGCGGTGGGCCTTCGCGAGCCGGGCGAGGGTGGCCAGCGACTCGTCCCACTTGTTGCGCGGCACGTGCGGGTAGATCGTGTCGGTGGCGACCACCTTGCCGGTGTCGTCGACCACGGCGACCTTGACGCCCGTGCGCAGGCCGGGGTCCAGGCCCATGGTGGCGCGGGTGCCCGCAGGCGCGGCGAGCAGCAGGTCGCGGAGATTCGCGGCGAAGACCCGTACCGCCTCGTCCTCGGCCTCCTGGCGGAGCTGGACGCGCAGGTCGATCCCGAGGCGGACCAGGAAGCGGGTGCGCCAGGCCCAGCGCACGGTGTCGCCGAGCCATTTGTCGGCGGGGCGTCCGCGGTCGGCGATGTCGAAGTTCTGCGCGATCCGCCGCTCGAAGCTGGACGGTCCCTCGGTGGGCTCCTCCGGCTCCAGGGTGAGGTCGAGGATCTCCTCCTTCTCGCCGCGGAGCATGGCCAGCACGCGGTGCGAGGGGAGCTTGGTGAAGGGCTCGGCGAAGTCGAAGTAGTCGGAGAATTTGGCGCCCGGCTCCTCCTTGCCCTCGCGCACCTTCGCGACGAGCCTGCCGCGCGTCCACATCCGGGTGCGCAGCTCGCCGACCAAGTCGGCGTCCTCGGAGAAGCGCTCGGTGAGGATGGAGCGCGCGCCCTCGAGCGCCGCCGCCGGGTCCTCCACGCCCTTGTCGGAGGAGACGTACTTCGCGGCCTCGGCCTGCGGGTCGGTCTCCGGATCGGCCAGCAGCAGGTCGGCCAGCGGTTCCAGACCCGCCTCACGGGCGATCTGGGCCTTGGTGCGGCGCTTGGGCTTGAAGGGCAGGTAGATGTCCTCCAGGCGCGCCTTGGAGTCGGCGGCCATGATCTGCGCCTTCAGCGCGTCGTCCAGCTTGCCCTGGGACTCGATGGACTCCAGGACGGCCGCGCGCCGTTCGTCCAGCTCGCGCAGGTAGCGCAACCGCTCCTCGAGAGCGCGCAGTTGCGCGTCGTCCAGGGTGCCGGTGGCTTCCTTGCGGTACCGCGCGATGAACGGCACGGTCGCTCCGCCGTCGAGCAGTTCGACGGCGGAGCGCACCTGCCCTTCGCGTACGCCCAGTTCCTCGGCGATCCTGCGCTCGACCGATCCGTTACCGCTGATGATCTCGCTCCTCGTGTGCTCGGCTGTTCACTGCATGTTAGACGTCACCCGCCCGCGACCGGCCGCGGGCGGCGGGAACGATGCGCGGTTCCGGCTCGTTGTGCGGGTGCGGTGAGGCTGTTGACAGTGGCCCCCGCACCAGGCCCTGTCCCCGCCGAATCAGCTCACCGCAGCCGCTTTTCGAACCAGTGGTCCGCGTATGGGCTCGTGTTGTAGCGGGCGATCTCCCTGTAGCCGTGCTTGGCGTACAGCGCACGGGCCTCCACCAGGTCCTTGCGCGTGTCCAGGCGGATCGTGTCCGCGTGGAAGGTGTCGCGGGCGAGGGTTTCCGCGGCGCCGATGAGCAGGCCCGCGACGCCCTGGCCGCGGGCTTCGGGGCCGACATACATCCGGGTCAGCTCCATGGTGTGCGCGTCGAGGACGCGCAGGCCCACACAGCCGACCGGTACGCCGCGGGCAGGAGCGCCGGCGAGCCGGACGGCGAGGAATTCTCCGGTGGGTGGCACGAGATCGTCGCTGGGCTCTTCCGCGAGCACGGCGGAGACCTCGGCGTCGTCCGTCGGACGGCCGTAAAAGCGGCTGACCAGCTCGGTGTAGTAGCGGCGCAGCAGCGTCGCCGCCTCGGGGCCGGTGATGGGTACAGGCGCGACCGCCCAGTCGGTCGCGTGCGTGTTGTTCGTCGTCACGCCGGACATCCTGGCAGCGCGTAGGTGGGGTTATCCCCAGGTTTTTCCGGGGTCTGCCACCCCGGGAAACCGGGTGATGGCGCCATGGTCGGGGATCAGTGGCAGTCCATAGCGTCGAGGTGTGGCCGGTCAGGCCAGACACCGGACGTCGAACCGGCCATCGCCGGACCCCGAGGAGCGCCCATGGCTACAGCGACCAGCACGATCATCGACGCGCCGGGACGGCGGTCCGACGGGACGGCGGGCCCGGACGCGGACTCCGCCGGTACGGGGGCGGACTCCGGTACGGGGGCGGGACCAGGATCGGGATCGGGATCGGGATCGGGCAGTGATTTCGCGCCGTTGCTGCGCGAGGTCAAGGCGGCCGGGCTGCTGCGGCGGCGCGTGGACCACTACGCGAAGTCGATCGCGCTGAATCTCGTGGCCGTCGCCGCGGTGTGGTCGGCGGTGGTGCTGGTCGGCGGGACGGGTTCGTGGTGGGTGGTGGCGCTCGCGCTGCCCGCGGCGGTGCTGGGGGCGCGTACCGCGTTCATCGGGCACGACGCCGGGCACCACCAGATCGCCGAGAGCCGTCGTACGAACCGGCTGATCGGGCTCGTCCACGGCAATCTGCTGCTGGGCATGGGCGCGGGCTGGTGGACCGACAAGCACAATCGGCACCACGCCAATCCGAACCATGTGGGCAAGGATCCGGACGTCGAGGTCGGCGCGCTGGTGTGGACGCAGGCGCAGGCGGTCGAGCGGGAGGGTTTCGCGCGCTTCCTGACCCGTCATCAGGCGCGGCTGTTCTTCCCGATGCTGCTGCTGGAGGGGCTGGCCCTGAAGGTGGCGAGTCTCCAGGAGCTGAAACGGCAGGAGCCGCGGCAACGGCTGGTCGAGGGCTCGCTGCTGGTGGCCCACCTGGCGGGTTACGCGGCGCTGCTGCTGTTCGCGATGCCGGTGTGGCAGGCGGTCGTGTTCGCCCTCGTGCACCACGCGCTGTTCGGGCTCCACCTGGGCTGTGCCTTTGCGCCCAACCACAAGGGCATGGAGATGCCCGAGGAGGGCTCGCGCTGGGGTCATCTGCGCCGTCAGGTGCTCACCTCCCGCAATGTGCGCGGCAATCCGCTCACCGACTGGTTCCTCGGCGGCCTCAACTACCAGGTCGAACACCACCTCTTCCCCAGCCTCCCCCGCCCTCACCTGCGCCTCGCCCAGCCGCTGGTGCGCGCCCACTGCCGCCGTCTGTCCATCCCCTACACCGAGACCGGTCTGATCGACTCCTACGTCCAGGCCCTGTCCCACATGCACTCCGTGGGCGCCCCCCTGCGCTCCCCCGCCATCTGAACTCCCCACCGCCGCCCCCCTTCCGCACCCCCGGCGGCTCAGCCGTCACGGTCGTAGACCGTGACGGCCACCCCGCGTTCCACGAGCCGCGCGGTCACCAGCGGCTCGACCCGCGCCCACCGCCCGCCCGCCAGACCGCAGCCGATCCTCGGCATGTGCACGGAGGCGCCCAGCTCCAACGCCCGGTCGCCGAGCGCCGCGAGGGCGGCGTCGATCGCCTCGTACCGCACCGGCACGCCCTTGCTGCCGGTGCGCATGCCGCGCTGGCCGATCAGGTTGGCCACCCACACATAGCTGCCGACCCGCACCAACTGGAGTGCGCCGAGGCCGAAGTCGTTGCGCGCCCGCTCGCGGTGCCAGCGCCGGTAGGCGGCCTCGGGCTCCGGCCAGCGGCGCGACACGGCGACGACGAAGCCCTTGCCCCAGCCGCCCAGGTCGTTGCAGACATGCGCGATGACTTTGACGCCCTTGCCCTGTGGTGCGGTGGCGTCCCCCCGCACGTATGTGATCTCCCCCATGCCGCCACCGTAAGCGCGACCACTGACAACGCGCCCGCGCTTAAAGCGACGACGGGTGGTGGGTGGTGTGGAGCCAGGCGGTGAACAGCGGGGTGAGGTCGTGGGGGGTGAGGCGTTGGCAGAAGGCGGTGAAGTCGGCGGTGGTGGCGTTGCCGTGGCGGCGGGCGGCGGGCCAGGTGCGGAGGAGGGTGGCGAAGGCGGTCGGGCCGAGGGCTTCGCGGAGTTGGTAGAGGACGAGGGCGCCTCCGCCGTACACGGGGGCGTCGGAGATGCGGTCGGGGCCGGGCGGCGCGGCGGGCGGGAAGGCGCTGTTGGCGGGGTCGGCCAGGGCCGCTGCGGCGCTCCGCTCGACGGTGCGCCCGCCCTCGTGCTCCTGCCACAGCCACTCGGCGTAGGTCGCGAAGCCCTCGTTGAGCCACATGTCCTGCCAGGCGGCGGGCGTGACGGAGTCGCCGAACCACTGGTGGGACAGTTCGTGGACGAGGGTGTCCAGCGGCACGGCGGGGTCGCCCGGCTCGCCGTCGCCGGGGAAGACCGGCTTCGTCTGGGCCTCCAGCGCGTACCCGACCCGCCCGCTCGGCAGGTGGTCGACGATCGCGCCGACGGACGAGAAGGGATAGGGCCCGAACAGCCCGCTCTCCCAGTCCACGATCTCCGGGATACGGCGCAGTGCCGCCGCCGTCGTCGGGTCGTCGGAGCGCGGGTCGACTGCCACGTAGACCGGCACCCCGCCACCGGTACGGGACCGCGTGATGTCGAAGTGCCCGATGGCGACGGTGGCCAGATACGTCGCCATCGGCTCCTCGGCGCGCCAGTGGAACGCGGTCTCGCCGCCGCGGTCGGCGCTGTCGACCAGTTCGCCGTTGGACACGGCGGTGAGACCGTGGGGGACGGTGACGGTGATGTCGTAGGCGGCCTTGTCCGAGGGGTGGTTGTTCGAAGGGAACCAGGCCATGGCACCGACGGGCTCGCCCAGGGCGAGCGCGCCGTCGTCGGTACGGAACCAGCCCTCGTGCGAGCCGTCCGGGTCGGTGAGGGTCGGCGGGACGCCTTCGTACGTCACGGTCGTCTCGAAGCGCGCGCCGTCGCGCAGCGGCGTCGCGGGCGTGACCTTCAGCTCGCTGTCCGCGCGGTCCACGGCGGCGCTCCGCCCGTCGACGGTCACGCGGGTGACGGTGAGCCCCGACAGGTCGAGGTCGAAGCGCGCGAGCGGCTGGGTGGCGGTGGCGGTGACGACCGCCGTGCCGCGCAGCTTTCCTGAGCCGGGGTCGTACGCGAGGTCGAGGCCGTAGTGCGTGACGTCGTATCCGCCGTTGCCCGCCCGCGGGAAGAGCCGGTCGCCGACGCCGGGCGCCCCGACGTCGGCGGAGCCCGAGGCGTGGCCCGTACGGTCGGGGGCCGTACGGTCGGCGGCCGTACGTTCGGGGGCCGCCGTGCCGCCGCCGGAGCACGACAGGCAGCACGCCAAGGAGCACGCGAGCAGGATCGGCAGGGCCGCGCGCGGCGGCGGGAACAGGCGCACGCGGGCCAGCGTACGAGGCTCGGGGCCGGGCGGAGGCCTCCGCCGTACGGCGTGCGAGGACTTTCACAGCGCTGGTGCGACAGCGATACTGTCCAGGTGCCCCAGACCGCTCTCACCATCGACGAGCTGGCCGCCCGCGCCGGGGTGACGGTGCGCACCGTCCGCTTCTACAGCGCCCGCGGCCTGCTCCCGCCGCCCGACATCGGTCCGCGCCGGGTGGGCCGATACGGCTCCGCGCACCTGTCCCGGCTGGCGCTGATCGAGGAGTTGCGGCACCAGGGCCTCACCCTGGCGGCGATCGAGCGCTATCTCCAGCAGCTCCCCGCCGACATCAGCGCCCACGACCTGGCGATCCACCGCGCCCTGGTGGCGTCCTGGCTGCCGGAGGGCAGCCAGGAGATCGACCGGGAGCGGCTCGAACGCCGCGCGGGGCGCCCGCTGGACGACGCGGACCTGGACCGGCTCGCGGCCATGAACGTGCTGGAGCGCACCGACGACCCCGACGCCTTCCGGGTGGATCCGGGCATCCTGCACCTGGGGGTGCGGCTGCTGGACGTGCCCTTCCCCGTGGAGACGGTCCTGGCCGCGCGCGAGGTGATGCTGGAGCACGCGCGGGCCGCCGCCCACGAGCTGGGCCGGATCTTCCTGGACGAGGTGGGCGAGCCGGACCGCCCGGAGCGGATGCGGTCGCTGTCGGCCCAGATGCAGCCGCTGGTCGTACAGGCGCTGGTCACCGCCTTTCAGCGGTCACTGAAGGAGGAGCTGCGGGCCTGGCCGGTGCCCTCGCCGAAGCCGGACCCCGAGCAGAACCCGCAGCGTTCCCCGTAGCGCCTGAGCGCCTGCACCTCAGCGCCCGTCCGTGAACGTCTCCCCGCTCTCGGCCTTCGCCACCAGCAGCGCGGGCGGTGCGAAACGCTCGCCATAGGTGTCGGCCAGTTCGCGGGCGCGGGCGGTGAAGCCCGCGACGCCGCCCTCGTAGCCGTTGATGTACTGAAGGACGCCGCCGGTCCAGGCGGGGAAGCCGATGCCGAGGATGGAGCCGATGTTGGCGTCGGCGACCGAGGTGAGGACGCCCTCTTCGAGCAGCCGGACCGTGTCCAGCGACTCCGCGAAGAGCATCCGCTCCTGCATGTCGCGCATCGGGATCTCGATGCCGGGTTTACCGAAATGCTCCGCAAGACCGGGCCACAGCCGGGTACGGCGGCCGTCCGCGTAGTCGTAGAAGCCCGCGCCGCCGCTGCGCCCGGTCCGCTCGAACTCGTCCACCATGCGGTCGATGACCCGCTCGGCCGGGTGCTCCTGCCACTGGCCGCCCTCCGCCTCGATCGCGGTACGCGTCTCGCGGCGGATCTTGCGCGGCAGGGTGAGCGTCAGCTCGTCGAGGAGCGACAGCACCTTGGCGGGGTAACCCGCCTGGGCCGCGGCCTGTTCGACGGAGGCCGCCGCGACGCCCTCGCCGACCATGGCGACGCCCTCGTTGATGAAGTGGCCGATGACGCGGGAGGTGAAGAAGCCGCGCGAGTCGTTGACGACGATCGGCGTCTTGCGGATCTGCCGCACCAGGTCGAAGGCGCGGGCCAGCGCCTCGTCGCCGGTCCGCTCGCCCCTGATGATCTCCACCAGCGGCATCTTGTCGACCGGCGAGAAGAAGTGCAGGCCGATGAAGTCGTCCTGCCGCCGCACGCCTTCGGCGAGCGCCGAGATGGGCAGCGTGGAGGTGTTGGAGCAGAGCAGCGCGTCGGGCGCCACGATGTGCTCGATCTCCTGGAAGACCTTGTGCTTGAGCGTGGCGTCCTCGAAGACCGCCTCGATGACGGCGTCACAGCCCGCTAGGTCCGCCGGGTCGGCGGTCGGGGTGATCCGGGCGAGCAGCGCGTCCCGCTTTTGCGGGGTGGTGCGGCCCTTGGCCAGCGCCTTGTCGAGCAGCGTCACGGAGTACGCCTTGCCGCGCTCGGCGGCCTCCGCGGTGACGTCCTTGAGGACGACGTCGATTCCGGCGCGCGCGCAGGAGTACGCGATGCCCGCGCCCATCATGCCCGCGCCGAGGACGGCGACCTTGGTGACCGGCCGGGCCGGGAAGCCCTCGGGGCGGCTGGCGCCGGAGTTGACGGCCTGCATGTCGAAGAAGAACGCCTGGATCATGTTCTTCGAGGTCCGGCCGCAGGCCAGCTCGGTGAAGTAGCGGGCCTCGATGAGGGTGGCGGTGTCGATGTCGACCTGCGAGCCCTCGACGGCGGCGGACAGGATCGCCAGCGGCGCCGGGTAGGGCGCGCCCGCGAGCTGCTTGCGCAGATTGGCGGGGAAGGCCGGCAGATTCGCCGCGAAGGCGGGACTCTTCGGGGTGCCGCCGGGGATCTTGTAGCCGGGGGTGTCCCAGGGCTGCCGGGCGTCGGGGTGGGCCAGGACGTACGCCCGCGCGCTCGCCAGCATGGCGTCCCGGTCGGTGGCGACCTCGTGGATGAGACCGGCCTCCAAAGCGCGCTGCGGCGCGTACTGCCGGCCCTGGAGCAGGACCTTCAGCAGCGCGTCGGCGATGCCGAGCAGCCGGACGGTGCGGACGACTCCGCCGCCGCCGGGCAGCAGGCCGAGCGTCACCTCGGGCAGGCCGATCTTGGTGCCGGGCGTGTCGAGCGCGATGCGGTGGTGGCAGGCCAGCGCGATCTCGTAACCGCCGCCGAGCGCCGCTCCGTTGATGGCCGCGACGACCGGCTTGCCGAGGGTTTCCAGGCGGCGCAGGCGGCGCTTGATGCGCAGCGATCCGGCGAGGACATCGGCCGCGTTCTCCGGGGTGGCGCGGATCAGGTCGCGCAGGTCGCCGCCCGCGAAGAAGGTCTTCTTCGCGGAGGTGACGATGATGCCGCGCACGCCGTCGAGTTCGGCTTCGAGGCGGTCGAGGGTGGCGTCGAGGGAATCGGCGAAGGCCGCGTTCATGGTGTTCGCGGACTGCGCGGGGTCGTCCAGGACCAGGGTGACGATGCCGTCGGTGTCCTGCTCCCAGCGGATGGTGGTGGACTCGCTCATGGTCTTCGGGCTCCGTTGGATCCGTGAGGGGGCACGTGAGGGGGCAGGGGTCAGAGACGTTCGACGACGGTGGCGACGCCCATGCCGCCGCCGACGCAGAGGGTGGCGAGCCCGTACCGCTGGTCGCGGCGCTCCAGTTCGTCGATGAGGGTGCCGAGGATCATCGCGCCGGTCGCGCCGAGCGGGTGGCCGAGCGCGATGGCGCCGCCGTTGACGTTGACCTTGTCGATGCTGACGCCCATGTCGGAGGCGAAGCGCAGCACGACGGCGGCGAACGCCTCGTTCATCTCGATCAGGTCGATGTCGTCGATGGTCAGCCCGGCCTTGGCGAGGGCCTTGCGGGAGGCGGGGGCGGGGCCGGTCAGCATGATGGTCGGCTCGGAGCCGGAGACGGCGGCCGAGACGATCCGGGCGCGGGGGGTGAGGCCGTAGCGCTCGCCGATCTCGCGGTTGCCGATGGCGACGAGCGCGGCGCCGTCCACGATGCCGGAGGAGTTGCCCGCGTGGTGGACGTGGTCGATGGCCTCGACCCAGTGGTACTTCTGGAGCGCGACGGCGTCGAAGCCGCCCAGGTCGCCGATGTCGGCGAAGGACGGCTTGAGCTTGGCGAGGGTCTCGGGGGTGGTGCCGGGGCGGATGAACTCGTCGTGGTCCAGGACGGTGAGGCCGTTGCGGTCGAGCACGGGCACGACGGAGCGGGCGAAGTAGCCCTGCTTCCACGCCTCCGCGGCGCGTTCCTGGGAGAGCGCGGCGAAGGAGTCCACGTCGTGCCTGGTCCAGCCGCCGAGGGTGGCGATCAGGTCGGCGCCGACGCCCTGCGGCACGAAGCCGGTCTCGTACGAGGTCATGGGGTCCATGGCCCAGGCGCCGCCGTCCGAGCCCATCGCGACGCGCGACATGGACTCGACGCCGCCCGCGAGGATCAGGTCCTCCCAGCCGGAACGCACCTTGGCCGCCGCCAGGTTGACCGCTTCGAGCCCGGAGGCGCAGAAGCGGTTCTCCTGGACGCCCGCGACGGTGTCGGGCAGGCCCGCGGCGATGGCCGCGATCCGCGCGATGTCCGAGCCCTGGTCGCCGATCGGGCTGACGACGCCGAGCACGATGTCGTCGACGGCGGCCGGGTCCAGGGTCGGGAAGCGGCGCCGCAGTTCGTGGATGAGGCCGACGACGAGGTCGATCGGCTTGGTGCCGTGCAGGGATCCGTTCGCCTTTCCGCGCCCGCGCGGGGTGCGTACGGCGTCGTAGACGTAGGCCTCGGTGCTCAACGTCGTGCCTTTCTGGAGGGTGGGGCGGGGTGTCCTGGTCCGGCGCGGTGTCCGGGAGGTGCTGCCGTACGGGTCTCAGTCCAGGAGTGCGGGGGCGTCCCAGTCGCGGGCGACCTCCGCGGTGTGCGCGCCGGGCGGCGCGGGCGGCCGGCGCAGGGTGCCCGGTGTCGCGGACAGGCGCGGCGCGGGCGCGGGCTGCACGGTCCCGGCCGCCTCGGTGAAGGTGCCGCGGGCGGCCAGGTGCGGGTGGTGCGGGGCCTCACCCAACGAGAGTACGGGCGCCACGCACGCGTCCGTCCCGTCGAAGACGCGTGTCCACTCGTCGCGGGTGCGGGTGCGGAAGCGGGCCGCGAGGGCGGCGCGCAGGTCGTGCCAGCGGCCGGGTTCCGTGCGCAGGGCCGCGTCCCGCGGCGCCAGTTCCAGCAGCCGGACGAATTCGTCGTAGAAGCGCTGTTCCAGGGCGCCGACCGCCATGTACCGGCCGTCGGAGGTCTCGTAGACGCCGTAGAAGGGGGTGCCGCCGTCCAGGAGGTTGGCGCCGCGCCTGTCCTGCCAGCGGCCGGTGGCGAGGATGGCGTGGATCATCGTGGTGAGGTGCGCGACGCCGTCGACGATCGCGGCGTCCACGACCTGTCCCTCGCCGTGCGCGCGGGCGTGGTGGAGGGCGGCGAGGACGCCGGTGACCAGGTAGAGGGAGCCGCCCGCGTAGTCGCCGAGCAGGTTGGCGGGCGCGACCGGCGGTCCGTCGGCCGGTCCCGTCATGCCGAGCGCGCCGGTCACGGCGAGGTAGGCGATGTCGTGTCCCGCGGTGTCGGCGAGCGGGCCGCTCTGGCCCCAGCCGGTCATGCGGCCGTAGACGAGCCGCGGATTGCGGGCCAGGCACGCGTCGGGGCCGACGCCCAGCCGCTCGGCGACGCCCGGCCGGTAGCCCTCGATGAGGATGTCGGCGCGGTCGGCCAGGTCGAGCACGGTCGCGGGTCCCCGGTCCGCCTTGAGGTCGACCAGCACCGAGCGCTTGTTGCGGTTGGTGAGGTCGTGCTCGGGCGCGACGCCGAGGCCCGCGCCGCCCGGCCGGTCCACCCGTACGACATCGGCGCCGAGGTCGGCGAGGAGCATCGCGGCGAACGGTCCCGGACCGATCCCGGCCAGTTCGACGACACGCACGCCCGCCAGCGGGCCGTCGGGCGCCGCGCCCCGGTTTGACAATTCTGATGTCACATCAATGATGCTAGGAACGTGTTCCAGTCTTGGCAAGAGCTGACTGAGCGCTCGCTCAGCCGGTTCACTCGCCTTCGGTTACGTCTCCGGTCCCGTCTCCGGTCCCGCCGTCGGCGGTCGCCGTCGCGTGCGGCGTCACAGGTGGCAGTGGCCGCCGGAGCCGCGTCCGCTCTCCCGGGGCAGGTCGAGCGTGGGGTTGCGGTCGAAGAAGCCGGTCGGTCTCAGCGTGAAACCGCAGGTGTCCACCGGCATCACCGGCCAGTCCTCCAGGCGCGGCAGATGCGTCGGCCCGAAGGAGTGCCACAGCGTGAGGTCGGTGTCCTCCAGCGCCTCGCCCGGCCGCGACCACTGCCCGACACCGGCCCCGCCCCGGTGCTGGTTGGGGTAGTCGCCGTCCGGATAGTGCCGCTCGGGGCGGTAGCGGGTCACCCACAGGTGCTTGGTCGCGTACGTGACGCGCTCCGCGACCGGTGAGCCGGGCTGCGCGAGCAGCGTCGGTCCCGCGTCGGGCAGCAGGGTGTACGCGACCGGGCGGCCCATCCGGTTGAGCGAGCCGGGGTTGCTGATCCGCCAGCGCCGCCCGGCCGCCGGGTCGGCGACCCGGCCCGCGTCACCGCTGTCGGCCACCGCGGTGGCGCGCGTGGTGAAGGCGTTGCCGTTCGGATTGTCCGGGCCCATCGGCAGCCGTACGACGTCCAATTCCTCGACCGTGTTGGCCGGGCCGTCCACCGCCACGTCGAGCCGGGCGCAGAACAGATGCTGGTGGTACGGCGCGAGCAGCCCCGGCGCGATCTCGGTGGCGTGCGGCGAGCTCTCCCCCGGCACGGCGGCCGACGTCTGCACGAGCCCGGTGGCCTTGGCCTCGAAGGCGATCGTGCCGTCCTGGTGGAGATACCAGTAGAAGCCGTAGTCGTAGTTGCCGAGGGTGGCGATGTACGAGATCACCAGGCGGCGCGAACGGCGGCTGTCCACCGCGAAGTTGTCGAAGATGTTGGTGTGCTTCCACAGCAGCCCCGCGTCCTCCTCGTGGACGCAGATCGCGTTGCTCAGCGTCTCCGGGCGGCCGAGGTCGTCGGCCAGCACGGCGTCCACGTACGCGATCTCGCCGAGGCAGTCGCAGCCCAGGCGCAGCGCGTTGGCGTTGCGGCCGAGCAGGTACTCGCCCGCGTCCAGGTAGCAGACCCAGTTGCGGGCCGCGTCGGGCTCCGCGTACGGCACGGCCATCTCGGCGATCGAGGCGCGGTGCAGGACGAGCCGGTCGCGGTCGCCGTCGCGGTGGGTGATCCGGTGCAGCACCAGGCCCTCGCGGGCGTTGAAGTCCAGCCGCAGCCGCCAGTTCTGCCAGCTCAGCACCGGGCCTTCGAGCGTGAAGGACGGCCCCTCCGGCTGGCCGATCTCCAGCGGGCGCAGGTCGGTGCGGGCCGGTCCGTTGAACTCGGCCTCGTAGCGCCCGCATTGGGCGGGCGTGGGGACGGCGCCGGTGTCGATGAGGCGTACGACGCGCCGCTCGATCAGGTCGACCTCCGCGACCAGGCCGCCGACCGGGTGGGCGAACGGGTTGTCGCTCTCGTCGCAGCGCAGGAAGGTCAGCGAGCGCAGCATGCGGCGGCCGGTCTCGGAGGCGATGCCGAAGTTGCCCGCGGCCAGCGGCGCCGCGATCACCAGCGAGGTGTCGGTGACGCCGCGCTCGGCCATCGCCGCGCGCCAGGCGGGGTCGGCCTTGACGATCTCGTCGCAGGTCTCGTACTCCTCGAACAGCAGCGGCGGTTGGCCGTCGGCGGCCGGGTCCAGGTCGCGGTGGGCGAGCAGCAGGCGCGAGGTTACGTCGACCAGGGCCTCGGCGGCGCGGCCGGTGGCGGAGTCGAGCAGCGTGACACGTACCCGGCGGGTGAAGGCGTCGCCGTCGCGGTGGGCGAGCGCGGCGTGCCGGTCGGGCTCGTCGGGCAGGACGAGCGGGAAGCGGGTGGCGTCGGACACCAGGCCCTCCGCCTCCAGTACGGCGCGGGCCGTGTCGATCTCGTCGGCGGTCAGCGGGTCGAGCGGATGCGGAGTGGTGGTGGCGGCCGACGCGGTCATGGGGCCTCCTGACGGCAAAACAGGAACGCTGCGGGGACGGGGAGTTCGGGACATGGGTCCGGAAAAAACGGGCGGCCCGCCGCACCCTGTGGGGTGTGGCGGGCCGTCGCGGTGAGACCTGGCGAGATGGTCAGGAGGACGCTTGCGCGGCGGCCTTCTCCAGTTGGAACGCCTCGTTGCCCTGGCCGATCCTGGCGTGCACCTCGGGCCGCTTGGCGCGCAGTATCAGACCGTAGACCAGTCCGATGGCGGCGGCCAGAGCGATGATGCCGGGCAGCAGCCAGCGCAGCCCGTGGCCGGGGTTGGCGCCCAGCAGCACCGAGAAGTCCTTCACCGAGTAGACGGCGATGGTCAGCAGCCCGAGAGCGGCGACGGCCGAGGTGACCAGCCGCCATGCCTGCACACCGGCGGCGCCGCGCTTGACGAAGAAGGCGATGACGGCGATGGCCGCGGTGGCCATCAGCAGCACGATGCCGAGCGCGCCAACGTTGCCCGCCCAGGTGAACATGCGCAGCACGGGGGCCGTCGGGTCCGGGCCGAACTTCGGGTCGAACTTCCCGTTGTCGGTGGCGGCGAAGGCCACGACGACGGCCAGCGCGACGATCGACTGGAGGAAGGAGCCGACCGCGGGGGCGCCGCTGGACTTCGAGGTACGGCCGACCGCCGAGGGCAGCAGACCGTCGCGGCCCATCGCGAACGCGTAGCGGGCGACGACGTTGTGGAAGCTCAGCATCGAGGCGAAGATGCCGGTGATGAAGAAGATGTTCAGGGTGTCGGTGAACGCGGTGCCCAGCCGGGCCTGGTTCAGCGAGAAGATCAGGTTCGGACCCTGCTCCTGAGCGGCGCCCACGACGTGGTCAGGGCCGGTGCCGACGGTGATCGCCCAGGCGCTGAAGGCGAAGAAGAGAGTGGCGAAGCCGATCGCGGTGAACATCACCTTGGACACGACGCGTTGGGCGTCGCTGGTCTCCTCGGCGTAGACCGGGGCCTGTTCGAAGCCGACGAACCCGGCGATGGTGAAGCACAGGGCGGTGCCCAGACCCGCGCCGCTGAGCGTGCTGGGGTCGAAGGCGTGCACCGAGACGCCCTGCGGGCCGGGGTCGGACAGGAAGCTGATGTCGAAGACGACGGTCAGCAGCGTCTCGACCAGCAGCAGCACACCGAGCGTCTTGGCGTTCAGGTCGATCTTCAGCGCGCCGAAAAACGCGGTGATCGCGACTCCGCCGAGCGCCGGGATCCACCAGGCCACGTTGTGGTTCCAGTGCTGGGCGATCTGGCTGGAGATCTCGTAGCCGAAGATCCCGTAGAGACCGACCTGCATGATGCTGTACGCGAACAGGGCGACGTACGAGGCGCAGGCGCCCATGGTGCCGCCCAGGCCCCTGGATATGTACGCGTACAGCGCGCCCGCGTTGTGCACATGGCGGCTCATCTCGGCGTAGCCGAAGCTGAAGAGGATCAGCACGAGGCCGACGATGACGAACAGCAGCGGCACCCCGACGACACCCATGGTGGCGAAGGTGGTCGGCACCACACCGGCCACCACCATCAGGGGCGCGGTCGCGGCGAGGACCGAGAGCAGGAGGGCCGGTGCGCCGATCCGGTCCGCGCGCAGTGCGCGTTGCTCGCCCTTGAACGTGCTGATCTCGCTTGTACTGCCCGTCAGCATGCTGCGGTGTCCTTCCGGTGGTCCGTGGTTCGGGTCTTACTGGATCGGTCTTCGAGCGTGGTTCTTCGTGCGTGGTTCCAACTGCGTTTCCTGCTGGGCGAGTACGACCGTGGGGGCCTAGGCGGAACCGAAGCCGAGCGCGTAGTTGCGCGCCGCGCGGAACGCCTTCTTCGGGTCGCGGTCGGGATACGACCACGGGGTGCGTGTCGCCTCCGACCCGATCCGGTTGAACAGGGCGGCGGCTTCCACCGTGTCGCCCGCGTGGAATTTGCCGTACGCAAGGTAGTTCAGGTCGAGCAGCAACCGCGAGTGGTCGTAGCCCTGCCATTCGAGCCACCAGTCGAAGGCCATGCGCACGCTCTGCCGGGCGCGCGGACTGACCCAGTACGGAAGGCCGTTGGGGACGTCGGGCAGCACGTCGGCCGACGCGAGCACCCGGTAGCGCTCCACCAGCGCGACCAACGGCAGTACGGCCAGCGGCGATCCGCGTCCCGCCTCGTCCGCGGCCCACTCGGCGAATTCGTACACCTCGTGGAACGGGTCCTCGCCGTCGGTCTTCTGACGCTCCGCCAGGCACTGCGTCATCAGGTGGTGGGCGTGGTGGTGGCCGCGGTGCCGGCCGCGCGCCTGGTCGAAGGCGCGCACCTGCTCGTCGTCGGTGCCGGTGCGGCGCGCGAGCACCAGCAGGGCGAGCCACGGCGACGGGTCGCGCGGGGTCATCCGGGCCGCGCGCAGGCAGAGTTCGCGCGCCGACTCGGCGCTCTGCTTGCCCGCGACCGCGCGGAAGACGGCCGCGAACGCGGCCAGCGCGGCGGCGTCCGTGCTCTCGGGCTCGGCGAGTTGCCACTCGCCCGCCCAGGCGGCGGCGCTCTTGCCCTCGCCGAGGACGACCAGCCGATGTCCTCGGCGGTCCCAGTTGTCTCCGGTACGGCTCAGCAGGTCACGGGTCTCCGCCCAGCGGCCGTGGGCCAGGGCAGCACGAGCCGCGACCAGCTCCTCGTCACCGAGAGCGGGGTCGAAAGCCACGTCGTCCTTGCCACGCGAAAAGCGGAAGGGTGGCGGCGGTGGGGTCATCCGCGGGCAGCCCTCCACGGCGTGCGTAACGTCATGTGATCACGCACAGCCAACCGGTCGGCACGGGGTGGCATCAAGCCCGGACCTGTTGTCTCGCTGTAGTCCCGTATGGTGACGGGGGTTTGGGACACGGATCGGGATGGATGCGCTGGTTCGGCTGCGCGATCGGCCGGACACCTGATATTCGAGAGGCCGATCAAGGTGTGTCGGCATCGCGCGGTGGGGACCAGGTGACATGGACGGCGGGAGCGTGAGCGGTGCGGACGCGGGGGAACGACAGAGTGCGGCAGCCTCCACCCACCCGCTCGCCTATGTACGGCGAAGACACGGGTGGAGCTACCAGGACCTGGCACGGGTCATAGCCGACAACGCGCGGATCCTCGGGGTGCCGATGGCGGCCCGCCGCGAGAAGGTCTGGCGCTGGGAGCACTGGGGGGTCGTGCCGGAGGCCGACAGCCAGCGCGCGCTGGCCCGCGCGCTCGGAATCCCCTCCAGGGAACTGGAGTTGAGGCCCTGGCCGCGCTGGCTCCCGGCGCACGGCGGCATGCCGGACGGGCTGCCGTGGACGGTCGAGGGCAGTTTCACCGCGCTCACCGCGCTGCTCGACAACGGCGCGAGCGACCCGCGCGGCTTCCCCATCGCGGACGAGCAGGCGCTGCTCGACGCCATCGCGGACTGGGACGCGGCGGGCGCGGAGGGCACGACGGGCGCCGCCGGTTCCGCGGGCTCGGGCGGCGCGGCGGGCGCGATGGGTTCCATGGGTTCACGTGCCCTGGACAAGAAGGCGGGTTCGCCCTCGGCCGCGGCGGGACGCGGGTCGCCCTCGGCCGCGGCGGGACGCGGGTCGCCCTCGCCCGCGGCGGGACGCGGGTCGGCGTCGGCCGCCATGGCCGAGCGGTGGGACGAACCGGTGCCCGGCACCCGCTCGGGACGCGTGCCGCGACAGGCGAACGCCGCGGCCGCGTTCCGCGACGACGCCGTCGACAAAGCGGTGGCCGCGGCCGTCGTGGACGGTCCGGTGATCGACTGGCTCGAAGCCGGGGTGCTGGGGCTGCGCAAGCTCGACGACCGGCTCGGCGGCGCGGCCGTACGGCACCGGGTCGAGGCCGATCTGCGCATGGTGCGCGGCCTGTTGCACCGGGGGCAGCACGAACGGGCCCACGGGGCAAGGCTGTTGCGGGTCGCCGCCGACCTGGCGCAGCTCGGCGGCTGGGCGGCCACCGACACCGGCCGGCTCGGGGCGGCGCAGCGGCACTATCTGACCGGTCTGCGGCTCGCCCACAGCGCGGGTGACCGCCCGCTGGCCGTCGCGCTGTGGGGCGGCCTCGCGCTGCACGCGGTGATCGCGGGTCAGCCGCGGGACGCGGTGGCCGCGGCGGAGGCGGGGGTACGGGCGGCGGGCGGCACTCCCCCGGCCGTCCGGGCGCTGGCCGCCAGCAGGCTGAGCCGGGCGCACGCCGCGGTCGGCGCCGACGGCGCCTCACGGCGCGCGGTCTCCGAGGCGGAGCGCCAACTGGACCTGGCGGAGCGGGAGTCGGGTCCGTCATGGCTCTACTGGTTCGACGCGGCCGAACTGGCCGCGCAGACCGGTCAGTCGCTGCTCGACCTGGGCCACGCGCACGAGGCCAGGCCCCTGTTGGAGCAGGCGCTGGCGATGCAGGACGCCTCGTACGTACGCGACCGCTGCCTGTACTCGGCGCGCGCCGCCACCGCCCGCGCCCTGACCGGTGACCTGGAGGGCGCGCGCACGCTGGGCCGCGAGGCCGCCCGGCTGTCCCGGCACTGCGGCTCCCCGCGCATCGCGGACACGCTGGACGCGCTGAAGGTCCGGCTCGACGCCACGAGGTGACCTCTTCCCCCGGTGCGCGGTCCCGCCTTCGCGGACCGCGCACCGGGGCCGAACGTGCGGGCTGCTCCGGGGGACGGTGCCGCGGGCCGGTGCTCCCGGCACTCCCGGCGCTCACGGCCGGTGCGCAACGCCACCACGGATTGGCCGAGACGCCTACGGGAGGCGGTGCGAGACGCCGGTTCGGACCCCGGCCCGCGGGGCGTGTACGTCATGGCGACCGGTCGTGACGTACAACCGGCCGCACAAGTACCCAACGATGACCGATTCGCGGACGCGGTCCCGTCCGTACCGTCTTGACCTGCGAGAACACGGCGCCACCCGGCGCCGGACAACGTAGGGAGACACCAGCCATGAGCGACACCCTGTACCTGGTCCAGCGCTACATCGCCGCCTGGAACGAGACCGACCCGGCCGCCCGGCGCCGCCTGATCGACGAGGTATTCGCCGCCGACGGCCGCTACACCGACCCGCTGGCCGACGTCACCGGGCGGGACGCCTTCGACGCGGTGGTCGGCGCCGTGCAGGCGCAGTTCCCCGGCTTCGTGTTCACCCTGGGCCCGGTCGACGCGCACCACCACATCGCCCGCTTCACGTGGGAGCTGGGCCCGGCGGGCGGCGAGTCGCTGGTGGTCGGCTTCGACGTGGCCGCGATCGGCGAGGACGGCCTGGTGCACAGCGTCCAGGGCTTCCTCGACAAGGTCCCGGCCGGCGCCTGAGCACCGCTCCACGGGTACGGGTGCGGCCCGCGCAGGGCCCCGCCCGTACCCCGTACCCCGTCACCACCGAGCCGCACCCGTACCCCGTCATCGCCCCGGACATCCGTCCCCCCTGCGACAGGAGTTCCGTCATGGCCTCGGCCACCACCGCCGCGTCCCCGCCCGCGAGCCGCGACGGCTCGCCGGTCAGCAAGCGGCCAGACCTCGGCCTGCTGCTCCTGCTGGCCGCGACCTTCATGATCGCGCTCGACATCTTCATCGTGAATGTGGCGATCCCCTCCGTCCAGAACGACCTGCACGCGGGCACCGCGTCGATCCAGTGGGTGGTGGCGGGCTTCGGCCTGGCCGTGGCCACCGGGCTGATCACGGCGGGCCGGCTCGGTGACGTCTTCGGCCGCAGACGGATGTTCACCGTCGGGCTCGCGCTGTTCACCGCCACCTCGGCGGCGTGCGGATTCGCCCCCACCGCAGGGACGCTGGTGGCGGCGCGGGTCCTCCAGGGCCTGTCGGCCGCGCTGATGAGCCCGCAGGTGCTGTCGATTCTCCAGACCGCCTACACCGGCAAGGCGCAGGCCCGCGCCTTCAGCATGTACGGGCTGACGATGGGCGTCGGCGCGGTCTTCGGGCAGCTCATCGGCGGTCTGCTGATCAAGGCCGACGTGCTCGGCCTCGGCTGGCGGGCCTGCTTCCTGATCAACCTCCCGGTCGGGCTGCTCGCCCTGGCGCTGGTGCCGCGCGCCCTGGCCGAGTCGAGGGCGCCGCAACGGCCCCGGCTGGACCTCACCGGCGTGGCGCTGTCCACCGCCGCTGTCGTCGCGCTCGTGCTGCCGCTGATCCAGGGGCGTGCGGCGGGCTGGCCGCTGTGGACCTGGCTGTGCCTGGCCGCGTCCGCCGTGCTCGTCACCGTCTTCGTCCGCCACCAGGACCGGCTCGGCCGCCGCGGCGGCGACCCGGTGCTGAACACGGACCTGTTCCGGCAGCGCGGTTTCGGTCCCGGCTCCCTCGCGCAGTTCGTCTTCTGGAGCGGGCAGGGCTCGTTCTTCCTGATCCTCGCCCTGTACCTCCAGGCGGGCCGCGGCCTGAACGCCCTGCACTCGGGCACGGTCTTCCTGGCGATCGGCGGCGGCTACCTGCTGACCTCGACGAACGCGCACCGCATCGCGGCCAGGCTCGGCGGCCGTACGGTCCCGGCCGGAGCGCTGGCGATGGCCGCGGGGCTCGGTCTGCTGTGGGAGGCGGCGCACCGCTCCGGGACCACCGGCAGCCTGTGGGAGCTGGTGCCGGGGCTCATCATGGACGGCGTCGGGATGGGCATGGTGATCGCCCCGCTCACCCACGACGCGCTGGCCACCGTCCCGCCCCGGCTCGTCGGCTCGGCCTCCGGCGTGGTGGCCACCACGCAGCAGATCGGCGGCGCGCTCGGCATCGCCCTGATCGGCATCATCTTCTACGGCGCGGTCGGCGACGGCGCGCCCGGCGGTTACCCGCACGCCTTCCGGATGGGGCTGGTGTTCCTGCTCGGCCTCGAACTGGCGCTGGCGGTCCTGAGCTTCGCCGTCCGGCGGCGCGAGGCGGCTCGGTGAGCCGAGCCCTCGGGCGGCACGGGTAAGGGGCGACCACCTGGGTGGTCGCCCCTTACCCGTCGTCAGATCGACATGTCGTCAGATCCGGCGGAGCCGCACCACGGGAATGTCCCGGTCGGTCTTCTTCTGGTAGTCGGCGTACGGCGCGTACACATCGAGCAGGTGCGGCCACACCCGGGCCTTGTCCTGCGGCGACAGCGTCTCGGCGCGGGCGGCGAAGCGCTCGCCGAGCACCCGCAGGTGGACCTCGGGGTTGTCGCGGACGCTCAGGTACCACAGGGGGTGCTCGGGGGCGCCGCCCTTGGAGGCGACGATCAGGTAGTCGTCGCCGTCCCGGCCGTAGATCAGTACGGTACGCAGCCACGCGCCGCTGCGACGGCCCTGGTAGTCGAGGAGCAGGCAGGGCGAGCCGTTGAGGTCGGTGCCCTCGGTGCCGTTGGACTCCTCGTAGCGGCGGGCCTGGTCGGCCACCCACTTCTCGGGGCTGACCTTCACCGCGGCGGGGTCATAAGACGTCATGCGTGTGTGCCTTCCAGAGGGTTCGAGTAGCACCCAGCGTAGGGCGGGCGCGCCGCAAACAGGGCGTACGGAGCGGTCACAGGCCCGGCGCGCCCCAGACGGGGAACCAGCGCGACAGGTCGTCCTCCAGCCGGAGGTCATTGGTGACCAGGGCTCTGACCTGGAGTTCCAGCGCGTTGTCCCGCTTCTCGCCGGGCAGCGGGGCGAAGGGGTAGAAGGAGCCGCGCTTGTAGAGGTAGACCAGCGCCACCGAGCGGCCCGCGGGGTCCTTGAAACCGAGCAGCGAGCAGAGCAGTTGCGGGCCGAAGCCGCGTTCTTCCAGGGCGGAGTTGATCGCGTGCAGATCGGTGACGAGGTCGGTCATCTCGGCGGGGTCCTTGCGGGCCAGCAGCCAGGTGTAGCCGTACGAGTCCTGGCTGGCCTCCGCGCCGACCAGGGCCCGCAGGTCCTGCTGGATCTCGGCGAAGGCGCCGCCCTCGACGGCCGCGAAGCAGACCGAGCCGAGGCCGGTGGGCCGCAGCTCGCTCGCCGCTTCGAGGGTGATGGCGGCCGAGGTGAGGCCGAAGAGCTGATCGAGGTCGGGCTTGACCGGCTTGCTGCGGCCGAGGATGACGTCCAGCAGACCCATCAGTGGCGGTCCAGTTCGAGAGTGATGCGGCTGAGCTGCTCCAGCCGCTGCTCAAGGGAGGGGTGGGTGGACAGCAGCTTCGAGAAGGCGGAGCCTCCGCCCTTCGCGCTCAGCGCGGGCGCGAAGTAGAAGGCGTTGAAGGGCTCCGCCTTGCGGAGGTCCTTGGTGGGGATCGCGCCGATCTGCCCGGTGACCTTGGTCAGTGCGGAGGCCAGCGAGGAGGGGCGGCCGGTGAGCAGCGCGGCGCTGCGGTCGGCGGACAGCTCGCGGTAGCGCGACAGCATCCGGGTGAGCAGGAAGCTGATGGCGTAGACGACCGCGCTGACCAGCGGGATCGCCACGGCGAGCACGGCGGTGCCGGGGTCGCGCGCCCGGCGGAAGCCGCCGTAGAGGCCGATCCGGGTGATGACACCGGCGAGGATGCCGAGGAAGGAGGCGATCGTCATGACCGCGACGTCCTTGTGGGCGACGTGGGACAACTCGTGGGCGATGACGCCCTCCAGCTCGTCCGGCTCCAGGCGGCGCAGCAGCCCGGTCGTGGCGCACACCGTGGTGTTCTTCTTGTTGCGACCGGTGGCGAACGCGTTCGGCACGTCGGAATCGGCGATGGCGACCTTGGGCTTGGGCATGTCGGCGAGCGCGCAGATGCGGTCCACGACGCCGTGCAGCTCCGGCGCCTGTTCGGGCGTGACCTCCTTGGCGCCCATGCTGAAGGCGGCGATGCGGTCGCTGAACCAGAACTGCGCGATGAAGAGAACTCCGGCGATCACGAGGATCAGCGGCCAGGATCCGCGCAGCAGCGCCAGCAGCGCGCCGACGAAGACGACATAGAGCAGACCGATCAGGAACATCGTGACCACCATGCGCGTGGTCAGCCCCCGGTCGGGCGCGAAGCGGTTGCGGTCCATGGCCCCTCCCGAGACATGCGGGGCGCGGACCACTGGCGGCGGTCCGTCGTACCTCGTTGTCGAGTGTGCACCTGTTCAACGACTACGACGAGCCCGTCGGTTCCGCTCAGGCCCTCACATCGAGCACCAATTTGCCGAAGGTTTGCCGGGCCCGCAGCTCCTCATGGGCCCTGACCGCCTCGGACAGCGGATAGACCCCGCCGAGCCGGGGCACGAGGCGGCCCGCCGCGGTCATTTCCAGCAGCTCGGCCATCGGCTCGCGGTACATCCCCGGACGGCCGAGGCAGTGCGTCAGCCAGAAGCCGACGACCGCGCGGGAGCGGGCCATGAGCTGTGCGGCCTGGACCGGTGTCGGGGGCGTCCTGGAGGCCAGACCGTACGTGACGAGGCGGCCGAACGGCGCGAGCGCGGCGAGCGAGGCGTCGAAGACCGGGCCCCCGGTCATCTCCAGCACGATGTCGACCTTCTTGCCGCCGTTCGCCTCGACGAGACGGTCCTTCAGGTTCTCGGGGCCGGAGTCGACGGCGACGTCGGCGCCGAGTTCAAGCGCGAGGTCCCGCTTGTCCTCGGACGAGGCGGTGGCGATCACCCGGCCCGCGCCGAAGGTCTTGGCGAGCTGGACGGCGAGCGAGCCCGTACCGCCGGCCGCCGCGTGCACCACGACGCTCTCGCCCTCGGCCAGGCGTCCGGAGGTGCGCAGCAGGTGCCAGGCGGTGAGGCCCTGGACGACCAGGGCGAGCGCCTGCCCGTCGGTGACCTCGTCGGGCACGTCGTGGGCCAGGTACTCCTGGACGACGGCCTTCTGGGCGTAGCCGCCGTTGTCGGTGAGGGCGACGACCCGGCGGCCCTCCGCGGTGCGGCCGACCACCTCGGCGCCGGGGACCATCGGGAGCGTGGAGCGCGAGAGGTAGGAGTCCTCGACGGTGTGCGTGTCGGCGTAGTTGATCCCGGCGGAGTCGACGTCCACGAGGAGCTGGCCCGGGCCTGCCACGGGGTCGGGCAGCTCGGTCTCCCGCAGCACCTCGGGACCGCCGAATTCGGTGATCTGGATCGCGCGCACGTCGGCTCCTCAGCGTGGTGGGGCGCACCCTGCGGGTGCTTTCCTGGCGTCCGCCGGTGTGTCCCGGTGTCCGCTCCGCCGATATTACCGACTGGTTGGTATGTCGCACACCGCTTGGGCACACCGCTTGAGCACGCCGCTTGGGCACGCCGCAACGCGTTCCGTCGCGCACTCCACCACGGCACCGGCGCCCCCGCCGGTCCGCTCAGGCGGCGGGCACCGGCACGGGCGGCGGCGGGCCGACGTACCGCGCGGACGGCCGGATGATCTTGCTGTCCTCGGCCTGCTCCAGGATGTTGGCGCTCCAGCCGACGACCCGGGCGGCGGCGAAGGTGGGCGTGAACATCTCGCGCGGCAGCCCGCAGAGCTCCATCACGACGCCCGCGAAGAACTCGACGTTGATGTGCAGCTCGCGGCCGGGCTTCAGCTCGGCGAGCAGCGCCTCCGCGCGGGCCTCCACCTGCACCGCGAAGTCCACCAGGTCGCCGCCGAAGCTCTGCGCGATGCCCTTGAGCATCCGCGAGCGCGGGTCCTCGGTGCGGTACACGGGGTGGCCGAAGCCCATGATCCGCTCGCCCGCCCCGATGTGCTCCCGCAGCCAGCCGTCGATCCGGTCGGGCGTGCCGATCGCGTCGAGTGTGTCGAGCGCGCGGCTGGGCGCGCCGCCGTGCAGCGGCCCGGACAGCGCGCCGATCGCGCCCACCAGACACGCGGCCAGGTCCGCCCCCGTCGAGGCGATCACGCGGGCGGTGAACGTCGAGGCGTTGAAGCCGTGGTCGACGGTCGAGATCAGATAGCGCTCGACGGCTCGGGCGCGTACGGGCTCCGGCTCCTCGCCGGTCAGCATGTAGAGGTAATTCGCCGCGTACGGCAGGTCGTCGCGCGGCTCGACCGGCTCCAGGCCCTGGGCGAGCCGGTGCAGCGCGGTGAGCAGGGTGGGCACCACCGCGCAGGCGGCCAGCGCGTCGGCGCGGCGGCGGTCGGGCGTGAGGTCGTACAGCGGGCGGAATCCGGCCGAGGCGCCGGTCAGCGACAGCGCGGTGCGCAGCCCCGCGAGCGGTCCCGACAGCGCGCTGGCGCGGGCGATGGCCGGGAGCGCGTCCGCCACGTCGGCGGGCAGGTGCCGCAGGGCGGCGGTCCGCGCGGTGAACGCGGCGCGCTCGGCCGCGTCGGGCAGCGCGCCGTGGAACATCAGGTGCCAGACGTCCTCGAAGCCGCGGCTCTCGGCCAGCTCCACGGCGGAATACTCGCGGTAGTGGTAGAAGCCTTCGAGCCCGCGGACGTCGCCGATGGATGTGTCGGTGACGATCACGCCCTTGAGCCCGCGGGGTACGTCGATCGGGGCGTTCTGCTCGGTGGTCGGCATCGTGTCCTCCTTGGGTATTGACTCGACTCTCCATGATTGATTTAAACTCTGTCAATGTTGATTGAATCAATGTGAATGAGCTGAGCACTATGGATACGGTGAGGCCATGACGGATCAACCGGCGGACCGGATCAGCACCCGGGAGGCCGCCCGGCGGCTCGGCGTGAAGCCGGAGACGCTGTACGCGTATGTCAGCCGCGGCCTGCTCGCCAGCCGACGGGCCGAGGGCGGCAGGGGCAGCACCTTCGACCCGGACGAGGTCGAGGCCCTGGCCCGGCGCGCACGGCCCGCGGCGGCCGGTGCCGACGGGCCCTCGGACAGCGGGGGCGGCGGGGGCGGAAACGGCGCCTGGGTCCGTATCCGTACCGGCGTCACTTTGATCGAGGACGACGGCCTCTACTTCCGCGGGGTCGACGCGACCGGGCTGGCCACGGCGTACGGCTTCGAGGAGGTCGCCGAGTGGCTGTGGACCGGGGTGCTGCGGCGCGGGGTCCGCTTCACCGCGCCCGAGCCGCTGTTGAAGGCCGCCCGCAGCGCGGGCGACGCGCTGCCCGCGGGCTGCGGTCCGATGGACCGGCTGCGGGTCGCGGTCATCGCGGCGGCCACCGCGGATCCGCTGCGCTTCGACCTGTCGGAGGAGGCCGTGCTGGGCACGGCGCGCAGCCTGATCCCGACCCTGGTCGGCGCGCTGCCGCCGCTCGGTCGGCCGCATTCGGGAGAGGGCGGGCTGGCCTGGCGGCTGTGGTCGCGGCTGACCGAGCGGCCCGCCGACGAGGCGTCGCTGCGGGTGCTGGACGCGGCGCTCGCTCTGCTCGTCGACCACGACCTGGCCGCCTCGACGCTGGCCGCGCGGGTCGCCGCCTCGGCCCGCGCGCACCCCTACGCGGTGGTGTCCGCCGGACTCGGCGCGCTGGACGGGCCGCTGCACGGACAGGCCAGCGCCCTGGCCCACCGGACGCTCGCCGAGGTGCTGGAGCGCGGCGGCGCGGGTCCCGTTGTCGCCGAGCAACTGCGCGCCGGTCAGCGGATCCCCGGCCTCGGGCACCGTCTCTACCAGGGCGAGGACCCGCGCGCCCGGCTGCTCTTCCACCTGCTCGGGCAGGTGCCCGCCGCCTCCGACGCGCTGGCCGCGGCCCGCGACCTGGCGGCGACGGCCGCCCGCCACACCCCGCTGCACCCCAACGTCGACCTGGCCCTCGCGGTGCTCTCGGTCTCCGCCGCGATGCCCGCGGAGGCGGGCGAGACGGTCTTCTCCGTGGCGCGCACGGCGGGCTGGATCGCGCACGCCCTGGAGGAGTACCAGGAGCGCCCGCTGCGGATGCGCCCCAGCGGCACCTATCAGGGACCACCGCCGCCCCAGCCGCTGCCGTGACGGCGCGCGGTCGCCTCCCACGGGCGGATGACCGCCGACGCCGCCCTCAGCGGAGACCCGGGCATCGGCCGGAGGCTGGGCCGGGGCCGGAGTCCGGGCCGGGGCCGGGAACCGTCGTCAGACGCCGGTCAGACGGGGGATGCGGCCGACCAGTTCGGCCCACTCCGTGTCCTTCTGGCCCGGCACCATGCGGCCCGCGGACCGCCACTGGTCGGCGAGTTCCGCGAAGACCGGTGCCTCCGTGCTCTGCAGAACCGTTCCGGCACGGGAATAGCGCCATGGCTGGTGACCGTCGCCCGCGCCGTCGGCGCCGTCGTCCTGCGGAATCCACTGCGTTGCTGCCATAACCCGACCAACGACTCCGACGGGTCGGACGCCACTGCACACCCCGCCCGCACCACTCGTATGAGTGAACTCTCCGGGGTCCGTGGCACCCGCGGCGACGGCAGGAATTTCCGGCGGGCGCCGCCCGTTGTGGGGGCATGAGCACTGTGGAGCTGACCAAGGAGAATTTCGACGAGGTCGTGTCGTCGCACGATTTCGTCCTCATCGACTTCTGGGCCGCCTGGTGCGGGCCGTGCCGGATGTTCGCACCGGTCTACGACAAGTCGTCCGAGAAGCACCAGGACCTGGTCTTCGCGAAGGTCGACACGGAGGCGCAGCCCGAGCTGGCCGCGGCCTTCCAGATCCAGTCGATCCCGACCCTGATGATCGTCCGTGACAAGGTCGCGGTCTTCGCGCAGCCGGGAGCGCTGCCCGAGCCCGCCCTGGAGGACGTCATCGCGCAGGCCCGCGCCCTCGACATGGACGAGGTGCGCAAGTCGGTCGAGGAGGCCCAGCAGAGCTCCTGACGGGCCCGCCCGCCACCGACGCGACAGCGAGGGACATCCGGGGCCGCGCC
Organism: Streptomyces sp. NPDC008079; assembly: GCF_042957385.1. Taxonomy (NCBI): domain Bacteria; kingdom Bacillati; phylum Actinomycetota; class Actinomycetes; order Kitasatosporales; family Streptomycetaceae; genus Streptomyces; species Streptomyces sp. NPDC008079. The sequence continues at coordinate 54,938 of NZ_JBIBIC010000005.1, forward strand.
CCCGGCCCGCGGCGAGAAGGATTCGCCGCCGGGCCGGAGCGCGGCCCTTGCGCCGCCGTGTCGTCGGCCCGCCGGGGTAACGCGGCCGGGCCCGTGCGCGACACCGTCCGCGGGCCCGCCCTCCAGGGCATTGTCAGTGGTCGCGTCTAGGCTCCGATGGTGGGTACAGCCATCGCCGCCGTCGCGCGGATCGCCGCCGTGCCCGACCCGGTGGGGTCGGGCGGGCGGCTGTGCGCGCTCGGGGAGGACGGGACGGCGGTCGGGAAGGTCGATGTCGTACGGGACCTGGCCGCTGAGGTCGCGCGGCGGGAGGCCGAGCAGGCGCCGCGCTGGGTCTGGGCGGCGACCGACGAGGTGTATCCGTGGCTGCTCGACCGGGGGTCGGTGCGCACCGCGCGCTGCCATGACGTGAAGCTCGTCGAGTCGCTGCTGCTCGGGCAGGAGGGCAGGCACCGCAGGCCCCGGTCGCTGGGGGCGGCGTGGGCGCGGCTGCACGGGCTGCCCGAGCCCGAGGACGCCCCGGAGCCCGGCGCGGACGACCAGCCGGTGCTGTTCGCCGCCGACCGGCGTCATCTCCCGCGGGATCTCGACCCGTTGGCCGCGCTGGTCGAGGTGCACGCGGCGCAGCAGCGGCGGATCGCCGCGAGCGAGCACCCCGACAGGATCCGGCTGCTGTGCGCGGCGGAGTCCGCGGGCGCGCTCGCCGCGGTCGAGATGGGCCGGGACGGGCTGCCGTGGAGCGCCGAGGTGCACGACGAGCTGCTGACCGGGCTGCTCGGCCCGCGCCCCGCGGGTGGCGCACGGCCCGCGCTGCTGGGCGAGTTGGCCGCCCGTATCCAGGACGCGCTCGGACGTCCGGTCAACCCCGACTCCCCCGCCCAGATGCTGCCCGCCTTCGCCCGCGTCGGCGTGCATCTGACGTCGACCCGCTCGCACGAGCTGCGCGAGGTCGGGCATCCGGCGGCCGGGCTGCTGCTGCGCTACAAGGAACTGTCCCGGATCCACGCCGCGCATGGCTGGGCCTGGCGCGAGAGCTGGGTGCGCGACGGCCGCTTCCGCGCCGAATACGTGGTGGGCGGCGTGGTGTCGGGCCGGTGGGCGACGCGTGGCGGCGGCGCCCTTCAGATCCCGCGGCTGCTGCGCTCCGCCGTCGTCGCCGACCCCGGGCACCGACTGGTGGTCGCCGACGCCGGGCAGCTGGAGCCGCGGGTGCTGGCCGCGATGTCCGGTGACGCCGGGCTCGCGGCGGCTGCCGCGGAGGGCGATCTGTACGCGGCCCTGGCGCGGAACGCCTTCGGCGGCGACCGGCCGCGCGCCAAGATCGCACTGCTCGCGGCGATGTACGGGCAGACCAGCGGCGAGGCGGGTCAGCTTCTCGCGGTGATGCGCCGTCGTTTCCCCGCCGCCCTCGCCCTGGTGGAGGCCGCGGCCAGGACGGGCGAGGCGGGCGGGATCGTACGGTCGCGGCTGGGCCGTACGTCGCCCGCGCCGTCCGCCGACCGGTTCCTCGACGAGAGCGCCGACCCCGGCGACGGCGCGTCCCCCGACCGCCGCGCGGCCCGGTCCTGGGGCCGCTTCACGCGCAATTTCCTCATCCAGGCCAGCGCCTCCGACTGGGCCTTGGCCATGCTGGCCTCGCTGCGCCGCCGGCTGACCGCGATCGGGCCGGAGCCCCAACTGGTCTTCTTCCAGCACGACGAGGTGATCGTGCACGCCCCGACCGAGCTCGCGCCCGCCGTCGAGGCGGCGGTGACGGCGGCCGGTGACGAGGCCCGCCGCCTGGTCTTCGGCTCCGCCCCGGTGCCGTTCCCGCTGGAGACGCACGCGGTGGCGTGCTACGCGGACGCCAAGTAGCCCGGCGGCAGGGTCACTTGTCACCCGCCGCGTCGGATTCCGCCGTCGCGGCGGCGGAATCCGCGTCGTCCACCAGCTTGCGCATACGGGCGAGTTCGGAGTCCGAGGGCGCGGAGGAGTCGCTGCCCGCGCCCGCGGATGCGCCCGCCGAGGTGTCCGCCGACGACGCCGGTGCGGACGTACGGCCGGAGTGTCCGCAGCCGGTCACCAGCGCCCCGGCGATCGCGCAGGCGGCCAGCACGGCACCGGCCCGCGTACGGCCGCCCTTTCGCGACGCGGCGCCGCTCACTTCGTGCCGCCCTTCGCCGTGAAGTCCTGTGTCCCGCACCAGGTGCGGACGGCGTCCAGATCCGTGCTGCGCCGGTTGAGGGTCGGCACCAGCGACTTGCGGAAGGTCAGCTTGTCCTTGAGATACGTGGCCACCGCCGTGTCACCGGCCGTGTTCGCGTTGTCGACCCGCTTCTGGAGCCGGGCGACGGAACCGCGTTCCGTGGCAGGGCCGTTGAGCCGGGCGAGCGCGCGGTCGATACGGGCGTCGATCTTCGGCAGCCGCTTGCACAGGGCGCGGGCGCCGTCCCCGGTCGGGGCCTTGTGGACCTTCGGGGTCCTGGACGCGGCGGACGGGTCCGTCGACGGTGCGGCGGACGGGTCGGCCGCCGGTGCCGAGGACGGGTCGGCAGACGGTGCGGCCGACGGGCTCGTGGCGTCCGCGACGGCGGTGCCGGCCGCGGCGAGCAGGGCGGCGAGCGCGGCGGCTGTCGCCACGGCGGTGCGAGTGGGGCGCATGGGTTCCTCCCTGAGGGTTTCGGCACCGGTCGCGGTGCCCGTCAGAGCCGGAGGTTAGGAACCGTCTTTGTGGAAACCTTGTGACCGCGCGACAGGCCCGCGACGACCGGCCGGACCGCAACTGCCGTGCGCCCCGGGAACCTTGCACGTGGCCCGGTCCGACCGGTGACCCTCGCGCGGAACCCGAGGCAGGCGGTGCCCGGTGCGGTCCGCGGCCCTACGGCCGCTCCCCCGTCGACGCGCCCGCCAGCCAGTCCCGGCCGCCGGGCAGCGGGCGCTCCGACGCGCCGAGCGGCAGCACCACGGTGAAGCGCGCGCCGGGACCGCCCGGCCGGTCGCCGACGGTGATCCGCCCGCCGTGCAGGGCGATCTGCTGCCCGACCAGGGCGAGGCCGAGCCCGGAGCCAGGGCTGTCGGGGCGGCGGCGGAAGCGCTGGAAGATCTCCCGCCGGGCGGCGGGCGGCACTCCGGGCCCGTGGTCGTCCACGGTCAGTACGACAGAGGGGCCCGCCGGGTCGGCCCCCGGTGCGAGCGTCACCTCGATCAGCGCCCCGCCTCCGCTCCCCCTACCGCCGCCGGGCCCGTGCCCGTCCCCGTCCCGACTCGCGCCGTGCACCGCCGCGTTGACCAGCAGATTGTCGACCGCCGAGCGCAGCCCCTGCGGCCAGCCGTACACGCGCAGGCCCGGCCGCGCAGTCAACTCCACGCGTACGTCGGGGCGTTCGCGCCGCAGGTCGGCCACGGCGGCGTCCAGCACGTCGGCGAGGTCGACCGGCACGAAGGCGTCGGCCTCGACCAGGTCGCCCTGGGCGAGGGCGCGCAGCATCACCAACAGGCCGAGCAGCCTGGTGTGTTCGCCGCGCAGGTCGGCGATGATCTCGGCGCGTTCCGCGGGGTCGGGCTCGGGGCGGCCGTCCAGGACGTCGAGGTTGATGCGCATGCTCATCAGGGGGTTGCGCAGTTCGTGGGAGGCGGCGGCGGAGAAGGAACGCGCGGTGGCCAGCGCCTCGGCCGTACGGGCGGCCTGTTCGTCGTAGCGCGCGAGGACGGTCTGGAGCGTGCGGGCGAGTTCGTCGACCTCGGTGACCCGGGTCGGCGTGTGGTCGAGGCGGGCGGCGCTGGTGCGCGGGTCGATGCCCCCGGCGCGGCGCTGGAGCCGCCGCAGCGGGAGCGCCGCGCGGGTGACGGCGAGCCAGGCGGCGGCGCCCGCGACCGGCGCGGTGAGCAGCGCGACGGTGACGATCCTGCGGCGCACCCGGCTGATCTGCTCCTGGCCCGCGGTGTCCGGCGAGAACAGCCACAGGGTGCCGGTCGCGGCGGGTCGCACAACGGACAGCGGTACGGCGAGCACCCGCCAACTGCTGCCGTCCGCACGGAAGGTGACGGGCCGTACGGCGTCCGCCGCGGCGGGCAGCGGCCGGCCGTCGGCGGGCTGCGGGCCTTCGGTGACGGTGCCCTCGGTGCCGGTCACGCGGATGCCGACGTCGAGCGCGGCGGCGAACAGCTTGCGCTGACGGGCCTGTTCGACCTCGGCCGACCGGTCGTTCGCCATGGCCCGCAGCAGATTGCGGGCGTCGGTGCGGACGGCGGCGGCCCGGTCCCGCAGGTGCGCGTCGGCCTGCGCGTGAACGTCGTGGCCGACCAGCCGGACCATGATCCAGCCGGAGGCGAGGACGAGCAGCGGTACGAGGACGGTGATCGCCAGCGCGATCCGGGTGGACAGCCTCACGACACGCCGTCCCGTACCCCGGCTCGCCGCTGTTCGCGTCCGTCGGCCCGCAGGACGAATCCCACGCCCCGCACGGTGTGCAGGATGCGGGGCCTGCCGCCCGCCTCCAGCTTCTTGCGCAGATAGCTGACGAAGGTGTCGACGGCGTCGGTGCGGACCTCGAAGTCGTATCCCCAGACCCGGTCGAGGAGTTGGTCGCGGGTGAGCACGAGACCGGCGTTGCGGGCGAGGAACTCCAGGAGTTCGAACTCCCTGCGGGTCAGCTCCAGCGCCCGGCCCTCGCGGGCGGCGGTGCGGGCGGCCGGGTCGAGGACGAGGCCGCAGGCGCGGACCTGGCCGTCGGGGCGTGGCGGCCGGCGGCGCAGCAGGGCGTGCAGCCGCAGGACGAGTTCTTCGAGTGCGAAGGGTTTGACGAGGTAGTCGTCGGCGCCCGCCTGGAGTCCCGCGACCCGGTCGGCGACCTCGTCGAGCGCGGAGAGCACCAGCACCGGCAGGTCGTCGCCGCCGGCCCGCAGGGTCCGGCACACCTCGATGCCGTCCACGTCGGGCATCGATATGTCCAGGACGAGGATGTCGGGCGGGGTACGGCTCAGCAGGTCCAGCGCGGCGGCGCCGCCGTCGGCCTCGGTGACGGCGAAGCCGCGCAGCCGCAGGGCGCGGCCGAGTGAGCGGCGGATCGCCGCGTCGTCGTCCACGACCATGACGCGGCCGGGACCGGGCCCTGAACCGGGGTCGGGCTCGGAACCGGGGCCGCCGCCCGCCTCCGGGCCGTCCGTGTGCGGCATCGGATCTGTCATCGGAACATGCCTCCGCTCCCCGGCCGTCGCATGGTGCATCGCGGGAACCATGCCTACACGGCCGGGGAGCGGAGAGCCATCGGGGGTGGCGCCCCCGCCGTCGCGGCGGGGGTGCCACCCGGGTCACTCGGGCGGTGTCACCCGCCGTACTGCGCGAAGGTGCGGGTGAAGTCCCACGCCTGCTGGGAGACGCCGGAGCAGGTGTCGTCGTTCGGGTAGCCGCCGGGGCAGGGCCGGTCCCGGTTGGCGGACCAGAAGGTCAGCCGGGCCAGGTGATGCTGCTGGGCGTAGGCGAGGATCGTGCGGAAGTCGGCGACGGTGACGGTCTCGCTGTTGTCGGTGATGCCGTTCATCGACGAGATGCCGCTGTGCCGGTACGCCTGGTCGTCGGTGTAGCCGTACGCGTTCTTGAGAGCGTTCTTCAGGCCGTCGGTGGCCTTCGTGGTGAGGTTGCCCATGTTCTGGCCCGCGCCGCCGAAGTCGAACGGCATGATCGTCCAACTGTCGACGGTCAGCCCGGAGGCGGCGGCCTTGTTGATCAGGCCGGTGTCGGGGCCGCTCTGCCCGGTGCCGATGGTGACGTACTCGACGATGCCGGGATTGTTGGCCTTGATGGTCTTGAGCGCGTCGACCGTGCGCTGCTGGACGGTGCCGTTGCTGTAGGCGCTGGCCTCGATGTCGATGTCGATGGCCTTGAGGCCGTAGGCGTTGATGACCTTCTGGTAGGCGCCCGCGAGCGCACTCGCGCTGGTGCAGGACTCTTCCAGCTTGTTGCCGCTGTAGCCGCCGAAGGACGGGACGACGTCGCCGCCCGCCGCCCTGATCTTGTTGATGGTGTTCTGGTCGACGCCGCCGGTCAACGCCCGGCCGCCGTCCCACTGCGGGTTGCAGGTGCCGTTGCTGAGCACGAAGGCGAGCGTGAACCACTTGACGCCGGTCGCGTTCATGATCGTCGTCGGGTCCGGCGGGTTGCCCCAGCCGTTGTAGAGGTACGGCGCGACGGCCTGGACGCCGGTGCCGCCGGACGGCGGCGGGGTGGTCGGCGGGGTGCCGCCGCCGGTGGGCAGCGTCCACTTCTGGTTGGCGGAGCCCGCGCAGTCCCAGATCTGGAGCCGGGTGCCGTTGGCGGAGCTGGGGCCCGTCGCGTCCAGACAGCGGCCTGAACCGGCGTTGACCAGCGTGCCGTTGCTCGACGTCCACTTCTGCGCGTTGGTGCCGTTGCAGTCGTAGAGCTGGATCGGTGTGCCGTTGGCGGTGCCCGCGGCGGTCACGTCCATGCACTTGCCGAGGGCGCGCAGGGTGCCGTCGGAGGAGACGGTCCACGCCTGGGCGGCGCTGCCGTTGCAGTCGTAGAGCTGCACGGCGGCGCCGTTGGCGTTGCTGCCCGAGGCCACGTCGACGCACTTGCCGCCGTAGCCGGTGACGGCCCCGGTGGCGTCGGCGCCGGACGCCTGGCTGATCCCGAGGGCGGTCAGGGCTCCCGCGGCGAGCGCGGCGGTGGCCAGGAGCGTGGTGGTCTTTCGCATCTGCCGGATCCCTCTCATCAGCCGGTCACGGTCCACTTCTGGTTGGCGGTGCCCGCGCAGTCCCAGATCTGGAGCCGGGTGCCGTTGGCGGAGCTGTTGCCGGAGGCGTCCAGGCATCTGTTGGAGGCCGGGTTGACGATGTCGTGGGCGGCGCTCACGGTCCACTTCTGCGCGTTGGTGCCGTTGCAGTCGTAGAGCTGGATCGGTGTGCCGTTGGCGGTCCCGGCCGCGGTGATGTCCATGCACTTGCCGAGGGCGCGGATGGTGCCGTCGGAGCCGACCGTCCAGGACTGCGCGGCCGAGCCGTTGCAGTCGTAGAGCTGCACGGCGGCGCCGTTGGCGCTGCTGCCCGAGGCCACGTCGACGCACTTGCCGCCGAGGCCGGTGATGGCGTGTCCCGTGCCGGTGCCCGGTCCCGAGCTGTCGCTGGTGGTGACGTGCACGTAGTCCACGACGAGCTGCTGCGGGAAGGTGGTGCTGGAGTTGGGGTCGCCGGGCCAGTAGCCGCCGACCGCGAGGTTGAGCAGCAGGTAGAAGGGGTGGTCGAACACCCAGCGGTTGCCGCCGAGGTCGGCGGACGTACGGGTCTGGTAGACGTTGCCGTCCACGGACCACTTGATGGAGTTCGGCGCCCAGTCGATGGCGAAGGTGTGGAAGGCGTCGGAGAAGCTCTGTCCGCCGGGGAGGGTGTATCCGGCGCCGATGCCGGCCGAACCGGAGTAGCCGGGGCCGTGGATGGTGCCGTGCACGCTGCCGGGCTCGAAGCCGACGTTCTCCATGATGTCGATCTCGCCGCTGTTGGGCCAGCCGACCGAGCCGATGTCGTTGCCGAGCATCCAGAAGGCGGGCCACATGCCCTGGCCGCGCGGCAGCTTCATCCGGGTCTCGAAGTGGCCGTACGTCTGGGTGAACTTCTGCGGGGTGGACAGCCGCGCGGAGGTGTACTGGCAGGACCCGTACCAGCACTGGTAGTTGGCCGGATTCTCCTTGCGGGCGGTGATGACGAGGTTGCCCTGGCCGTCGAGCGCCGCGTTGTGGGTACCGCTGGTGTAGTACTGGCGCTCGTGGTTGTTGACGTTGTCACCGGTCTCGTAGCCCCACTTGGAGCTGTCGACCGCGCTTCCCGCGGGGCCGTTGAAGTCGTCGGTGAAGGTGGCGGTGGCCGCCACCGAGGCGGTGTCGAGCCTGCTCGCGGTGGCTTGCGGGGACGCGGTCTGTTGCAGCCAGCCGCACAGCAGCAGTCCTGCGGCGGCCAGCAGCGCGAGGGGGCGTATGCGTCGGGTGGGGGGTGATGCCGACATTGCCGGACTCCTCGGTCGGGTCGTCAGAAAACGGTTTTGGGCATGCTCCTGACAGACAGTGAGGTGCGGGGCACCCTGGGAGACTTCCCTTACGTCTTAGTTCAGGACGTGATTTAAATGGCGGGACTGAGGGGAGTCAAGGCTTCCGGCAAAGGTACGTACCTTAAAGTTCGCGGCGCTTGACGAGCAAGGCGAGCACGACGACGCCGGGGATGAGCGGCAGCCAGGTGGTGACCAGGCGATAGCCGAGCACGGCGGAGGTCGCGGCGACGGCGGAGGCCCCGGCCGTGACCAGCGCGAGGGCGAGCGCCGCGTCCAGCGAGCCGAGCCCCGCCGGGGTCGGCAGCCAGCCCGCCGCGGTGCTCGCGAAGAAGTACGCCACCAGGATGCCGCTGACCGGCACCGGGGCGTGGACCGCCTTGACCACGGCGACGACCACCGACGCGTGCATGGCGGGGAAGGCCAGCGAGCCGCCCCACAGGCACGCCACGCGCGCCCGGTCGCGGTGCAGGGTCCGTACGTCGTCGGCCACCGACGCCAGGAAGCAGCGGGCCCGGTCGCGCGCGCGGCCCGCGTACCGCGAGGCCACGAACGCCAGCACGACCAGCACCAGCGCGACCGCGCCGATCACCATGGGGTCGGCGGGCAGCACGAATCCGTCGGGGGCCAGCCGGTGCACTTGCAGGGCGTCGGGGAAGAGCGCGAGCAGGACGAGCAGCAGCGTCACCCGGCCGATGGCGGCGGCCGAGGCGCGGACGGCGAGCGCCGCGAGCGACCGTGTCGGCGTCATGCCGTGCCGCACCAGGAAGCGCAGATTGACGGCGTTGCCGCCGACGCCCGCGGGCAGGACGTGGTTGGCCGCCGAGGCCGCGAACTGCGCGGCCAGCAGCCGGCCGGGCGGCAGCGACATGACGACCGCGCCCTGCTGGGCGACGGCCGAGCAGACCCACGTCATGCACGCGGCGAAGACCGCGACGGCCATCCACTCGGCGTCCGCCTGGCCCAGCCGCCCGGCGCTGTCGCCGATCATCGGCCACTTGCTGACGGCGAGCGCCGCGACCGCGGCCACCGGCAGCAGCATGGCGGCGGACCGCACCGAATTGCGCTGCCAGAGCGCACCCTCGTCACGGGCGATGGACACGGTGACTCCTCGTCGCATGCGGTACGACGGCCGGGGCCGCCGGGGGACGGTGCGCGTAGCAGTGCGGGAAGTGGGACGGTTTGTCCAGACTAGGTGCCTTCCGGGGCGGCGTCGTACCGGCACAGGGCCACCCGGGTCAATCGTCGGACCCGCGCGCCGCGACGGCGAGGGTCCGTCAAGGGCCCCTTTTCCCGGCTGCCTTGGGGGTCCGGCCACGCCTGGAGTCTGCCCGCGTACGGTGAACGGCGCGCAGACCGTGACTGTCGCCATGTCCCCGGTCGGGTGACTCTCCACCGCCGCGGGATTAGCTCCGGAGAGTGCCGCGCATGGGCGCGGCGGACGGCGCGGAAGCCGAGGTCACCGGCGGGTTCCCGCCATGGCGCCGCGGCGGTCGTCGGACCGGTCGCCGGGGCGCGCGCTCAGCGGGTCGGCTCCGACCGGCCACCGGAGCGCCCACAGGGGCGCGGTCACCAGGTCAGGAACGCCTCGTAGGCGGGCGCGAGGGTGTCGGTGAGGGTCCGGCCGCGGACGCTGACCGCAGGACGGCCCAGTTCGGCGACGGCCGGTGCCGGGGCGGCGGGGCGGCGGTCGGGGAGGTCGCCGCAGTCCCAGAAGCCGTCGTCCGGGGCCGGGCCGTCGTCCAGGGGTACGGGCGGGGGGCCGTTGCGTACGGCGTCCAGGACGGCGCGGCGGTCCCGGCCGCGCCAGGTGGTGAGCAGGAACGGTTCGTCGTCGATGGCGGCGCCGAGCGCGGCGAGTACGGCGGTGAGGTGGGCGCAGGGCAGCGCCCAGTCCGGGCAGTCGCACTCCAGGACCGGCTCGCCGTCCCCGGCCGGGAGCAGCGGCAGCCCGGCCCTGGCGAAGAGGGCGTCGGCGTCCGGCGGCAGCTCGCCGTCCAGGAGTTGCTCACGCGCGTCGGAGTCGGCGACGAGGGCCCGCTCGGCCCGTCGCCACTCGGCGTCGGTCAGCACAGGCAGTTCGATCCGCACCGTCCACGGCGTCGGCGCGCCGTCCCGTACCCGGGCGGTGACCAGCCCCGGCTCCACCGCGAGTCCGGTGACGCGCCCCGACGCCGGGCCGCGCGCGTACCCGAGCCCCGCGAGCCGGGCGTCCAGCCGTGCGGCCCACGTACGGCCGCCGTTTCCGGCCCCGGTCATCCGCTCACCCCCGCTACGGTCCCCGCCGCGCCCGTACACCCACCAGGGCCCACGGCGTCCGCCGGGCCGCCGCACTCGCACCGACCGCCGAAGCGCGTCGCTCGCCCACCGCCGCTACGGGTCCCCGCCGCGCCCGTACACCCACCGGGGCCCACGGCGTCCGCCGGGCCGCCGGGCCCGCACCGACCGCCGAGACGTGTCACTCGCTCACCGCCTCTTCCTCCGACAGCCGCAGGGCGTCGCGCAGTTCGGCCGTGGTCAGCTCCGCGAGCCAGTTCGCTGCCGCGGTGTCGCCCGCGCCGACAGCGCCGACGGCGGCGTCCGCGAGGGTGCGCTTGGCTTCGATCATCGCGTCGACGCGCTCCTCGACGGTGCCCGCGCAGACGAAGGTGCGCACCTGGACGTCGCGGGGCTGGCCGATCCGGAAGGCGCGGTCGGTGGCCTGGTCCTCGACGGCCGGATTCCACCAGCGGTCGATGTGCACGACCTGGCTGGCCGCGGTGAGGTTGAGGCCGGTGCCGCCCGCCTTGAGGGAGAGCAGGAAGACGGCGGGGCCGTCCGTCTCCTGGAAGCGGGCCACCATGTCCTCGCGGGCCCGCGCCGGGTCGCCGCCGTGCAGGAACAGCACCTCGGTGCCGAGCCGCCTGGCCAGATGCGGGCGCAACAGGGCGCCGAAGGCCGCGTATTGGGTGAAGCACAGCGTCTTGTCGCCCGCGGCGAGCGCGGTCTCCAACGTTTCCTCCAGACGGGCGAGTTTGCCGGAACGGCCGTCCAGAGACGAGCCGTCGCCGAGGAAGTGGGCGGGGTGGTTGCAGACCTGCTTCAGCTTGCCGAGGGCGGCCAGTACGTGGGCGCGGCGGCGCAGTCCGCGGGTCTCGTCCATGCGCGCGAGCATGTCGGCGACGACCGCGCGGTAGAGCGCGGCCTGCTCCGCGGTCAGATTGCACACCACCTTGATGTGCTGCTTCGCGGGCAGTTCGCGGGCGATGGCCGGATCGGACTTGAGCCGCCGCAGCACGAACGGCCCGGTGCGGCGGCGCAGTTCGGCCGCCACGGCCGCGTCGCCGTCGCGCTCGACGGGGATCGCGTACCGCTCCTTGAAGGCGCCCGCCGTGCCGAACAGGCCGGGGTTCACCAGGTCGAGCAGCGCGTGCAGTTCGGCGAGGCGGTTCTCGACGGGGGTGCCGGTGAGGGCGATCCGGTGCCGGGCGGGCAGGGCGCGCAGCGCCCGGTACTGGTGCGTGGCGCTGTTCTTGACGCTCTGCGCCTCGTCCACGACCAGCCGCCGCCAGGTGACGGCGGCCAGCGCCTCGTGGTCGCGCTGCACCAGCCCGTAAGTGGTGATCACCAGGTCGGCGCCTCTTACCGCCGCGGCCAGTTCCGTACCGGTCAGCCGCCCCGCGCCGTGGTGCACGTACACCCGCAGCTTGGGTGCGAAGGCGGCGGTCTCGCGCCGCCAGTTGCCGACCAGCGACATCGGGCAGACGACGAGCGTCGGGCCGTACGCGCTCTGGTCGCGCCGGTCCGGGTCACGCCAATCCGGGTCGCGCCGGTCCGGGTCACCCTCCCGCTCGCGTTCCACGGCGAGCAGCGCGAGGGTCTGGGCGGTCTTGCCCAGGCCCATGTCGTCGGCGAGCACGGCGCCGAGGCCGAGCCGGGACAGGAACGCGAGCCAGTCCAGGCCGCGTTGCTGGTACGGACGCAGGGTCGCGGTGAAGTCGGCGGGTACGGCGACCGGTTCCGGGCGGTGCTCCGCGCTGCCGCGCAGCAGTGCGCCGAGGCCGCTGAGCCGGTCCGCGGGGTCGTCGGCGGTGACCACGGTGACGGGCAGCCCCGCCTCGGCCGCCGTCGGGTCGAGGGCGATCCGCAGGGCCTGTCCCGTGGTCATGGTGCCGCTGCCCGCGCGTTCCAGGAAGGCCAGCACGGCGGCGATCCGCTCCGGGTCGACCTCGGTCCACTGGCCGCGCAGGCGTACCAGCGGCTGCCGGGCGGCGGCGAGCGCGGTGAGTTCCTTGTCGGTCAGCGCCTGGTCGCCGAGGGCCACCCGCCAGCGGAAGGCCACGATCGCGTCCCGGTCGGCGATGCTCGACGTCTCGACGGTGCCGGGCTGCGGCTCCCGTACGGTCAGCGCCATGCCCAGCGCGGGCTTGCGCTGCCACCACGACGGGACCAGCACCCCGAAGCCCGCCTCCGTCAGCGCCGGGGCCGCCTCCCGCAGAAAGGCCAGCGCCCCGGCCCGGTCGAGCCGCAGCCCGGAGGGGCGCTCACCGGCCAGCGCGGTGCGCAGCGCCTGATACGTGCGGGCGGCGCGGGTCAGCGCGGCGAGCACCGTCTGCGGCGGGTCGTCGGCGTACCGCGTCAGCGCGGCCTGCGCGGGGCCGCGCGTCCACACCTCGGCGGCCTCGACGGTGAGCGACGGCTCGTCGACGGCCTGGACGAGGAAGTCGAGACTCCAGCCGTCGTCCTCCGCCCCGTCGCCCGGGCCCGCGCCGAGGTCGCCGCCGCGCGGTTCCGTCAGCCGGAAGCAGAGCCGCAGCGGCTGGTCGTCCGCGGCGGCCGACGCGTGCCAGGCGGCCAGCCGCTCCCCCAGCCGGGCCGTCTCGACCGGGTCGGCCGCGCGCATCCGGCCGTCCGCCGCGCCGAGCGCCGCCGCCCACGCCTCGGCCGCTCCGGCCGCCTTCCCGCCCTTCACCAGCGGCCCCGCGTCCTCCAGCGCCGCCCGCGCCTCGCTGTCCACCAGCACGGCCATGACGTCCGTGACGAGCCCGGCCGCCGACCGTACGCCGTCGGCCGCGCCCAGGGTCAGCGTCGGCGGGACGGCCGCGGTCAGCCGGGCCAGCTCCTGGTGGCCCGCGGCGTCGGGCGCCGGGCGCCACCGGGCGTGCGGGACGCCGTCCTCGCGGACGAGTTCGGGCAGCAGCCTGCCCCGGCCGACCAGCCGCCACGCCACGTCGTGGGCGGCGACCAGCCACCGCACGGAGGCGCCGTAGGGCAGCTCGGGCAGGTCGGCGTGCGACAGCTCGCCGAGGAGCTGGGCGGCCTGGCCGGGGGTGAACAGGACGGCCGGTACGGTCCAGGGCGCGAGCGCGCCGCGACCGTCGCCGGGAGCGGCCGGGGTCCGCAGTTCGGGCGACGGCCGGGGCCGCCCGGCGGTGGTGGGCAGCACGAGGCCCGCGGTCCCGCGCGCGGCGCGGCCCGCGAGCCAGCCCAGTCCTGGGCCGCCCGTCGAGAGCAGCCGTACGACCTCGGCGGCGGGCACGGCGAAGGGGTGCGTGGCGGGCGCGCCCGCCGGAGTCTCCCCGTCCGCGTCCCGGCCCGTCGCCGTCCTGGGACGACTACCAGCGGCGGGCTCCGCCGCCCGTGCGTCGCCGGCGGCGGGCGGGCTCGTGCCGCCCGCCGTGCGCGGCGGTGTGTGTTCCGTCCACAAGGCGAGCCGCCGGTCCGCTCGCCACTGGGCGTGCAGAGCGAACACGGCGGCTGCCTTCCGTCGGCGACGGCTGATCGGCGGTTGATCAGCGGGAATGGTGGCTGCCGACAGCCTACGTCGAGGTCAGGACATCACCGGGGCGCCACCGGGGCCGCCCGTGGTGGCAGGGGTCACGCGGCGGGCGTGGTCCACTGCTGGTTGGCGGCCCCGGTGCAGTCCCAGATCTGGAGCCGGGTGCCGTTGGCCGAGCTGGGTCCCGTGGCGTCGAGGCATCTGCCCGACTGCGGGTTGACCAGGGTGTTGTTGGCGCCGTGCGTCCACTGCTGGGCGCCGGAGCCGTTGCAGTCGTAGAGCTGCGCCTGGGTGCCGTTGGCGGTGCCGCCGCTGGCCAGGTCGAGGCACTTGCCGAGCACCTGGAAGGTGGTGCCGGAGGCGGTCCACTGCTGGGCGGTGGTGCCGTTGCAGTCGTAGAGCTGCACGGCGGTGCCGTTGGCGCTGCTGGCGTTGGCGGCGTCGGCGCACTTGCCGCCGTAGCCGGTGATCGCGCCGGTGTGGCCGGTGCCGCCGCTGCCCGTGCCCTGGGTGCCGTTCCAGGTGAAGGTGGCCGAGGCGCCGGCGGGCAGCGAGTAGGAGAAGTTCTCGTTGCCCCAGTTGGCCCGGATCGTCTGCGCGGACGACGTGTCGTTGTAGGCGATGAGCGCCTTGGACCCGTCGGGGTTGCGCCAGGCGACGTTCGGCACGCTGGTGTTGGCGGTGGAGGCGATCCGGTACGCGCCGGGCTTCACGAATTTCGTGAGGTGGCCCATCGTGTAGTACTCGATCGTGTAGTCCACCTGCCCGCTGCGGCTGTCGCCGTTGTGCACGGTGATCAGGCCGGTGCAGGTGCCGCAGCCGCCGTTGTGCGGACCCATGTTCTGGTCGACCGCCAGGCTCCATTTGACCCAGCTCTGGCCCCAGTTGCGGGTGTAGTCGATCAGATTGTGCATGTCCTCCTTCTGCTGGTTGGCGATCCAGGTGCCACCGGAGTGCTCGGTGTCGAAGGCGGGCAGATTCGGGTACTGGTTGTGGACGGTGGTCTGCTCGCTGACGTCACCGCCGTATCCGTGCCAGGCCAGACCGCCGAAGTTGGGGTCGTTGCGGATGGCCGCGTCGGTGACGGTGGGGGCGGCGTAGCTGTCGTACGTGTCCCAGTTCCAGTCCAGCGCGAGGACCTTGGTGGACAGTCCGGCCGCGTGCAGCGCGGGCAGCAGATTGGTCTTGGTGAAGTACGCCAGCCCCGCGCCGTTCCACTGCGCCGACGGGTAACCGCCGCAACAGGTGGGCTCGTTCTGCACGGTGACGTAGTCGATCGGCACACCCTGCGCCTGGTACGCCTGGAGGTACTTGACGAAGTACTGCGCGTACGCGGCGTAGTACTGCGACTGCAACCAGCCCTGGCTGTAGGCGCCGTTGTCCTTCATCCACGGCGGCGGGGTCCAGGGGGTGCCCATCACCTTGACGTTGGGGTTGAGCTGACGCGCCTGCTTGGTGAGCGGCACGACGTCGGCCAGGTCGTGGGCGATGCTGAAGTGCGCGAGCGTCGGGTCGGTCTGCCCCGCGGGCATGTCGTCGTACGTGTAGTTGCCGCGGGCCAGGTCGGAGGCGCCCATCGGATTGCGCAGGAAGCCGAGGCCGATCCCGTTGACCGGGTCGAACAGCTTCTGCATCACGGTGTTGCGGGTCGAGGCGGACAGCGCGCCGCTGGAGTTCATCAGCCAGGCCGCGGTGTCGGTGAACGAGGCGCCGCCGCCGCTGAACTGCTGGTAGGTGGTCTTCTCGTCGACGGTGACGTTCTGTCCCGAGCCGCCGGTGCCGGTCGCGAAGGTGAGCGGCGTCTGCTGTTCGAGGCCCTTGACGACGTTGCGTCCGCCGGAGTCGGAGGTGGTGGTCAGATAGACCTGCACGCTCTCGCCCGCGGCGTGCGCGGTGGCCGGAACGGCCAGCATGGGGGTGACGGCCGCCGCGGCGGCGGCGAGCATCCCGACGAGTGTGCGCCGCAAGCGGCGTCTGCCCGCGTGGGGGCGGGTTGCTGCGCTCATGGGTCCGGTTGCCTTTCTACGGCTGAGATGGCATGGCCCTGACATGACGAAATGGGCAGTCGTGGGGCGCCCACTTGTTTCATCACTTGTTTCACGACTTATATCGCGACGTGATTTAACTCGCGCACCCTATAGGCGTCAAGGGATTGAACATGGGCTGAATCGCTGTAACAGAATGAAACAGCGGTGATTGCGTGCGGGCGGCCGGTGTGACCTGCGGCATTGGTCCAGACCGCGGGAAGAAGCGCGGCGGCGCGCGGGAGCGGGCTCCGGGGACGTACCTCTTTCCCCCGGCGGGCTCAGCCTCAGGGAGCGGGCTCAGCCTCAGCGGGCCGCCTCAGCGAGCGGCCTCGGCGCCCAGCGGGCGGCCTCAGCGCCGAGCGGGCGCCGTGCTTCCGCGCGGCACCAGGACCGGCGCCTCCAGCAGGATGTCGGCCACTTCCTGGCCGTCGACCAGCGCGAGCAGCGCGGCGGCGGCCCGCTCGCCGTACGCGGGCACGCGCCGGCTGACGGCGGTGAGCGCCGGGTGCACCAGACGGCACAGCTCGCTGTCGTCCCAGGCCACCAGGGACAGTTCGGCCGGGACCGGGATGCCCATCTCCTGCGTCACGCTCAGCGCGGCGACCGCCATCACGTCGTTGTCGTACACGATCGCGGTCGGCCGGTCGGCGCCGGACAGCAGGCGGCGGGTGGCGCGGGCGCCGTCCTCGCCGGAGTAGTCGGTGTACACACAGCTCACGCCGGTCAGGCCCAGTTCGGCCGCCGCCGCGTCGAACGCCTCGCCGCGCTCGCGGGTGTGCACGAAATGCGCGGGCCCCGCGACGCGGGCGATCCTCCGGTGCCCCATCGCGGCCAGATACGCCAGCGTCTCCCGTACGGCCTCTGCGTCGTTGAGCCACACCGACGGGACGCCGGGGACGCCCGCCGCGTGGCCGACCACCACGCCCGGCAGCTCCAACTCCCTGAGCAGGCCCAGCCGGTGGTCGTCGTCGCGCAGGTCGACCAGGAGCACGCCGTCCACCCGCCGCTCCCCCCACCAGCGGCGGTACGCGGCCTCCTCGGCGTCCGCGTCCTCGGTGACCTGGAGCAGCAGCGCCGTGCCGGTGGCGGCGAGACCGGCCTCGACGCCGGAGATGAGCTGCATGAAGAACGGCTCGATGCCCAGCACCCACGCGGGCCGGTCCACGACAAGTCCGATCGCGCCGCTGCGGCTGTTGGACAGCGCGCGGGCGGCGCTGCTCGGATGCCAGCCCATCCGCGCGGCGATCTCCAGAATCCGGGCCCTGGTCTGCGCCGACACCCCGGCCTTGCCGTTCAGCGCGTACGAGACCGCGCCCTTGGACACGCCCGCGGCGTCGGCGATGTCGGCGATGGTGGGACGCTTCACAGGGCTCACTCGGCCTCAAGGTGCCAGGGCCCGCGCGGGCCGTGCTCGGATGCGATCGGCACACACCTTAACAACGCTGAAACGTCGCCGCACCCTGTGTGACGGACTCCCATGGTGCCCTATGAGGCTGCTCCGCTCAACCGGTTCAGCGACTTCGAGCGCCCTGCGCGCGAGCGCCGCTCCGGCCCCGTCACGGCTCCCCCCGACCGGACCGCGTCCCGTACCGCCCGGGGGGTGGCGGGGCGCCGGCTCCGGGGCAGGCGGGCCGCCGGGAGACATGCGCGGAACAGGCGTACAGGGCCCGTGCGCGGCCCCTCCCGGCCGGGCCCCGCCCCTCACGCCCGTGTCGCCGCGATCTCCAGGCGTACGTAGTCCACGACCGGTTCGGCGAGCCGGGCGGCGACGGCCTTGACGAAGGGCTCACGGTCGTCGTCGGCCATGCCGTCGAGGTGGGCGCCGAGGACGACGGTGGCGAGGTAGGACTCCAGTTGGTCGCCGGGCTCGAAGCGGGCCGGGTCCGGCCGGAGGCCGACCTCGATGCCGGTGAACCCGGCGTCGGCGAGCTGCCGCCGGGTGTCCTCGACCCCGGCGAAGTCCCAGACGTCGGGCGCGCCGCCCAGGACGTCGGCCACGGCCGCGTTGACGGCCGCGATGTTGCCCCTGCCGCCGCATTCGCTGACCAGTCGGCCGCCGGGGCGCAGCCGTCCGGCGAGCGAGGTGAAGAGCGCCGCGTGGTCGGCGATCCAGTGGAAGGCGGCGACGCTGAAGACGGCGTCCACCTCGCCGTCGAACGGCAGCGGTCGCGTCAGGTCGGCGTGGACGACCTCGACGCGGTCCAGCCGTCCGGCGAGGCGTTCGCGGAGCTGTTCCAGCATGCGGACGGAGCCGTCCACGGCCACCACCCGGCCGCGCGGCAGGAGGTCGAGCAGGCCCGCCGTGTCGCGGCCGGTGCCGCAACCCGCGTCGAGCACCCGCTCGTCACCGGCCAGCGGCAGCCGCCCGAGCGTGCGCCGTCCCCAGCCGAGGTGCGGCAGGGGCAGCGAGTCGTACGTCTTGGCGTCCCATTCCCTCGGCATGGCGCGGCACTCCGTTCCCCGGCCCTCGGGCCGTCAGCTCCCGCCGCGGCACGGCGAGTTCAGCGGTCACGCTACGCCCGTCGTCCACATCATGACACCCGCATCTCACATAATGAGCTACAGGGTCGCTGACCAGGTCGGCTTGCGGTCCTTGTCGACCAGCGCCGCGCGCACGCCCTCCGCGAAGTCGGGGGTGAACGCCGTCGCGCACGCCCATGCCAGCTCGTCCGCCAGGCACTCCTCAAGCTCCGCGCGGGCGCCGCGCGCCAGCAGGTCGAAGGTGATCGCCAGGCTCGCGGGCGACGCACGGCGCAGCGCCTCCAGCGTGTCGTCCGCCCACGCGCGGTCCTCGTCCTCCGCCACCAGCCGCGCCCACACCTCGCCGAGGTCGGGGGCCGCGAAGCAGCGTTCGATCGCGGCGAGGTGGTCCGTCAGCTCCGACGGCGGCGCGCCGACGTACCGCGCCAACGGCGCCCCTGCCAGGTCCGTGCCGTCGTCGCCGATCAGCGCCGCCTCCAGCGCGGGCAGTTCGGCGGCGGGCACGTAATGCGTGGCGAGACCGCACGCCACGGCCGCCGCGCCCGACACCCGCACACCGGTCAGCCCGAGATACCAGCCGACCGCGCCCGGCAACCGGGGCAGGAAGTAGCTGGCGCCGATGTCGGGGAAGAAGCCGATCCCCGTCTCCGGCATGGCGAGCGCCGCCCGCTCGGTCACGACCCGCGCCGACCCGTGCACCGAGATGCCGAGGCCGCCGCCCATCGCGTAACCGTCGATCAGCGCCGTGTACGGCTTCGGGTACCGCGCGATCATCGCGTTGAGCCCGTACTCGGCCGTGAAGTACGTCTTCACCGCCGTCTCGTCCCCGGCGAGCGCCGCCGCCCGTACGGCCCTGATGTCACCGCCCGAGCAGAACGCCTTGGGCGACGTGCTGCGCACCACGACCGACCGTACGGCCGCGTCGTCGCGCCACCCCTCCAGCGCCTGCGTCATCAGCCGGACCATCGTCAGGTCCAGCGCGTTCAGCGCCCCCGGACGGTCCAGCTCGATCACCCCCGTGCCCCCTTCGCTCACACGGGTCCTCACGGGCGATCCGACGGCATCCATGCTGCTCCCCACGGCTTCCGGACCCCGCCACCGGAGCCTCGCCCCCATCCAAACAGACGCCTCTCGACGCCCCGCGCGAGCGGCCCCGGCACCGGCGGGCGGTGACGCGGGCGGGCAGGGGTGTGCGGAACCGTCTCACCAGGCCGACGCGCGGTACGCGCCCCCGAGGGACTTGGTACGCTCGGCGACGGGCCGTGACTGGCGCGCTGGGATGGGTTCAACCATCGGGAAGCGGCCCGCGCTGGAAGCGATGAAGTGCCGTGCGCCTGGGCCGTCCCGTTCCGATCAGGAGGACTCCCATGGCCGCTTCCGAGCCGTCTGCCAGCACCGCCTCAACCGCTTCAACCGCCTTCCGCAGCGCGCTGGACGTGATCCGCGGGGTCGAACCGCGCGTCGCGGACGCCATCGCGAACGAGCTGACGGACCAGCGCGAGATGCTGAAGCTGATCGCCAGCGAGAACTACGCGTCGCCCGCCGTGCTGCTGGCGATGGGCAACTGGTTCAGCGACAAGTACGCCGAGGGGACCGTCGGCCGCCGTTTCTACGCGGGCTGCCGCAATGTGGACACCGCCGAGTCGCTGGCCGCCGAGCACGCGCGGACCGTGTTCGGCGCCGACCACGCCTACGTACAGCCGCACTCGGGCATCGACGCGAATCTGGTGGCCTTCTGGGCGGTGCTGTCGCAGCGGGTCGAGAGCCCGGCGCTGGCCAAGGCGGGCGTCAGGCAGGTCAACGACCTGTCGGAGGGGGACTGGGCGGAACTGCGCCGCGAATTCGGCAACCAGCGGATGCTCGGCATGTCCCTGGACGCGGGCGGCCACCTGACCCACGGCTTCCGCCCGAACATCTCGGGCAAGATGTTCGACCAGCGCAGTTACGGCACCGACCCGGCGACCGGTCTGCTGGACTACGACGCGGTACGGGCCACCGCCCGCGAATTCCGTCCGATGATCATCGTGGCGGGCTACTCGGCGTACCCCCGGCTGGTGAACTTCCGTCTCATGCGGGAGATCGCGGACGAGGTCGGCGCGACGCTCATGGTGGACATGGCGCACTTCGCCGGTCTGGTCGCGGGCAAGGTACTGACCGGCGACTTCGACCCGGTGCCGCACGCGAGCATCGTCACGACGACCACGCACAAGTCGCTGCGCGGCCCGCGCGGCGGCATGGTGCTGTGCGACGACTCGCTGGCCGAGCACGTCGACCGCGGCTGCCCGATGGTGCTGGGCGGCCCGCTGCCGCACGTCATGGCGGCGAAGGCCGTGGCGCTCGCGGAGGCGGCGCGGCCGGAGTTCGCCGACTACGCGCAGGCCGTCGTCGACAACGCGCGCTCCCTCGCCGAGGGGCTGCTGACCCGCGGCGCGAAGCTGGTGACGGGCGGCACCGACAACCACCTCGTGCTGATCGACGTCTCCGGCTACGGGCTGACCGGCCGCCAGGCCGAGGCCGCGCTGCTGGACGCGGGCATCGTCACCAACCGCAATTCGGTGCCGCAGGACCCGAACGGCGCCTGGTACACCTCCGGCATCCGGATCGGCACCCCGGCGCTCACCACGCGCGGGCTCGGCGCGGTCGAGATGGACGAGATCGCGGGCCTGATCGACACGGTGCTGTCCGGTACGACGGCCGCGCCCGCGAAGAGCGGCGGCCTGTCGAAGGCGAAGCACGTGCTGGACGCGGCGGTGGCGGAGCAGGTCGCCAAGCGCGCCGCCGACCTGCTCGCGGGCTTCCCCCTCTACCCGGGCATCGACCTGGGCTAGCGCCCGCGACCCGAACCGGGTCCTGGACCGGACTCACCGAACGCCGAGCGGGCCCTTCCCTTGCGGGAGGGCCCGCTCTGTTCGGCGGATCGGCGGATCGGCAGTCCCTAGCTGAACTGCCAGATCACGCCGTGGTGGGCGATCGTCAGCGCCAGGACGACCAGCAGGTCGGCGACGCCGAGGGCGAAGCCGAGCAGCGCGCGCCCGCGGCGCTGGGTGCCGCGGCTGATCGCGACCAGGGCCAGCACGATGGCGACCGGGCCGAGCACGAGGTTGAGGACGAGCAGGCCGGGGAGGCCGAGCAGGAAGGACGCGACGGCCATGCCGTCGGCGTCACGGGTGTTCGCGGCCGGTGTGCCGGTCGCGACCGGGTGGGCTGCGGTGTTCACGGTGTTCCTTCCGGGAACTGTCGTGGTGGGCCGGGGTGTCGGGCCGGTAGGGGCCCGTGCCGCACGCGGAGTGCGGGGTGCGCGTCGGCGTGGGTTCAGCCGCGGTGCCGGGCGATGCCCTCGCGGACCGCGAAGCCGAACAGCCAGACGGCGATGGCGCCCGCGGCGACGAGGAAGACCGGCAGCGTGGTGTGGGCGGCGGCGCCCATCAGGACGCCCATGCCGAGCAGGAGGACGACGAGGCTCATGTCTGCTCCACTTCCGGGGAGTTGACGTTTCAGATAACACTTGTTCACTGACTTCATCAGTGTAGCGCCGGGCCGCGCTGGCCAAAGTCGGAGAACGGTTGTTTACTGAATGACATGAGTCACACTCCGGGGGTCCGCCAGGCACAGAAGCAGCAGACCCGGCAGGCGCTGCTGGACGCGGGCCTGCGGCTGCTGGAGCACCAGAACCTCAGCAGCCTGGGCCTGCGCGAGCTGACCCGGGAGATCGGCGTCTCCCCCGCCGCCTTCTACCGGCACTTCCCCGACATGGCCGACCTCGGCGTCGCCCTGGTCGCCGAGTCGCTGGGCAGCCTGCACACCGTGATCCGGGCGGTGCTGGCCGAGGGCGCCGATTCCGCGGAACTCATCGACCGGACGGTGGCGCTCACCGCGGCGTACGTGGCGGAGCACCGCGCGCATGTCCGCTTCGTCGCCCGCGAGCGGCACGGCGGCGTGGCGCGGGTCCGCGAGGCCATCGCCGCGGAGCTGAACGGTTTCGCCGACGAGGTGGCCGCGGGACTCGCCGCGCAGCCCGTCTCCGCGGGCTGGCCGGCCGACGACCTCCGCGTACTGGCCGAGCTGTACGTCGACCACATGGTGATGACGGCCGCGGCCTTCCTGGAGGCCCCCGCGGACGACCCGGCGGCGCGCGACCGCATCATCCACGCCGCCCGGATGCGCATGCGCGTCATCAGCATCGGCCGCGCCCACTGGCTCGACCCGGAGGCGTAGCGAGCCGGTCCGGGAGCGCGGGACGAGCCGGTCCGGGCCACAAAAAGGGGTGCCGCCGGTGCGAATGGAGACCCATCCGCACCGGCCGTCCCCCGTTGTCCCCGCGCCTCCCCCGACACGGGACACCCACGATGCCCAGGGGCACCGGTGCCCCCGATCATGTCCCGGACAGGAGGTGCCAAGGGAGGGCATAACGCGCCACGCACCGGACCCAACACGCCACATGCCGCGTAAGCTGCCGGAACCCCTTCGCATGAACCATGCGCCACGCACCACGCACCACGCACACCTCCCGACCCGACCCGACCCGACGAGCCGACTGCCCGAGGAGCCGGTCATGCCCCCCACCGCGACACCGCCCGTCGGCCCGGCAGGGCCCGCCGCCCCCGACCGGCTGACGGAGCCCGACCGGCTGACGGAGTGCGTCGTCGTGCCGCGCTTCATCGCCACTGCGGCCACCCCGAGCCTCGCGCAGGCGCGGCAGCTCGTACGGGCGGCGGGACTGCCGAACGTCCTGCACGGGCCGGAGACCGCGCGGACGCCGTCCGCGAACACCTACCGCCTCTGGGGCGCGGTGCTGGCCCGCACGGAGCGGCCGGACGCCGGGCTGCTGGCCGCCGCGGGCTACCGGCCGGGACTGCTCGACCTCTTCGACTACCTGTTGAGCACCGCGCCCACCGTCGGCGAGGGCCTGGCCAGGGCCGCCTCGTACATCCATCTGGTGAGCAGCAATTCGGTGCTGACCAGCACGGAGTCGGGCGACGAGGTGAGCGTGGAGTACGCGGTGCGGCGCGGTGACGACGAACTGCGGGGCGTCGTCGCGGAGTTCGCCCTGTCGGTGGTCACCTCGCAACTGCGCCACGCCACCGGGACGGCCCTCACCCCGCTGCGGGTCTCCTTCACCCACCGGCGGCCACGCGGACACGGCGGCTACGGGGAGGCGTTCGGCGACGCGCCGGTGGACTTCGACGCCGAGGCGGACGCGATCACGCTGCACCGCGCCGATCTGGAACGCCCGTTGGTCACCGCGGACCCGGCGCTCGCCGCGATCATGATGCGTACCGCGCGGACCGTACGGGTTCCCCGGGCGGACACCGAGGGCGTCGCCGTGCCCGGTCTGCGCGAGGCGATCATCACCCAACTGCCCGAGGGACGACCCTCGTTGGCCGAAGCGGCGCGGCGGCTCGCGGTCAGCCCGCGCACCCTCCAGCGCCGTCTCGGCGAGTCGGGCACCACCTGGCGCGCCGAACTCGACGCCGTACGCCGTGAACGGTCCGCCGATCCCCGGCACGCGGGCGGCGGCTCCGCCCAGCGCGCGGCCCGCCTCGGTTTCGCCGAATCCCGGTCGCTGCGCCGCGCGATGAACCGCTGGGACGCGCGCGAGCGCGAGACCGGGCAGCATACGGATCGGGCGGACCGGGCGGACCAGGCGGAACAGGTGGGCCAGGACAGGGAAACGGAACGCGACAGGGAGTGGGGACGACGTGCGTGAGTCCGGTGAGCACACCGAGGGCGGCGACCCCGTCTGCTGGCTGAACCGCGTCTGCGACGAATGCGGCGCCTTCCGCGAGGACATGACGGCCCGCGCCTGCGCCCGCTGCGGTACGCCGTTCCCGACGGGTGACGGCGTCGGGCCGGGCCAGGCCCGCGAGCACCCCGACCGCACCGACCACGACTCCCCCTCCGACTGACCCCGCAGCCCGCCCCAGCCCGCAGAGAGCCGCCCGCATGCCCGGATCCGACCGCGTCCTCGTCTTCAGCGCCACCGCCGGGTACCGGCACGACTCCATACCGGCCGGGGCCGCCGCCCTCACCGAGATCGCGGCGGACCACGGACTGCGCGTCCACCACACCGAGGACAGCGCGGAGTTGGGGGCAGCCGTGCTCGACGGCTGCGCGGCCGTCGTCTTCCTCTCCCCCACCGGTGACGTCCTCGACGACCTGACCCGCCGTCACCTGCGGGCCTACGTCACGGACGGCGGCGGTTTCCTCGGCGTCCACGCCGCCGCCTGCGCGGAGGAGCACTGGCCGTACTATGAAGAGCTGGTCGGCGCCCGCTTCGACGGGCACCCGGAGATCCAGCGGGCCGAGATGACCGTCGAGGACCGTACGCACCCGGCGACCGCGCACCTGCCGGAGCGCTGGACGTGGACCGACGAGTGGTACAACTTCCGCGCCAATCCCCGCGATGCCGGCCGGGCCACCGGCGCGGACGCGGGCGTACGCGTGCTGGCCTCGGTGGACGAGCGGGGCTACACCGGCGGCACGATGGGCGCCGACCATCCGCTGGTGTGGTGCCGTCGCCTGGGTGCGGGCCGGTCGTTCTACACGGCGCTGGGCCACGACGCGACGGCCTACGCCGACCCGGACTTCCGCGCCCACCTGCGCGGCGCGCTCCTGTGGTGCGCCGCGAAAGGCCCGTCCGGCGACGGGAACTGACGGCGGATCACGCAACCGGAGGGCGCGCGGGGGCCAACCATGCGCCGCAAATCTGCGCGTTCGCGGGCGCAATCGGCTACCGCGCTACTACCCTGAGTCGCCGCGGGGTTGGCGAGGCGGAGCCGGGAGGGCCGGATGGACGCAGAGCCTAAGAACGGAACGGAGCCCGTACGGTCGGGCGGCCGGCCGGCGGAGCAGTTCGACCAGTTACTCCGCCGTGCGGAGAACGGGGAACGGGTGGAACCCGTCCTGGCCGCGGAGGTGCGCACCGCGCTGATGCACTACTGCGGCCTCCAGTCGTGCCGTCACACCAAGGGCCCGCCGCGCAAGCTGAACCGGCGCACCTTCCGGCACAGCTTCCTGCTGCCGGACGGCGCCGTCCGCGTGGTGTGGGAGCTCGAACACAACGCGGGGCCGGACGACGGCGCCGTGCACCGCGCCGTCTTCACCGAACGCGAGGACCTGACGCTCGCCGAGTGGGAGGTCGACGCGGTCTTCGGCGGCTCCCCGGGACCGCGCGACCTCGCCCCCGACGCGCCCGCGTCGCCGTACGAGGACACGTTGCCCGCGACCGCGACCGGGCTGCTCGCCGACACCCCCGACGCCTTCCGTCGCGCGTACACCGAGGGCGACTCCGCCGAGCACGCCTGGCGGCTGCTGCGCCGCGCGACCAACGCCAACGCGCCCGGCCAGGACGTCCGCGGCAGGCTGCGCGCCGCGATCGCGCACGACATCAGCATCGTCACCCGCCGCAGCGCCCTGATCCGGGGCCGCCATGTGTCGTGGTCGCTGTACGAGCACGCGTTCCTGCTGCTGGACGGCACCGAGGTGAGCCTGTGGGAGATCGACCACACCCGCACACCGAGCGGCGACCCGGTGTGCGAGGTCTACGCGTCGCAGGACGCGGCCCTGGACACGGCGGTACGGCGGATCGAGGCGGCCTGAGGACGTCGATCCGTACGGGCACGGGCTAAAGGACGGCCCCCACCGCGCCGTTGGCCGCGGCACGCGCGCGGGCGACGGCCGCGGCGAGGTCGGCGGCGCCGATGATCTCCTCGTGGGTGCCGTGGCTCCCGCAGGCGTAGGCGCCGGAGACGGAACCGGCGAGCACGCACTCCGCCAGGTCGCGCCCGGCGAACCGGGCGTGCAGGAAGGCGGTGAGGAAGGCGTCACCGGCTCCGTTGCTGTCCACGACCGGGCGTTCGGGGGTGACGGCGGGGAAGTGCCGCGGCCGGTCGTCGCCGCGGGCCAGGACGTGGCAGCCCGCGGCGCCGTCGGTGGCGACGACCAGCGAGGCCCTGCCCCGCTCGACGATCCGCAGCATCACCGCGCCGATCCCGTCGCCCACCGAGGCGGCGCTGAAGAAGACGAGATCCGCGCCGTACGCCCACGGGTGGGCGGAGGCGTCCTCGCCGTCCCAGGCGTGCAGGTCGGTGGAGACGGTGCGGCCCAGCCGGGCGGCGTCGGCGAACACGTCCTGGGCCAGGGGCGATCGGGAGATGTGCACATGGCGGGCGCGTTCCAGGTGGGGCAGGTAGAAGGCGCTCGGCAGCCGCAGGCCGTCCGGGTGGCGGCCGTCGTAGAAGGAGAAGCGCCGCCCTTCGCGGTCGACCAGGTTGACGCTGCGCGGGGTGCCCGCGGGCGCGGGCAGATGGCTGAAGTCGAGCCCGGCGGACGCGTACCGCTCCAGGATCATCCGGCCCTGCGCGTCGTCGCCGAGGAAGTCGATGAATTTGGTGGTCAGGCCGAGCGCGTGGAAGCCGAGGGCGACGCCGTTGCCGGTGTGCGCGACATAGTCGCGGATCGGCGGGACGCCGACCGAGTCGCTGTCGGGGATGGCGAAGTCGTCGACCCGCACGATGGTGTCCACGCCGGTGCCGCCGACCACGAGGACGTCGTAGTCGGGGCTCGCGGAACCGGGGCTTTCTGAACCGGCGCTTTCGGAACCGGGCGCGTCCGCGACCCGTACCTCGGCGTCCGTCGCGTCGCGGCCCCGCGGTGCGGTGGTCATCGGCGGTCTCCCTCGTGGTCACCGCGGCGCGCGGCGTGGTCCTGGTGCGCGGTCAGTATCAGCAGCGACAGCCGGGACAGCGGCGGCACCGGGTCGGTGCGGCCCGCCCGCTGCCAGGCGATGATGATCGTCAGTCTGATCATCTTCCGGGCGACGTACAACAGCAACGCGGCCATGGGCAGTTCGGCGAGGCCGGCGGTGAGCAGCGAGCCCACCCTGTCGTCGCTGTTCCAGTCGAGGACGACGTCGAACCAGGCGTCGCAGATCAGCAGGGTGCCGGTGACGATCGCCCACGGGATGAAGATCTGGAGCCGCCGCCAGGCGCACAGCGCGGTGACGCCGATCGCGAGGATCAGCGCGCAGTCGAAGCCGACCCACGCGAAGCGCCACTGGCTGACCACCCGGTGGCTCGGGAGGCTCGCCAGCAGGTAGCCGATCCAGGGGATGAGGAAGATGAAGCTTCCGGTGACGACCGCGAGGAACATCTGGCGCATGTGACGCACGTGAGGATCGTGCGGCGAGGGAACCCCGGTAAGCATGGCGTCCACTGTGCCGGATCGTCGCTCCGGAGGTCACCTCACGGTCGTCCCGTGGTCGTGTGTCGCGTTCTCGTCACTCTTTCCCTGCCCGGAGGAGTCGTCCGAGCCGGAATTCGACCCCGCGCCGGAGCCCTGCTCCGAGCCGGAATTCGACCCCGAGCCCGAGCCGGAGTCCTGGCCGGGGGCCGTGGCGCCCGGCGACGGCGGCGCGGACGTGCCCGGCCCTGTCGGCGCGCCCCCGGTGGGCCAGGTGTAGCCGTCGGTGCCGACGGGGTCGGTCGTGGCGGCCGGGGCGGACTGCCCGTGCGCGAGCACCCGGCGGCAGTAGTCGGCGATCCGCTCCTTGCGGCCCGCCTCCCCCTGGAGCCGGGCGACCAGCCACGGATCGGCGTGCCCGCCGTGCCGGGTGGCCTGCGTATAGCCGCGGCACAGCGCCTTGAGCACGGCCTGGTGGTTCCTGTCCGACGGCTTGTACGGGCCGGGGTGGTGCGGGGCGCGCGGGTCGCCGTGCCGGTGTCCCCCGTCGTCCCCGGTGGGGGACGGCGAGGCGCCGCGGGGCGCGTCGGTGCCGGGCGCGGGCGGGGAGGTCGTGCGCGGTACGGCGGCGCCCGGTCCGTCGGCGGTCCCGCCGGCGCCACCGGCGGCGAGGGGACCCGCGTGGAAGGCGCCGCCGCGGAAGGGTCCGGGCAGCACGCCGGTCCCGGCTGCCACGGCCACCCCGCTCACCGCGAAGACCGCGACGAGTCCCCCGGCCAGCGCCTTCGCGGACCGCCCCGACACCACCAGCCGCCGTCCCTCGTCGGCGCCGCCGGTACGGCGCGCGGCCCGGAAGGCGGCCAGCGCGGCCTGTTCGCGCTCGGGGTCGACCTCGGTGTCCCCGGACGCGGCCGTCAGCAGCCGCAGCAGTGTGAAGAACCGGGCGTCGGCGACCTCGTGGAGGGTGCCGGGTTCGGCGGGGCACTCGCCCTTGGTGACGACGCTCAGCAGCCGTTCGGCGGTCACCGGGTCCGGCCAGGTGCCCACGTCACGTCCGTCGTCCATCTCACGCCTCCCCGGCATCGTCACCCACCACCTCGTCGGCGCCGCCGCGCCCCGGCCCGTCCGCGCCCGCGACCCGTCGGCGTCCGACGACCGCCGGCCCGCCCGAGTCCGTACACGCGATGTCCGTGCGCGCGGTTTCACCACGCGCGATGTCCTTACCTCCGGCGCCCGTACCGGCCGGGTCCGTGACGTCCGCGTCCGTAGTGCCGACCTCCCCGCCGGATTCCGCGGGCGCCACCGCGCGTCCGCGCGGCTCGCGGGCTCCGGCGCCCAGCTGTTGGGCGAGGCGGCGCAGGCCGCGGTAGGCGGCGGTGCGTACGGCGCCGGGGCGTTTGCCGAGGACGTCGGCCGCCGCGGGTGCGCTCAGGCCGATCACGACGCGGAGCAGGACGGCCTCGGCCTGGTCGCGCGGGAGCGCGGCGATCAGGGCGAGCGCGCGGGCGGTGGACAGATTGTCGAGGGCGGTGCCCGCGGAGTCGGGCACGGGGACCGGCTCGGCCGCGGCGGGGTCGAGGACGGTGGTGCGGGGGCGGGACTTGAGCCGGCGTACGTGGTCGAGGGCGCGGTGCCTGGCGATGGTGGCCGCCCAGCCGCGGAAGGCGGCGCCGTCACCGCGGAAGGCGTGCAGGTCGCGGACGATGTCGTGCCAGGTGTCGGAGGCGATGTCGTCGGCGTCGTCGCCGACCAGGCCGCGCAGGTAGCCGAGCAGCATCGGCTGCACCTCGCGGTAGACGACGGTGAACGCGGCCTCGTCCCCGGCTCTCGCGCGGGTCACCGCGCGGCCGAGTTCCGCGCCGTCCGTCCCCGCGCGCCGTCGCGTACCGGCCCTGACCACCGCGTCCTCTTCGTACGTCGCGGCACCGCGCATCGTGCCCATGCCCCCGGAGCGGCCGGACCCCCGGGGTTGCCGTCCCGTCTGGTACAGCGTCGCGGCCCCGGCAGGTGTCACCGCGGACCCCGTCCGGCGCGGGACGGCTCGGCTGTACGTCGTTCCGGGTGCGGGCGTACCGGGCCCGGGCCCGTGGGACCCGCGAACCGGCGGGCGCGGCCGGGGGGCGGACCGTACTGTGTGCGCGCCGGACCGTGCATACCGCCTCCGCTCAGCGAGCCGACCGCTCCCGGTGGGCGGTACGTGGCTCTACTCCCCACAGCGCCCACGGCGGCGAAAGCGTCACTCGCGCCCCACACGCCACGGCCGGCGGACGGTCGCCTTCCGGTCCACGGGAGCGGGCGGCGGCGCAGCGGGGGCTCGGGTGGGCGCGAGTGGGCTCGGGTGGTCGGGGGTCGGGCGGGGGTCGGACCGGCGGGGACGGGAAAGCGCACGGCCGCCTTCCCCGCCCTGCCGCGAGCGGGGAGAGCGCGGTGGCGGGGAAGGCGGCCGGCGGCATCAGTGCGGCAGCAGCGGCGGGTTGGCCCGGCGGACCAGTTCCAGCGCCTGCTGGGTGAACCACGCGCCCGCCGCCGGGTCCGCGTAGCCGCGTTCCGGGTCGTTCGGGCCCGCGGTGCCGCGGGTGCACTGGCCGTCGGACTCGCCCGGGATCTTCACCCAGAGCTTCGCGTCGGCCAGCGGGTCGCCGGTGTTCAGGGTCGGCCTGGCCCCGAGGCCGCGGCCGGGGGGATTGCACCAGTCCTGCGCGTCGGTGTAGACGCCGGACGGCGGGGTCCAGGGGCCCTGGCCGTTGCGGCTGGTGTCGGTGACGAAGTGCTTCATGGCGGACGGCGCGGTGTGCACGTTCGCGGTCAGCCAGGTCTGCGCGTCGTTGACCGGCCAGTACTGGTTGGGGCAGGCGGCGGTGTCGCCGCCGCCCGCCGCGTAGGCGAGGCAGGACGAGATGAGCTTGCCGTACCAGGCGAGTTCGCTGTCCGAGCGGTAGTTGGAGATGTTCAGGTAGAAGCCGGTGGCGTCGCCGACGCCCGCCTCCACCAGCCGGGGGACGATGTCGTTGACGTTGTGCCAGCCGCTGTGGCCCGCGTCCAGGTAGACCTTGGTGCCCGCCTGCGGCTCCAACGCCTCGACGGCGTAGTGGATTTCGTCGTAGCGCGCGGCCGTGAGGGTGCCCTGCGCGTCGTCGGCGCCGCAGTCGGACGGGAGCAGCGCCAGCGAGTCGGGTTCGAGGATCACCGTGGCGGGCTGCGCCCCGATGCCGCGCTTGACGGCGTCGATCCACGCCTCGTACTCGGCGGTGTTGGCGGCGCCGCCCGCCGAGTACTGGGCGCAGTCGCGGCCGGGGATGTTGTAGAGCGCGAGCACCGGCAGCGCGTGGCGGCGGGCGGCGTCGGTGACGGTCTTGTGGACCGAGCTCTCCACCTGGGCGGGTGTCCCGTCGCCGTACCAGACGGCCTGCGGGGTCAGGGTCATCGCCAACACCCCTGCCGCGTCCCGGAATTGCCCGTGCCGCAGCAGGTCCAGGATCTGCCGGTTCCCGTCCGCGTTGGCGGGCGGGGTGTAGAGCGCGGCGGGCGGGCGCGGGGCGGGGTTCGTGCCGTGACCGGTCGTCGCGTGCGCCGGGGCGACGGCGACGGCGGCCAGCGCGGCGGTGGCCGTGGCGGCGGTGACGAGCGTACGGGCGGTACGTGCGCGGACGCGTGCGGGCATGCGGGTGGACTCCTCGGTACGGCGGGACGGAGTGCGGGCGCTGTCCGGGCGACGCTGAGTGGGAGCGCTCCCATGAACGGCTAGGGGAATTAACTCCTCATAGCGCGGCGCCGTCAATCCCCTGTGCGGGCTTCAAGAAATGAAGCCCGCACAGGAGCGGGGACCCGGCACAGGCGCGAGCCAGGAACCCTACTTGAGCGCCCCCGTCACCAGATCGATTCGCCAGAACCGCTGGAGCGACAGGAAGAGCGCAATCACGGGAACGACCGACAGCAGCGTGCCGGTCACCACCAGCGAGTACAGCGACGCCTCGTCGGCGCCGTGCCGCAGCAGGCTGTACAGACCCACGGTGAGCGGGAATTTGTCGTCGCTGGTGAGCATCACGTACGGCAGCAGGAAGTTGTTCCAGATCGCGATGAACTGGAGCAGGAACACCGTGACCAGGCCGGGGCCCATCAGCCGCAGCCCCACGGAGAAGAACAGCCGGGCCTCGCCCGCGCCGTCGATCCGCCCGGCCTCAAGCAGCGAGTCGGGCACCGCGGCGGCGGCGTAGATCCGGCACAGGTAGATGCCGTACGGGTTGAACAACTGCGGGAGCAGCACGCCGATCAGACTGTCCGTCATGCCGGCCTTGGACAGCAGCAGATACTGCGGCACGGCGAGCACGATCTGCGGCAGCAGCACTCCGGCGAGGATCGTGTTGAACAGCGCGGTACGGCCGCGGAAGGCGTATTTGGCCAGCGCGTATCCGGTGGCGGCGGAGACGAAGGAGGCGAGCAGGCCGCCGACCGCCGCGTAGAAGAAGCTGTTGAGCATCCAGCGCCAGAAGATGCCGTGCTGATAGTCCGTCAAGTCTCTGATGTTGCGCAGCAGTCCGAGGTCGGGCGAGGGGACGTAGGTGGCGGTGGAGAAGAGTTTGGTGCGGGATTTGGTGGCCGCGATCAGGATCCAGAGCGTGGGCACGACGCAGTAGAGCGCGCCGAGGACGAGCGCGGCGGTGGGGAGCAGCGCGATGCGGGGGCGGGGGGCCGGGGTGCCGCGCTCCTGGCGCTCGCGCGGCGGGGCGCCCGCGGGGGCGGTGGTCACGGTGGTCACTTGGCCTCCCGCTGGACCCGGGACTGGATGACGCGCGCGGTCACGAAGGAGACGGCGAGCGCGGCGACGGTCAGGACGACGGAGGTGGCCGCCGCCGCGTGGATGTCGGAGTTGCCGAAGGCGTCGTCGTAGATCTTCATCAGCGGCACCCAGGTGGAGGAGACGGCGTTGGACAGCGGCTTGAGGGTGTTGGGCTCGTTGAAGACCTGGAGCGCGGCGAGCACCGTGAACAGGCAGCACATCACCACCGCGGGCATGACCAGCGGCACCTTGATCCGCAGCACGATCTGCCACTCGGTCGCGCCGTCCAGCCGCGCCGACTCGTGGAGTTCGGCGGGCAGCGCGCGCAGCGCCGTGTAGATCACGATCATGTTGAAGCCGACCGCGCCCCACACCGCCACGTTGGCGACCGAGAAGAAGACCGCGGTCCGCCCGAAGAAGTCGACGTGGTCGCCGCCGATCGGGCTGGTGGCGGGCAGGTAGAGGAAGCCCCACATCAGCGAGGCGATCACGCCGGGGACCGCGTACGGCAGGAAGATCGTCAGCCGGGTGATCCGCTTGAGCCGGGTGCGTTCCATGTCGAGCAGCACCGCGAACAGCAGCGCGAGGAACACCGTCCCCGGCACGGTGATCGCGCCGAGCGCCAGCATCCGCGTGACACCCGACCAGAGGTCGGAATCCCCCAGCACGTCACGGTAGTTGGCCAGACCCGCCCATACGGTGTGGGTGCCGCCGCCGAGCAGCCCGCCGTTGACCTTGCGGCGCTGGAAGCTGAGCAGCAGCGCGTAGACCCCGGGGGCCACGACGAAGGCGGCGAAGAGCAGGACGGCGGGCAGGACCAGCAGATACGGGAACCGGCCGGTCCTGCGCGCGGTGGTTGTCTGACGCCCCATCAGCCGACCGTGAATCCGAGCTTCTTCATGTCCGCGACGGTGGCGCTCTGCATGGCGTCGAGCGCGCCCTTGAACGAACCGCCGCCCTGGAGCGCCTTGCTGAAGTTGTCGGTGTAGCCGGTGAAGGTCACGGTGACGTCGGGTCCCCACATCGGGAAGCTGCGCGCGGCCGGCGCGACCTTCTTGACCTGGGCGTAGAAGTCCGGCTGGTTCGGGAAGAACGCGGGCGCGGCCTGGAGCACGGGCAGCGAGCGGCCCGCGGTGGCGGCGGGATAGACGTTGATCTGCTTGACCTGCTCGGTGACCGCCGCGTCGTCGGTGTTCAGCCAGGACGCGAACGCGGCGGCCTCGGCCGGGTGCCGGGAGTCGCTGGTGACGGTGGTGGCGGAGCCGCCCCAGATGCCGGTGGCGGGGTCTCCGGCCGTCCACGCGGGCAGCGGCGCCACCGCCCACTTGCCCTTGGTGGCGGGCGCGATGCCGCCGATCTGCGCGGGCGCCCAGGCGCCGGAGATCCAGGTGAGCAGCGTCCCGTCGTTCATCTGCTTGTTCCACTGCGGGCTGAACGACGGATTCTTGGCGATCACGCCGTCGTCGACCAGGCCCTGCCAGTAGTCCGCGACCTTCACCGTGGGCGCGCCCGCGATGTCGACCTTCCAGGTGGTTCCGCTGGTGGTCCACCAGTCGGCGCCCGCCTGCTGGGCGAGGCCGGTGAACCAACCGGGGTCCGCCGCGTCGAAGTTGGTCAGATACGCCTTGGGCGCCTTGGCCCGCAGCGTCCTGGCCGCCGCCGCGTACGCGTCCCACGTCGTCGGTACGGCCAGGCCGTACTTCGTGAACAGGTCGGCGCGGTAGAAGAGCATCAGCGGGGCGACGTCCTGCGGGACGCCGTACACCTTGCCCTCGAACACCGTGCTCTTCAGGGTCGGTTGGTCGAATTTCCCGACGGTGTCCTTGGTGTACTCGGTGATGTCCCGCACGACGCCCTTGGAGACCAGCGCGGGCAACGACTGGTACTCGACCTTGGCGATGTCCGGACCATTCTTCGCCTCGTGCGCGGTGATCATCTTGGCGACCAACTGGTCACCGCCCGCCGGGTTGGAGAGCTTCACGTGGATCTCGGGGTGCGCCGTGTTCCACTTGGCGACGACCTTGTCCATGTTCGGGTCCCAGTCCCAGAAGGACAGTTCGACCTTGCCCTTCCCGCTCGGCTCCTGGCCGGACTTCTTGTCCGATCCGCCGCCACAGGCAGCCGTCGTCACCAGCAGCCCTGCCGCCACCAGCACAACGGCGGCTCTTGTCCGTGTCACGCCCATGGGGTGGTTCCTCAGCTCTCGTCGGTGGCGGGCGCGGTGGCCCAGTCGGGAAGGTTCAACGGCGTGCGCTGGAGGCCGATCCACTGCCGCCGCGTGAAGCCGGGCATCTGGTTCTCCGCGCCGTGCCTGGCGTGCGCGTCGTTGACGTGCACCTCGCCCGCCGCGAGCCGCTCCGCGACGGACAGACCGCGGATCAGATCCCGCGTGAAGACCGAATTCATCAGCATGGGAAGGCCGTTGGTCAGCGCCACGGCCTCCTCCTCGGTGTCGACCACCGTCACCGGGATCACCGGCCCGAAGACCTCCTCCCGGAACGCGGGCATCCGCGGCGTCACCCCGGTCAGCACCGTCGGCCGGTAGAACAGCCCCTCGTACGTGCCGCCGGTCACCAGCCGCGCGCCCATCGCCAGCGACGGCTCCACGATCGTGCGGTGCAGCCGGTCGAGCTGCGCCCGGCTGATCAGCGGCCCCAACGCGTTCCCCGCGTCGAACGGGTCCCCCACCTTCAGCGCCGCCGCCCGCCGCACCACGGCCTCCACATACGCGTCCGCGACGGCCCGCTGCACGATGTGCCGACTGGCGCTGATGCACGTCTGCCCCTGGAACTCCAGCGACGCCACCATCGCGCAGTCCGCGGCCAGTTCCACATCCGCGTCGTCCAGCACCACGAACGCGTTGCTGCCGCCCAACTCCAGCCGGATGTCCCGCAACTCCCCCGCCGCCGCCCGGCTGATCGCCAGCCCCACCTCCCGCGACCCGGTGAAGTCCAGCATGTCCACCCCCTGATGCCGCGCCAATGCCCACCCGGCCTCCGGGCCCTCCCCCGTCACCACGTTCAACACCCCGCGCGGCAGCCCCACATGCTCGGCCGCCTCCGCCAGCACCTGCCCCCCGATCACCGGCGTCAGCTCCGCCGGTTTCAGCACCACCGTGTTCCCGAACGCCAGCCCCGGCGCCACCGCCCGCATCGCCAGATTCATCGGGTAGTTCCACGGCGTGATCAGCCCCAGCACCCCGAGCGGCACCACCCGCGACAGCGACAGCTTCCCCGCCTTGTACGGCGGCAGGATCTCCCCCGCGTTCTCGCTCACCTGCACCGCCGACAAGGCGAGCTGCCGCACGCTCGTCCCCACCTCGTCCTCGGCCTTCGCCCTCACCCCGCCCGTCTCCCGCATGCTCTGCTCGACCAGCTCCCCGAACCGGTCCTCCAGATACCGCCCCAACTCCCGCACATACCGGCCCCGTTCCGGCGCCGCCAGCCCCGCCCACCCCGACTGCGCCGCCCGCGCCGCCGCCACCGCCCGGTCCACGTCCTCCGCCGCCCCCAGCGCGTACCGCCCGATCTCCCGCCCCGTCGCCTTCTCCTCCACCACCCCGCTCCTCCGCGACGCCGCCGCCACGAACTCGCCGTCGATGTACAGCCGACCGTCTCCGGGATGCGAGGGCATACGTTCTCCAAGGAAGGGGGTACCGAAATGAGCCGCCTTTTTCTTGGACTTAAACTAAGTAGCGACCGATCACCGGTCAATCCGTCGCACACAACTTTTTCCCGGGCCCCACATCCCCCAGCCGGTTCCCCACCAGCTCACCGCCCCGCCCCGCGGTTCGCCGCTGGGTGCGGCTGCGCGAGGGGCTGCGCCCCTACGGCACCGCTGCGCAGGTGGGTTCGCCGGTGGGGTGCGTTTGCGTGAGGGGCTGCGCCCCTGCGGCACCGCTGCGCGGTGGGGTTCGCCGGTAGCCAGCGAGCCAAAGGCGGCGCCGGTGTCGAAAGCGACGATGAGCAGGGAGCGAGGAACGAGCGACCGTCGAAGAGGAGCGTCGACACCGGATCTAAGCCGCCGGAGGCGAGAGGGCGGCAAAAAAAGGGGAAGGACGGTGAGCCTGCGCAAGACGGCTCCCACCCACGGTTCGCCGCACCGGTTCGCGAACGCGGGACAGTGACCCGCACCGGTGCGCCGACGCAAGGCGGCTCCCACCCACGGTTCGCCGCCACGCTGAGCTCACCCAAGACCGCTCCCCGCCGCCGCGCCCCCGCACCACCGACCAGACGCGGACCGCCCCCCTACCCCCCCGTCAACACCCCGTGCACCGGCAGCGTCGCCGCGCCCAGCGCCACCGCCTCCGGGCCCAGGCGGCCCAGTTCCACCGCCGTGCCCGCCGCCAGGTAGTCGAGCGTGTGGCGGCGCATCGCGTCGCGTACGGCGGGGAGCATCGTCGGGCCCATGGCGCCGCTGACCCAGCCGGAGAGGATGACGCGGTCGGGGCTGAGCAGATTGATCAGGTTGGCGATGCCGATGCCGAGGTACTCCGCGGTCCAGCGGACCGTGTCGGCCGCCGGGCCCGGCCGGGAGGCGGCGGCGACGAGCGCAGCGACGCGCGCCTCGGTGCCGACGCCGGGGAGTTCGGGGGCGCCGGGGATGCGCCCGTAGTGGCCGAGGATGGCGTCGGCGCCGACGTACGCCTCGAGGCAGCCGTGGGAGCCGCAGCGGCACGCGGCGCCGCCCGCCTCGACGACGGTGTGGCCCCACTCGCTGGTGGTGCTGGTGACGCCGCCGGGCGAGCCGGTGGCGACGGCGGCGCCGACGCCGACCGCGAGCAGCGCGACGATGGCGCGTTCGGCGCCCCGGCCCGCGCCGCGCCACATCTCGGCCTGGCCGAGCGTGCGGGCGCAGTTGTCGAGGTGCAGGGGCGCCGCGATGTGCGGCCTGAGCAGCGCGTCGAAGGGGACGTCCGACCAGCCGAGGGTCGGCGCGTGGACCGAGCCGTCGGGCAGGACGGCGCCGGGCACGCCGACGCCCACGCCGAGCAGGGTGCCGGTGTCGACGCCCGCCTTGGCGGTGACCTCCTCGATGCCCGCCGTCACGAGACCGGCCAGCACCGCGGGGTCGGGCCGTCCGGTGTCCATCGGGTAGGTGGCGGTGGCGAGGGTGTCGAGCGTCCAGTCGAAGAGCCCGACCTGGACGTGGGTCTCACCGATGTCGACCCCGGCCACCTGCCCGTATCCGGGCCGTACTTCGAGGAGCGTGCGGGGACGGCCGCCGTCGGAGTCGAGCAGTCCCGCCTCGGCGACGAGGCCGTCCGCGACCAGGTCGGTGACGACGTTGCTGACGGTGGCGGAACTGAGCCCGGTGGCGCGCATCAGGTCGTAGCGGCTGGCGGGGCCGTGCAGATAGAGCCGGGTCAGCACCGATGTGCGGTTGTGCCGACGCAGGTCCCTCGTCGTCCGGCCCACGTCGCGCGTCACCGGGCTCCCTCCACGATGTCGGTCGGACACGGCACCCCCGGGAGAGCGCAGTACAGGGCACATAGTGCCAGATCACCCACTCTCCGCTTTGGGGAGCACTCCCCAGGAACCAAGACATCGGATGCTTACGGGTTAACTCACCCCTTCCCACCGACCCGCGAGCGTCCTTGGACCACTCCTCACACCCGTCCCGTCCCCCGGTAGAGGTCGAGTTCGCCGTCCAGTTCCACGGCCAGCACGGTGGCGTGCTCGTCCACGTCGGCCGCCGAGGGCGCGTCGATCCACAGCACTCCCGGTACGTCGTGCAGGCCGCCGGTGACCTCGTGGCCGAGTTCGGCACCGGTGCCCACCACGGTCACGCGGCGTACGGCGTTGCGCAGGCCGCGCAGTGAGACCGTCTCACGCGGGGCGTCGAAGCAGGTCAGGTAGAGGGTGCGCCGGTCGGCGGAGAGGGTGCTCGGACCGTAGTGGTGACCGGCCGGGAGTCCGGCGACGGTGCCGTAGACGGCGGCGGAGTGCCGGGCGATCCAGTCGCCGAGCCCTTCGAGGCGGGCCGCCTGCTCCGCGGTGATCGTGCCGTCCTCGCGCGGGCCCACGTCCAGCAGCAGATTGCCGCCCGCGCCGATCGTCTCGGTGAAGTAGCGCACGAGCTGGCCGACCGACTTCTGGTGGTCGTCGTGGCCCTGGTAGCCCCAGGAGTCGTTGACGGTCAGGCACAGCTCCCAGGGGCCGTCGGGGGCCTGGAGCGGGACGCCCTGCTCGGGGGTCGCGTAGTCGCCGCGGCTGAACATCCGGGCGTTGAAGACCGTCTCGGGGTTGACCGCGAGGACGGCGTCGGCCAGCGTGTCGATGCCCCACTGCTCCTCGGCGCGCTCCCACTCGCCGTCGAACCACAGCAGGTCGGGGCGGTACCGCTCGGCCAGTTCCACGACCTGGGCGTCGCGGTAGCCGAGGTAGCGCCGCCAGGCGGCGGGGTCCTCCGCGCCCGGCGCGGGGGCGCTGAGCGGGTTGTCGTTGACGGCGGCCTGGAGCGGGTCGGGGTCGGGGTGCCGGACGGACGGGTAGTCGGGGTGCGACCAGTCGGAGTGGGAGTAGTAGAAGCCGACCTTGAGCCCTTCGGCGCGCAGCGCGTCGGCGTAGCCGCCGAGCAGGTCGCGGCCCGCGGGGGTGTCGCGGGTGACGGACAGGCCGTCCTCGCGGGCGGTGTCCCACAGGGCCACGCCGTCGTGGTGACGGGCCGTCAGCACGGCGTAGCGGGCGCCGGCGCGGGCGAACAGCCGCGCCCAGTCGTCCGGTTCGTACGCGGCGGCGGTGAACCCCGCGAGCTGCTTCATGTACCGCTCCCGGGTGACCTGCCCGGTGTAGAAGGACCACGACTCGGGGACGCCGTCGACGGCGTAGATCCCGTAGTGGATGAAGATGCCGAGCTTGGCGTCGGCGAACCAGGGCTGCATGGGCATGGGGCGCGTCCTCGCGAGACGATACATCGGATGTGTTGCCGGGACGCGTTGACCTTACGGTTCGCCGGTCCGGGCAATCAATCCCCCTCAGGATCCCTCAGGAACCCCCAGGCTCCACCGGATCAGGACCGGGCCGGAGTGTGCCCGGGGGACGCCCCCGACTGTCAGGTGAGGGGGGCGCCCCGGTCTCGGTGCGTTCTCTCAGAACGCCAGTGGCGCGGAGAGCGGCAGCCGGGCGGCCGTGGGCCCGGCGTACAGCGTGTACGGGGCCGGGCGGCTCCGCCAGCGTCCTTCCGCGGGTGACCACCGCTGGAACGACCGTGCTGCCACGTGAACTTCCGCCACGACATCCTCACCGGGCTCGGCCCGGACCGCGGTAAATCCGGCCAGTCGCGGTCCACCGTTGTCATAGTCGCCGTCGGGCCCGGTGCCGAGGTAGACCTGGACGACCTCGCGGCCGGCACGCGCCCCGGTGTTGCGCAGCGCGACCCGTACCACGATGTCCCGTTCCCCGTCCTCACCTGCGGCTTCGCCGTGGCCCGAGGTCTCCTCCGCCGCCTCGGGCACGTCCAGCAGCCGGTAGTCCCAGGTGGTGTAGCCGAGCCCGTGACCGAACCAGTACGCGGGTTCCGCGCCCGCCCTGCGCCACGCACGATGGCCGATATACGGCCCTTCCTCGTACGGCAGCACACCGTCTGCGGGAGTGGTGGACGGCAGGGGCGCGCCCTCGGCGAGTCCGGCCCAGGTGGTGGGCAGCCGCC
This sequence comes from Streptomyces sp. NPDC008079, assembly GCF_042957385.1. NCBI lineage: Bacteria > Bacillati > Actinomycetota > Actinomycetes > Kitasatosporales > Streptomycetaceae > Streptomyces > Streptomyces sp. NPDC008079. The sequence goes on from NZ_JBIBIC010000005.1 coordinate 94,843, forward strand.
CGCCGGGCTCGGCGTGGCCGAACAGCACGTCGGCCAGGCCGTGTCCGGCCTCCTGGCCGGGGAACCAGCTCAGCAGCACCGCGGGGACGCTCTCCCGCCAGGGCAGTTCGACCGGTCCGCCGGAGTTGACGATCACCACGGTACGGGGGTTGGCGGCGGCGACCGCGGCGACGAGTTCGTCCTGGCGGCCGGGGAGCGCGAGCGACGTACGGTCGAAGCCCTCGCTCTCGATCTCGTCGGTGGTGCCGACGACCACGACGGCCACGTCCGCGTCGCGGGCCAGCGCCACGGCCTCGGCGATCGACTCGTCCTCGTCGCGGCGCGGCGGGTCGGCGGCCAGCGCGACCGCGAAGCCGTCGTCCGCCTCCCAGTGCCGGGTGGCGACCAGCAGCAGTTCACCGCCCGCCGTCACCTGCCGGGACGCCACCCGGAAGGACGGTGTGACATGGACATATGTGGGGTCCCGCGATTCGGGCCGCACATAGGTGTCGATCAGCGTCTCGCCGTCCGCCCGCAGTGTGACCGCGCCGAGGCCGACGACGGCGAACCGCCACTCTCCCGTGACATCCGGTGTGACCAGGGCGCTGACCTCGACGGCCGCCGCGGTGGCGGCGAGTTCCGGCGCGTCGCCCGACTCCAGGATCCGGCCGCTGAGCCGGTGCTCGGCGTGGATCTCGGCGCCGTCGGCGGCGAGGTAGCGGACCAGGACGCCGGGTGCGCCGCTGCGCGGGTCGCGGGAGTTGCCGCTGTGCAGCGGGGTCGGGCGGGTGGTGAGGACGACGCCCTCGGCGTGCACGACCTCGGCGCTGTCGCCGACCGCGTCCCTGATGCCGTCGAGCGGCGAGACGACCTCGATCGGGAAGACGCCCGCGCTGCCGCCGCCCTGGACGCGCGCGGCGGCGGCGTTCGGGCCGAGTACGGCGATCCGCGGCGGCCCGCCGTCCGGACCGTCCGGGCCGGTCCCTCGTCCGGGGGCCGGGTCGAGCGGCAGCAGCCCGCCCTCGTTGCGCAGCAGGACGCTCGCGGCGGCGACCGCGCGGCGCAGCAGGGCGCGGGCGTCGTCGGACACGACCGGCGCGGCGGTCGCCGGAGGGGTCGCTCGTGTTTCGCCGTGGGCTTCCAGGGGTGACAAGGTCCCCTGGAAGCCCTCCAGCGCACCGACCCGTGCGGCGAGCCGCAGGAATCGGCGGACCTTGTCGTCGATCACCGTCTCGGGCACCCTGCCCTCGCGGACCGCCGCCACCAGCGGCTCGCCCCACAGCGGGTGCGGCCCCGGCATCGCGAGGTCCTGCGGGGCGAGCGCCGACTCCTCGGTGGACCGGACCGCGCCCCAGTCGGAAACCACGACCCCGTCGAAGCCCCAGGTGCCCTTGAGCGGTTCGGCCAGCAGCGGGCTCTCGGACATGGTGATGCCGTTGACCGCGTTGTACGCGGACATCACCACCCACACGCCCGCGCGCACCGCGGCCTCGAAGGGCGCCATGTACACCTCGCGCAGGGTGCGTTCGTCGACGCGGGCGTCCAGCGTCAGACGTTCGGTCTCCGAGTCGTTGGCCACGTAGTGCTTGGCGGTGGCCGCGACGCCGCCGGCCTGGACGCCGCGGATGTACGCGGCGGCCGTGCGTCCGGTGAGCAGCGGGTCCTCGGAGTAGCACTCGAAGTGCCGTCCGGCCGCCGGGGTCCTGTGCAGGTTGAGGGTGGGGGCGAGCATGATGTCGATCCGCTTGCGGCGGGCCTCCGCGGCGAGCAGACCGCCCAGTTCGGCGACGAGTTCCTCGTCCCAGCTCGCCGCGAGCGCGGTCGGCGACGGCAGGACGAGCGCGGTGTCGCGTTCGTCCCAGCGCTCGCCGCGTACGCCCGCGGGCCCGTCGGACACGCCCATCTCCCGCAGGCCGACGGCCGGTTCGCCCTGCGTCCTGAAGGAACTGGCGCCGGAGAGCAGCCGGACCTTGGCGGGGAGGTCGAGCTTGGCGACGAGCGCGTCCAACTCCGCGTCGGACGGGGCGGGTTCCGCCTCCGACGCGGGCTGTGACGCGGACCCCGGCGCGGGCCCCGACCCGTTCCCCGACGCGGGATCGGACAGCGTCGCGGGCCCGGGAAGGGGCAGGGACTCGGACTCGGGAGTGATCATGGTCATCCCTTCATGGCCCCCTGCATGATGCCGTCCAGGATTTGACGGCCCATCAGCAGGAAGACCGCGATGATCGGCAGGCTGGAGACGAGCGCCCCGGTGAGCACCAGGGAGTAGTCCTGGATGTAGCCGCTGGCCAGTTCGGACAGCGAGAGCTGCACCGTGGGGTTCTGCTGGGTCATGACCACCTTGGGCCAGTAGAAGTCGTTCCAACTGGCCATGAAGGTGAGCATGCCGAGCACCGCCATCGCCGGGCGGGCGGCGGGCAGTGCGATGTGCCAGTACAGGCCCCGGGTCGTGCAGCCGTCCATCCGGCCCGCGTCGAGCAGTTCGTCGGGGATGGCCGTGACCAGGTACTGCCGCATGAAGAACACGCCGAAGGCGTTGGCGGCGGCGGGCACGATGAGCGCCTGGAGGTGGTTCGCCCAGTGCAGCCAGTTCGCCATCATGATGTAGAGCGGGATGATGCCGAGCTGGGTGGGGACCATCATCGTCGCCACCACGGAGCCCAGCAGCGGACTCCGGCCGGGGAACCGCAGCTTGGCGAAGGCGAATCCGGCGAGCGTGGAGGTCAGCACCACCGAGACGGTGACCGTGCCGGCCACGATCAGCGAGTTGACCAGGGCCAGTTGCATGTCGGCCTGGTCGAACGCCCGGCGCAGGTTGGACAGGAGGTGGCTGCCGGGCAGCAGCGCGGGCGGCACCTGGCTGAGCGCGGCGTTGTCCCGCGAGGCGGCGACCAGCGTCCAGTACAGCGGGAAGACCGAGAGTCCGACGACGACGGCGAGCGCGACGTAGACGCCCTTGCCGGCCGAGAGCTGACGGTCCCGGCCGGACCGGCGGCGGGGGCGCTTGGTGAGCGGCAGGGTGGTCATGCGGCCTCGACTCCCTTCATGCGGCGGGCCAGAAGGAAGTTGACGGCGACGATCACGACGATGACCAGGAACATCGCCCAGGAGATCGCGGCGCCGTAGCCGTATTTGAACTTCCCCCAGAACTGGTCGTACGAGTACAGCGCCATCGTCTGGAACTGGTGCTGCGAGCCGCCCGCCATCGGGGTCTGGCTGGCGCTGAACAGCAGTGGCTCGCCGAACATCTGGAGCGCGCCGATGGTCGAGGTGATGACGGTGAACAAGATGGTGGGGCGCAGCACCGGGATGGTGATGGACCTGAACTGCCGCCACCGGCTGGCCCCGTCGATCGCGGCGGCCTCGTACAGCTCGAAGGGGACGGCCTGCATCGCGGCGAGGTAGATCAGCGCGTTGTAGCCGGTCCAGCGCCAGGTGACGATGGTGGAGATGCCGATCCAGGAGGACCAGGTGCCCGCCTGCCAGTCGGTGTGCGGGACGCCGAAGAGGCCGAGGAACCAGTTGACCAGGCCGAAGTCGCGGCCGAAGAGCTGGACGAAGATGATCGTGACGGCCGCGACCGAGGTGACGTTGGGCAGCAGCACGCCCATCCGGATGAAAGTGCGGCCCCGCAGGCGGTAGTTGAGCAGGTGGGCCAGGCCCAGCGCGAGCAGCAGTTGCGGGACGGTGGAGAGCACGCCGATGCCGAGGGTGTTGCGCAGCGCGTTCCAGAAGAACTGGTCGTGCAGCAGGGTGCGGTAGTTGTCGAGGCCGACGAAGGTGTGCCTGCTGCCGTCGGTGTCGGCCCGCCAGGCGGTGAGCGACACATACGCCGTGTAGAGCAGCGGGAACAGGCCGAAGACGCCGAAGACGAGGAAGAACGGCGAGATGTAGAAGTACGGCGACAGGCGACGCTCGGCCCGGTGCCAGCGGGCCCCCTTGGCGGGGGCGAAGTCGGGCGCCGCCTTTCCGGGCGAGGGGTTGTCCTGCGAGGCGGCGGGCGGGGTGCCGGTCGAGACGGCCATGCATCTGCTCCTGGTTGGTGGCCGGCGGGGGGTACGCGGTGGGCGGGGAGTGGGAAGGGTGCGCAACCCCCGCCGGCCCGTCGAGTGGCGCGAGCGGCCCGGAACGGGAACCTCGGGGCGGTCAGGGAACCGGAGGATCTGAGGACCTCACGTTCGGGGCCGGCTCCCGTCGTGCCCCACCGTCCGCGCGGCCCGCTCGGGACAGCGGTCCGCGCGGACGGCGGGATCCGGTGGCCGCCCGCCGCGATCCGGCGGCCACTTCGGTCCGGGAGTCCGGGCTCGGGGCCCGGCTCCGGGACGCCGGAAGGGTGGTGCCGGGACCGGCGGGTCATGGGCGGCGCGAGCGGCGCCCGGCACCCGTGCCCGCCGGCCGGGCACTACTCGCCGATGTTCTTGATCTCGGCGTTGGCGTTGCTCCACGCCTTGTCCACGCTCGCCTTGCCCTGTTCGACCGAGACCAGGGCGTTGCCGTAGATGTTGCCGATGTCGGCGCCGTGCGGGCCGAGCGGCTGCGGCTTCAGGTTCTTCGCGGAGTCGGAGAAGATCTTGCCGGTGGGCGCGCCGTTGAACATCGGGTCGGTCAGGTTCGCGATGTCGGGCGAGGTCCACAGCGCCTGGTCGGAGGGGAAGAAGCCCTTGTTCTTGAAGAGCCAGGCTTCCTGGGTGGGCGCGGTGAGCCACTTGGCCAGCTCGACGGCGGCCTTGGTGTGCTTGCCCTGCTTGGGCACCGTCAGATAGGAGCCGCCCCAGTTGCCGCCGCCGCCGGGGATGGTGGCGATGTCCCACTTGCCGCCGTCGGCGGGCGGGTTGGCCTTGAACTCGTAGCTCATCCAGGCCGGGCAGGTCACGGTGGCGAACTGGCTCTTGCGGAAGCCGGTGTCCCAGGCGGGAGTGAAGGCGGCGATACCGGCCGACTCACCGTCCTTGATGGCGCCCGCGACCGTGTCGAACGCCTGCTTGACCGCCGGGTTGGACGCGGCGACGACCTTGCCGTCCGCGTCGTAGAACGCCTGCGGCGCCTGGGCGGTCATCGCGGAGAAGACATTGCTGCCCGCGTCGAACCACTTGACCTTCTTGTCCGGGCTCTTGGCGAGGAACTGCTTGCCGGTGGAGAAGTAGGAGTCCCAGCTCGACACCAGCGAGGAGACGGCCTGCCGGTCGGTGGGCAGCCCGGCCTTCTGGAAGAGGTCGGCGCGGTAGCAGAGCGCCATGCCGCCCATGTCGGTGCCGAGGCCGAAGAGCGAGGAGCCGTCCCGGCTGGAGGCGGGGGCGGTCTTGGACGGCACCCACTGGTTCTTGTCGACGCCCTCGTCCAGGAAGTTGACGAATTTGCTCGCCTCTGACTGGAAGCCCGCGACCTGGCCGATCTCGATCGCCTCGATGTCGGCGGAGCCGCTGCCCGCGACCAGGTGCGCGTGCAGGTTCTGGTGGTGGGCGCCCAGGTCGGCGCGGTTCTCCTTGATCGTGATGTTCGGGTGGAGCTTGTGGTACTGGGCGTAGAGGTCCTTGTAGCCGAAGTCCGAGAACAGGTTCACGGTGAGCGTGGTCTTGGCGTCGGCGTCGTCGCCGGAACCGGACTTGGACGTCGAGTCGCTTCCGCAGCCGGTGGCCAGGAGCGCGGCGGCCAGTACGGCGCCCCCTCCCGCGAGCCACGTCCTGCGTCTGTTTCCTGTGTCGCTCATGGGGACTTCCTCGGATTTCTCGGTCTCTGGGCGGACGGGCGGGGCGGCCGGAGGGACCCCGGGGCAGGCAGGAAAAGAACGCTTGGAGAGCGCTCTCCCAATGCCGGTACATTCACGCCCCGCACGGGCGTGTGTCAAGACCCGGTACTCCGATCCGCACCGGATACGCACGTTCCGATGGTGAACAGACCTGCCGATTCAGGATGTTAGAGGGCATAACGAGCGGGACATGTCGTCATCTCGTGTCCGATGCCTTGACACCCCGGAAACCGGGACGCAACCATCTGCCCACTGAGAGAGCGCTCTCCCGAATGCTCCATGCCCCGGAACCCGCCGTCCCGGAGAGCCGCACCCTCCCTCCCTCACCTCCCCCCGCAGGAGAATCGGCATGAGAGCCTCACACTCACCGACCGCCCGGTTCAGATCCCTTCCACCGTCGCTGCGCGCGGCCCTTCTGGTGCTCCTCGCCATGGGCCTCGCGCTGTACGCGCTCGCCGTCCCCACCACGGCCGCGCACGCCGCCGACACCCTGCTCTCGCAGGGCAAGCCCGCCACCGCGTCCAGCACCGAGGGCGCCGGTTACCCGGCCTCCGCCGCGGTCGACGGCGACGCCGGCACCCGCTGGGCCAGCGTCTGGAGCGACCCGCAGTGGCTCCAGGTCGACCTCGGCGCCACCTCCACCGTCAGCAAGGTCGTGCTGAACTGGGAGAACTACGCGACGGCGTACCAGATCCAGGTCTCCGACACCGGCACCGGCGGCTGGACGACGATCTACTCCACGACCACCGGCACCGGCGGCACCCAGACCCTCACGGTCAGCGGCACCGGCCGGTACGTCCGGATCAACGGCACCGTGCGCAACAACGGCTACGGCTACTCGCTGTGGGAGTTCCAGGTGTACGGCACCGCGGGCTCCGGCGGCACGGGCGGTACGACCGGCGGTGACAACGGCGGTACGGGCACGCCGCCGCCCGGCAACTGGACCACGGTGTGGAGCGACGACTTCACCGGCGCGGCGGGCACCTCGCCCAGCGCCGCCAACTGGATCACGGACACCGGCACCGCCTACCCCGGCGGCCCCGCCAACTGGGGCACCGGCGAGGTCGACACCGCCACCAACTCCCCCGCGAACGTGGGCCTCGACGGCAACGGCCACCTCAACCTGACGGCCCTGAAGTCGGGTACGGCCTGGACGTCCGGCCGGATCGAGTCCAAGCGGACCGACTTCGCGGCGCCCGCGGGCGGCCAGCTCCAGATCTCCGCCACGCTCAAGCAGCCGAATCCGGCCAAGGCGCTGGGCTACTGGCCGTCCTTCCGCGCGATGGGCGCCGCCTTCCGGGGCAACCCCGGCGCGTGGCCGGCCGTCGGCGAGAGCGACATCATGGAGAACGTCAACGGCCGCTCGCAGCTCTCGGCGACCCTGCACTGCGGCACCGCGCCCGGCGGCAACTGCGACGAGTACAACGGCAAGACCAGCGGTCTGGCCACCTGCTCCGGCTGCCAGACCGGCTACCACACGTACTCCGAGATCATCGACCGCACGAAGTCCGACGAGCAGATCCGCTACTACCTCGACGGCAAGCAGATCTGGCAGGTCAGCGAGTCGCAGGTCGGCGTCGCGACCTGGGAGGCGGCCGTGCACCACGGCGTCTTCGTGGACTTCAGCCTCCGGATCGGCGGCTCCTACCCCAACTCCGTCTGCGGCTGCACCTCTCCGGCCGCCGACACCTCCTCCGGCGGCGCGCTGAGCATCGACAACGTGACGGTCTCCCAGATCGCCGCGGGCACCGTGCCGACCCCGCTCACCGACCCGCCGGTGCCGACCGGCGCCAGCGACGTGCACGTCACGGGCGGCCAGGGCAACTGGAAGCTGACCGTCAACGGGGCGCCGTACACCGTCAAGGGCATGACCTGGGGTCCGTCCAACGACACGGCGAACGCGCACATGCGTGACCTGAAGGCGATGGGCGTCAACACCGTGCGCACCTGGGGCACCGACGCGGGCACCAAGCCGCTGCTGGACGCCGCCGCGCAGTTCGGTCTGAAGGTGGTCAACGGCTTCTGGCTCAACCAAGGCGCGGACTACGTCAACGACACGGCGTACAAGACCAACACGCTCAACGACATCAAGAACTGGGTGACGACGTACAAGAACCACCCGGGCGTGCTGATGTGGGACGTCGGCAACGAGGTCATCCTCACCACGCAGGACCACTACTCGGGCGCCGCGATCGAGCAACAGCGCATCGCCTACGCGAAGTTCGTCGAGCAGGTGACGCAGGCGATCCACGCGATCGACCCGAACCACCCGGTGACGTCGACGGACGCGTGGACCGGCGCGTGGCCGTACTACAAGCAGTACACGCCGTCGCTCGACCTCTACGCGGTCAACTCCTACGGTGCGGTCTGCAATGTGAAGCAGGACTGGATCAACGGCGGTTACACCAAGCCGTACATCGTCACCGAGACCGGCGAGGCCGGTGAGTGGGAGGTGCCGAACGACGCGAACGGGGTGCCCACCGAGCCGACGGACATCCAGAAGCGGGACGCGTACCTGTCCGCGTGGAACTGCATCTCGGGCCACACCGGGGTGGCGCTCGGCGCCACGATCTTCCACTACGGCAACGAGAACGACTTCGGCGGCGTGTGGTTCAACGTCCGCCCGGCGAGCTGGAACCGGATGATGTACTACTCGGTGGCGAAGGACTACGGCGGCACGCCGCAGGCCAACACCCCGCCGGTGATCAGCTCGATGACGGTCGGCAACAGCGGTTCCGTCCCGGCAGGCGGCACCTTCGACGTCTCGGCGTCGGCGACCGATCCGGACGGCGATCTGATCCGGTATCAGCTCATGTACTCCACCAAGTACGTGGACAGCGGGACCGGTCTGCAACAGGTCACGTTCACGCAGACCGGCGACGGCAGGTTCACGGTGACCGCGCCCAAGACGCTCGGGGTGTGGAAGGTGTACGTGTACGCCTTCGACGGGCACGGGAACGTGGGTATCGAGACCAAGTCGTTCCGCGTGGTGGCGCCGACGGTCGGCGGTACGAACGTGGCGCTCGGCAAGCCGACGACCGCGTCCTCGTACCAGCAGACCGGCAACGGGGCGCCGTTCCCGCCGTCGAACACCACGGACGGGCGCTGGGACACCCGGTGGGCGACCGACTGGACCGACGCGCAGTGGCTGCGGGTCGACCTCGGGCAGACCACCGCGATCAAGCACATCCAGCTCGGCTGGGAGTCCGCCTACGGGAAGTCGTACCAGGTGCAGGTGTCCAACGACGGCAACGCGTGGACGGACATCTACAGCACGACCACCGCGACCGGCGGCGTGGAGACGTTCGACGTCAACGGGTCCGGCCGCTATGTGCGGCTGAATCTGACGCAGCGCGGCACGGCCTACGGGTACTCGCTGTACGAGTTCGGGGTGTACGCGTGACCCGGGTGACCGGGGCGCGCGGTTGAGACCGGGGCGGGGCGCGGCGGGCCTGTGGGGGGCTGCCGTACCCCGCCCCATCTGCGTGTTGTCCGACCAGGACTTAGGGAGAGCGCTCTCCGTGCGTGGTATAACTGGACCATGACGAGCAGCCGTCCTGCCGGGCCCCGCCTGCCCACACTGGAAGACGTCGCGCGGTCCGCCGGGGTGTCGCGGGCGACGGTGTCCCGTGTGGTCAACGGGACGCGCAATGTCGATCCGGAGATCCAGAAGGTCGTCCAGGAGGCGGTCGAGGCGACCGGGTACATCCCCAATCGCGCGGCCAGGTCACTGGTCACCCGGCGTACGGACTCGGTCGCGCTGGTCTTCTCCGTGCCCGACCACCACGCGGCCGACGACCCCTTCCTCGGGCAGGTCTTCAGCGACCCGTTCTTCGGCCGGATAGTGGGCGGCCTGCTCACGGTGCTGCGCCCGCGCGGCGTGCACCCCTTGCTGATGCTCGCCGACTCCGAGAAGGCGCGGCGCTCGCTGGTGCCGAATCTGCGGCAGGAGCACATCGACGGCGTGGTGCTGGTGTCGATCGCGCCGGGCGACCCGCTGCCGTCCCTGCTCACGGAGGCCGGGCTGCCGACCGTGCTGTTCGCCCGGCCGGCCACGCCGATCCCGATCAGCTTCGTGGACGTCGCGCAGCAGGCGGGCGCGAAGCTCGCCGCCGAGCACCTGCTGGCCCGCGGCTGCCGCCGGATCACCACCATCGCGGGCCCGGCCGACTCCCCCGCGGGCCAGGACCGCCTCGCGGGCTTCCGCGAGGCGATGGCCGAGCACGGCTACGCGTACGTCCCCAGCGTCGAGGGCAGCTTCACGCAGGAGGGCGGCGAGCGGGCGATGAAGCAGTTGCTGTCCGAACAGCCCGACACCGACGGCGTGTTCGTCGCCAACGACCTCATGGCCCAGGGCGCCCTTCTCGTCCTGCGCGACCACGGCCGCCGCGTGCCCGACGACGTGGCCGTCATCGGCTTCGACGACAGCAGCGCCGCCCTGTCCTCCCGCCCCCTGCTCACCACCATCCGCCAGCCGGTGGAGGACATGGCCGCGGAAATGGCGAAGCTCCTGATGGCCCTCATCGACGACCCCGCCCAGCAGACCCGCTCAGCGATCTTCAAAACAACCCTGATCCCCCGCGAATCCGCCTGACGGCGGAGGTCATCAACCGCGCCCGCCCCCACCCCCCGCAGCGGGACGGCGCCCACGCCCGCCACGATTCCGCCCGACGGCGCTCGGTACCGGCACTCCGCCGCGCGGCGCCTGACGGCGCAGGTCGTTTGGCGTCTGCCCGGACTTGGCCACCCGGCGGCGGAGGCCGGTGGGCGGATCGGGTCGGGGGTTCGGCGGGTTGGGGCGCTGGCTCGGCGGACGGGGCGCCTTGGCGGAATTCCGGGCTGGGCCGCCAGGCCGCGCACGGGTCCGGTGCGCGAGGTGCTGGGGCCGGGGTGTCGCGGGGGTCAAGCGGCAGGCGCAGCCGTTGGGTTGGGGACGACGATCGCCGTGGTGACGAGGCCGTTGCGGGTGGTCCAGCGGCCGGTGAAGATGTCGGGGCCGATGTCCTCGGCGAGGAGGGGGCCGGGGATCAGGAGGCGGGCGGTGTAGCCGCCGCGGTCGGGGGCGTCGGGGTCGCGGGTGAAGAGGAGTTCGGCCTCCTCGAAGCCGAGCATCTTGCGGTGGAAGGGATACCACGCCTTGTAGACGGTCTCCTTGGCGCTGAACAGCAGCCGGTCCCAGTGGATTTCGGGTGCTTCCTCGCCCAGCCGCTCCAGCGCGGCGGCCTCCGCGTCGGTGGCGGTGACGACCTTGAGCACCCCCTCGGGCAGCGGTCCGTGCGGCTCCGCGTCGATGCCGAGGGTGTGGACGTCGGAGGTACGGGCGACCGCCGCGGCACGGTAGCCGTCGCAGTGGGTGATGCTGCCGACGACGCCGGCCGGCCAGACCGGCGCGCCCCGGTCGGGGTCGCGCGGAATCGGCCCCGGCGCGATCCCGAGCCCGGCCAGCGCGGCGCGGGCGCAGGCGCGGCCCGCCGCGTACTCGGCGCGGCGCTTGGCGACCGCCTTGGCGACGGCCGCGGCCTCCTCGGGGAAGAGCGGCGCACTGTCGAGCTCCGCGCCGTACACGGCCCGTGAGCGGACGGCGGCGGGCAGCAGGTGCTCGATCACCGGCGGACGCCCTGACGTCCGGCCAGTATCCGCCGCGGCCCCGCGGGCCCGGTGTCGCGGCGCCCCCACTCGCGCGGGTAGCCGAGCGAGACCTCGGTGAAGCGGACGCCGTCGCGCCACATCACGCGCGGGATGTGCAGATGCCCGTAGACGACCTCGGCGGCCCGGAAGCGGGTGTGCCACTGCTCGGTCCGCTCGGTGCCGCACCACAGCGCGAACGACGGGTAGCGCAGGATGCGCGTCGGATCGCGGTGCAGCGGGAAGTGGTTGGCCAGCACCGTCGGCAGCGCCGGGTCCAGCGCCTCCAGGCGCGCCTCGGTCTCGGCCACCCGGACCCGGCACCAGTCGTCGAGGCCCGGCAGCGGGTCGGGGTGCAGGAACCGCTCGTCGTTGCAGATCACGCCGAGGTCCCGCGAGTGCGCCAGCGCCTCTTCCTTGGTGGTGGCACCGGGCGTGCCGTCGCGCCACGTGTAGTCGTACAGCAGGAACATCGGCACGACCGCGACCGGCCCCCGCTCGCCCTCCCACAGGGGGTACGGGTCCTCGGGTGTGATGACGCCGAGGCGGCGGATCTCCTCGACCAGGTGGCGGTAGCGGGCCTCGCCGCGCAGTTGCACCAGGTCGTCCGGCGGGGTCCACAGCTCGTGGTTGCCCGGCAGCCAGATGACGGTGGAGAAGTGCTGCTTGAGCGTGCTCAGCGCCCAGATGATGTCCTCGGAGTTCTCGGCGACGTCTCCGGCGACGATCAGCCAGTCCTCGTCCGTCCCCGGCCGCAACTGCTCCACGATGAGGCGGTTGGCCGCGTAACCGACGTGCAGGTCACTGATCGCGAGTAGCTGCGCCCCGCTGTCGGGGCCGGTCAACGTGCGTCAACTCGTCCGCTAAGTGGTGTAGGCACGCGATCGATTGTCCCAGACGGCGGCGGACGGCACCGGGCTTTCGGGTCCGCGGGCGGGTGTCACGGAGGTGGTTCCCGTCACCCTCGCCGCCGTTTCGCCCGGCCGGCGGCACCGTCGCACCGACACGGATCGAGCGCGCGTCCGTCGCGCGTCCGTCACCGCTCAGTCGCGGCTCAGTCGCGGCTCAGTCGCGGTCGACCAGCACCGCCGTGCCCTGGCCGACCCCGACGCACATGGTTGCCAGGCCCCGGTGGGCGCCGGTGCGGTTCATCCGGTGCAGCAAGGTGGTGAGGATACGGGCGCCCGAGCAGCCGAGCGGGTGGCCGAGGGCGATGGCGCCGCCGTCGGGGTTGACCAGTTCGGGGTCGACGCCGAGTTCGCGCACGGAGGCCAGCGCCTGGGCGGCGAACGCCTCGTTGAACTCGGCCTCCTCGACGCTGTCGACGGTCCTGCCGAGCCGGGCGAGCACGCGCCGGGTCGCCGGGACCGGCCCGACGCCCATGACGTCCGGGTGCACTCCGGCGCTGGCCCCGGCCGCGTACCGGCCGAGGGATTCGAGTCCGAGGTCGCCCAGCGCCTCCTCGCTGACCAGCAGCAGCCCGGCGGCGCCGTCGTTCATCGGCGAGGCGTTGCCCGCGGTGACCGTCCCGGTGCCGTCCTTGCGGAAGACCGGCTTGAGCGCGGCCAGCCGCTCGGCCGTGGTGTCCTCGCGGATGCACTCGTCCCGCGTGACGACCACGCCGTCGGGCCGGGTGACGGGCAGGATCTCGGCGTCGAAGAGGCCCTTCCCACGGGCCGCGGCGGCATTGCGGTGGCTGCGCAGCGCGAAGGCGTCCTGGTCGGCGCGGCTGACGCCGTACCGCGTGGCGACCTCCTCCGCCGTCTCCCCCATCGCCAGCACGCCGTGCAGTTCGCGCATCCGGTCGTTGGTGAGCCGCCAGCCGAGCCGGGTGTCGTACGTCGGCATCGTGTGCGGCAGCGCGTCGTCGGGGCGGGGCAGGACGAAGGGGGCGCGGCTCATCGACTCGGAGCCGCCCGCGACCACGATGTCGGCCTCGCCCGCCGCGATCATGCGGGCGGCGGCGGTGACGGCTTCGAGCCCGGACGCGCAGAGCCGGTTGACGGTGGCGCCGGGCACGCTGTCCGGCAGGCCCGCGAGCAGCACGGCCATCCGCGCCACATTGCGGTTGTCCTCGCCCGACTGATTCGCCGCGCCCCAGTAGACGTCGTCGATCCTGGCGGGGTCGAGCGCGGGCACGCCGTCCAGCAGACCGCGCAGCACGGTCGCCGCCAGGTCGTCGGGGCGGACCGTGGAGAGCGCTCCCCGCAGCTTCCCGATGGGGGTGCGGCGGGCGGCGGCGAAGTGGACAGGTCGCATCGCGTGCTCCTCCTGGCGGGACCCGATGGTGCGGGTCGGGCGGCCCCGGGTGTGGGTACGTACCGCCCCCGTAAACTAGCACCGCAAGTTTACGGGGGCGAGGGCCGCTCCCGGCACTCCCCAGCCCCGCCGCTGCCGCGGTCTCACCGTCCCCCGGCGGGCAGCCCGTCGTGCACCCGCAGCAACAGGGCGTGCAATTGGGCCCGTTCGCGCGCGTCGAGCGGGGCGAGCACGTCGTCCTGTACGGCCTCGGCGCGGGCGGTGAGCGCGGCGAGGCGGTCGCGTCCCGCCGGGGTGAGGGCGACGCGGACCCGGCGGCGGTCGGCCGTGTCGCGGGCGCGGTCGACGCAGCCGGACGCGGCCAGTTCGTCGACGACCTTCACCATGTCGCTGGGGTCGACGCCCAGCCTCCCCGCCAGCTCCCGCTGCACCTGCGGGCCGAAGTCGGCGAGCGCGGCGAGCACCGCCATGTGCCACAGCCGCAGACCCTCGTCGGACAGTTCGGCGGCCAGCCTGCCGCGCGCGGCCTTGCCGGTCTTCGACAGCAGATACGTCGTGAGGGCGGCGAGGGTGGGCGGTGTTCCGTTCATGGACCTCATTGTAGGCTGGCACCAATGATGGGTGAGCCCCTATGATCCCGTCACTCATCATCCCGTACGCACCGAGTGAGGTCTCCCGATGGACGCGCTCCACCCGCGCCTGCTCGTCGGCCGGTTCGCCGACACCTTCCGCTTCTACGACGCCGTGCTCCCCGGTCTCGTCGGCGCCGCGCTGACCCGCGGCGGCGAGAGCGGCCCCTACGCGAGCTGGGACGTCGGCGCCGAGGGCGTCCTCGCCCTCTTCGACCGGGCCGCGATGGCCGAGGTGACGGGCGGCACCGGCCTGCCCGCCGACCCGCCGCCCGCCCGGGACCGGGCCGTGCTGGTCAGCCGGGTGCCGGACGTCACCGCCGGGTACGAGCTGTGCCTGCGGCACGGCGGACGGCCGGTCGCTCCCCCGGCCGACCGCCCCGAGTGGGGCCCGTCGATGCGGACCGCGCATCTGCGCGACCCGGACGGCAACCTCCTGGAACTCCAGTCGTACTGATCCGGCGTACAGCCGGTCCCGCCGGGGTCCTCCGCCCCTCAGCACCATCAGTGCGCTCAGACCGCTCTGAGCCATCAGCCAGGGTCCGACGCAGGACTCGCGGGTCACACGGGCGCCGCTCAGCCGTCCGCGGGACGCCGGGAACCCCTCACCCGTCCGCGGGACCCCCGCCCACCCCTCACCCCTCCTCGGGACGCCGGGCGCCGCCGCGCGGACGCGGGGTCCCGCCGGGCCGGCCGCCGTCGCCGGGCCGCGCGCTGCCGTGCAGCAGCCGTTCCAGCTCGCGCCGGTCGCGCTTGGTCGGCCGTCCGGTGCCGCGGTCGCGCAGGCCCAGCGCCAGGACGTCCTCGCGCGGGGGCGGCGGCGGGCTGTTGTCCACGAAGCACTCGGCCGCCGCGGGCGCGCCGACCCGCTTGCTCAGCACCTTGGAGACGACCACGATCCGCTCGCGGCCCGCATGGTGCAGCCGTACCTCGTCGCCGACGCGTACGGCCTGGGCGGGCTTCACGCGCTCGCCGTTCACCCGGACGTGTCCGGCCCTGCACGCCGCGGCGGCGATCGAGCGTGTCTTGGTCAGCCGTACGCACCAGATCCAACTGTCCACCCGCACGCTCCCGCCGCCCGCGGGCTTCCCCTCGTCACCAGCCATGCCTCCGAGCCTACGACGTGGTCCGCTCCCGTCACCCCTGGTTTCCCGCTCACCTGGGCGGACGGCTGCGCGTGCGGGGTGCGCGGCGCAGTGTGAGGGTGCTGGTGCTGGTGCTGGTGCTGGTGCGAGTACCGTCGGTGAGACCGGTCCCGTGACCGAGGAGGCGGCGCCGCCCGCTCCGAGTGTGCGTCAGCGCAACATCGTGTTCGACACGATCATGCCGGGGATGCTGCCGGCGGCGCTCGACCAGACCGTCGTGGGCACGCGGACACCGCCCGCCGCATCCTGGACGGCGCGGACACCCGGCTCGACGCGGCGGGGGCGTCCGCTCGGCCGCGTGACCGCCCGGGCGCGTTCGAGCGGTCAACGGCCCAGCATCGCACCGCCGTTGACGTGCAGGATCTGTCCCGTGGTGTACGCGGCCTCGGGCGCGGCCAGGTGCTTGATCGCGGCGGCGATCTCGCTGGGCCTGCCGGGGTTGCCGGTCAGCGTCTGGGCGACGCGGGAGGCGATGAACCCCGGGGTGCCGCGGTCGCCGAAGAACTCGGTGTCGCCGACGAAGCCGGGCGCCACCGCGTTGACGGTGATGCCGTCCTTGCCGAGCCGCTGGGCGAGTTCGAAGGTGTAGGCGTGCACGGCCGCCTTCGCGCCGCCGTACGAGCCGGGGCCGCGTACCGCCGCGATCGAGGACAGGTGGACGATCCGCCCGCCGGGCCGCCGTACGGACGGCAGCAGCGCCTCGGTGAGCAGGACGGCCGTCAGGACGTTGGCGGCGAAGTTGCGCCGGTAGCCGTCGGCGATGCCCTCCAGGGTGCCGTCGTCGTCGAAGGCGGCGTTGCCGCCCGCGTTGGTGACGATGACGTCCACGGGGCCCTCGGCGGTGATGAACGCGGCTGCCGCGCGCACCTGTTCCGGCTCGGTGAGGTCGGCGGCGAAGAGGTCGACGCGCCCCTTGCCGTACTCCTCGTTCAGCTCCTCGGCGGCGGCGCGCAGGACGCCCTCGCGGCGGCCGAGGACGGTCACCCGGTCGCCGTCGGCGGCGAAGGCCGCCGCGGTGGCCCGTCCGATTCCGGTCCCGCCGCCCGACACCACCACGCGACGCTGCTGCTGCTCTGCCACGGTCCCCGCTCTCCGCCTCACTCCGAGGCGTTCTTTCATCTGAATAGCAGTCACATACGGGCACGACGCTAGGCAGCGCGGGCGGCCGGTGTCAACCGACTTCCCTGACGGGGGCGGGAGGATCAACTCCACTTCATGGAATGATCGTTAAGTACGATTTAACAGCGCGCTCACACATGCCTCGACGGCACCAGGAAGGGGGCCTGCATGGAGCGGTACGAGATGGAGACGTTCCTGACCCTCGCCGAGGAGCTGCACTTCGGGCGGACCGCCATGCGGCTGCGGGTGACCACGGCCCGGGTCAGCCAGGTGATCAGCAAGCTCGAACGCCGTGTCGGGGCACCGCTGTTCGAGCGCACCAGCCGCAGTGTGGTGCTGACCCCGATCGGCCGGCGCCTCCACGACGACCTGCGGCCCGCGTTCGAGCGGCTGGAGGCGGCGCTGGCGACGGCCGTGGCCGAGGGACGCGGGGTGACCGGGCTGCTGCGGGTGGGCTTCGTGGGCGCGGCGGCGAGTCAGCTGCTGGTCAGGGCGACCGAGCGGTTCCGTACCCGGCATCCGGGCTGCGAGGTGGAGATCCGCGAGGTCCAGATGACCGAGGCGCTGGAACGGCTGCGCGCCGACGCGCTGGAGGTGCTGATCGCCTGCCTGCCGCTGTCGGGCCCGGATCTGGCCAACGGTCCCGTGCTGCTGTCGGAGCCGCGCATGCTGGCGGTCCCCGCCACGCATCCGTTCGCCCAGCGCGGCACGGTCTCGGTGGAGGATCTGGCGCGCACCGAGGTGCTGCAAGCGCCGTGCTCGCTGCCCGACTACTGGCGCGAGCCGGGGACGCCGCAGCAGACCCCGGCGGGCCTGGCGATCCCGGTCGGCCGCTCGGCGGCGACCTTCCAGGAGGTGCTGACCCTGGTCGGGGCGGGCCAGGGGGTCTTCCCGGTGGGCGCGCACGCCACCCGGTTCCCCGCCCGCCCCGACGTCGTCTACGTCCCCTTCCACGACACACCGCCGCTGGACTGGGGTCCGGTGTGGCGGGCGTCCCGCGCCACCGCCAGGATCCGCGCGTTCACCGAGGCGGCGGCGGCCGACCAGATGGCGTAGCGCCGTACCCGGCCGCGCGGCCGTGCCGGCGGGCCGCCGCCGCGCGTACGGTCAGCGGGCGTAGACGGCCACGAAGTCGCGGGTGGCCTGGGTGTAGTAGCGGTCCGGCGGGTCCTCGAAGTCGAGGATGTTGGTGGGTTTCGGGTCCGCCGGATTCTTGCCGCTGTCGTAGGACATGAAGGACGGCCACGCGCGGTTCATGTCCAGCGGCATGGCGCGGACCGCCCCGGCGTGCTGCATCAGTTCGGCGAGGGTCCGCGCGGACAGGGCCTGGCCGACCACCATGATGATGTCGCCCTGCGCGGTGATGCCGACGCCCGAGCGCTCGACGAACATCTTGCTCTGGTCGGTGACACCCCACTTGGAGTCGTCGCCGATGTCGGACACCACCCGGCCGTCGTCGACCATCAGCTCCAGGCACTGGCGTACGCCGACGACGTCCTTGGTCATGTGCACATCGCGGCCCCAGACCCCGATGCGGATCGAGCCGTCCTTGTAGAAGACCTCGGACGCGGTGCCGTCGCGCAGGTCGCCCGCCGTCTGTCCGTTGAGGTAGAAGCCGCCGCGCGAGCCGCCGTCGGTGACGCGGAAGCCGCCGTTCCAGGTGGCGACCAGACCGGTGCGCTGTCCCTTGGGGATGTTGGGCGGTACGGAGAAGGTGCCGCCGGGCTCGCGGAATCCGGGGTGGAGCTGGAAGCGCGCGTGCTTGCCGCTGATCCAGGCGACGGCCGCCTCGTACGAGGTGTGGTCGCCGTCCGGCCTGACGTACGTCCCCTGGACGATCGGCTGGCCGTGGGCGCTGGACAGGGTGCGGAAGACGCCCTCGCCCGGCAGGCCGGGGGTGACCAGCGGGCGCATCGGGGCGCGCAGCGGGATGACCGGCGCCGCGGGGGCCGCGGGCGCTCCCTCCGGCGCGGTGCCCGCGGCGGTGGTGGCGGGCGCGGTGGCCTTCATCCGGGCCAGCGCGTCGGCCGACAGCGAGCCGCCGACCTTCGGCGGGTCCATCTTGTACTGGACGTCCTCCAGCTTGTTGACCACGAAGCCCAGCTCGTGGTCGCGGGCCCACTCGGCGAGCCTGGCCACGTTGCTGTCCTTGCCGGGGTAGGTCAGCGCCTGGCCGACCGACCAGCCCACGGTGCCGACGCACACCACGCAGACGCCGAGCGCGCCGCGGGTGACCAGCCGGCGGCGGCGGAGCTGCGTCGGGGTCAGATCCCGTTTGTGCTTCCACGGCAGCAGTCGTCTGCGGCGCGTGCGTCCGCCGCCGTCCGCCGCTTCCGCGGAGTCGGCGCCGTCGCGCGGTTCCGCGATCCGGCCGCCCGTCTGCTGGGTCATGACACTCCTCGCCCTCGCTCCTACCGCCCCTGTCGCCTGCGCGACCCGGGGGACCTTTAAGCATATTTTCATATGCTATGACCGTTCTGCGACCAGCCCAATCACGGCACGCCCGGAACCACCCGACCGCCGGACCCTTCTGACGGCCGATCAGCGGTGCGGGTTTCCTGAAGGCGGGCGCGTACTCCACCGGGAGCAGCGCGACCGCCTCCCGCGCGACGACGCGGCGCGCCCCGTCCGCCGCCTACCGTGAGCGCGTCCCGGCCGCGCCGCGTCCGGGACTCCCCGGCCGGGAGCGCCGCCGGGGCCCCCTCGGTCAGGAGTCCCGCGCCATGTCCGCCACGGCAGCAGCAGTCGTCCCGCCGCCCGCCCGCCTCCCCGCACGCGGCGCCGAGCGGGCGGCGTACGCGGTCGGCGCCGCGCTCATCGTGTCGGGCCTGTTCCACCTGGGGGTCTTCGCGGTGGACGGCGGACCGTGGGACGGCCCGGTCTCCTGGCGCAAGCCCTTCACCTTCGGGGTGTCCTTCGGCCTGACCCTGATCGCGCTCGCCCGGGTGACCTCGTACGTGCGGATCGGCGAGCGGACCCGCTCCACGCTGCTCGCCCTCTTCGCGGCCGACTGCGTCCTGGAGGTCGCGGGGATCACCGTGCAGGCGTGGCGGCACGTGCCCTCGCACTTCAACATGGAGACGCCGGTGAACTCCGCCGTCGCCATGTCGCTGGCCGTCGGCGGCGCACTGCTCGTCGTGGTCCTCACCGCCTTCGCGGTCGCCGCCTTCCGCGCCCGGCCCGCCGGGCCCGCCGGAATGCCGCTCGCGCTGCGCGCCGGATTCGCGCTGCTGCTGGTCGGCCTGCTCTCGGGCGCCGCGATGATCGCCCGCGGGGTCGTCGACACCAGGACCGGCGACCAGCAGGCCGCGTACCACTCGACCGGCGCCTTGAAGCCGCTGCACGCAGTGAGCCTGCACGCGGTCCTCGTACTCCCCGCGCTGGCCTGGCTGTTGGCCCGTACGCCCTGGTCGGAGTCCGTCCGGCGGCGGATCGTGCTCGCCGCCGTGTGGGCCTACGCGGCCGCCGCCGTGGGCGCGCTCGGCTGGGGACTGGCGACCGCGTAGGGTTCGGCCCCACGGAAGGCGACCACGGGGAGGGGCGGATGGCACCGCTGACGCGGGACGACACGGTGGCCGGAGCGCTGGAGCGCGCCGGAATCCCGGCGGCCGGGATCGCCGGACACGCGCCGCTCCAGGGCGGCACGTACAACGCGATGCACCGCGTCGAACTCACCGACGGCGCCGTCCTCGTGCTCAAGGTCCCGCCGCCGTCGCGGGTCCCGAAGCTCGGCTACGAACGCGAACTGCTGCGCGGCGAGGCCCGGTTCTACGAGGGCGCCGCCACGGCGGGGGTGCCCGCGCCGCGCGTGGTGCACGCCGAGTACGACGACGGGAGCGAACAGGCCGCTCCCTTCCTGCTGATGACGCACTGCCCCGGTGTCACCTGGTCGGCGGCGGGAGAGGCCGCGGAGGGCGTCGGCGCGGCCGAGAGCGCGCGGCTGTGGCGGGAGACCGGCGGCCTGCTGGCCCGGCTGCACTCGGTGCGCGGACCGGCCTTCGGCTACCCGGCGCAGACCCTCGCCCCGCTCGACTCCCGCTGGCGGCCCGCCTTCACGGCCATGACCGACGCCGTCCTGGCCGACGCGGAGCGGTACGGACCCTGGCTGCCGCTCCCGGTCGCCGAGATCCGCGCCGCGCTGGCGACGGCGGCGCCCGTACTCGACGAGGTCACCGAGCCCGCGCTGGTCCACTTCGACCTGTGGCCGGGCAACATCCTGCTCCACGGTCCCGCGGGCGCCCGTATGGTCAGCGGTCTCATCGACGGCGAGCGGATGTTCTGGGGCGACCCGCTGGCGGACTTCGCGTCGCTGTCGATCGGGCGCGACGACATCGAGCGCGACTCCGCCTTCCTCGCCGGATACGGCGCGGGCGGCGGGCGTACGGACTTCGACGCGGCGGCCCGGCGGCGGATCGCGCTGTACCGCTGCTACCTCTTCCTGATCATGCTCGTCGAGGTGGTGCCGCGAGGGACCGGGGGCGAGCATCTGGCATGGGTGAGGCAGTACACGGGACCGCGGCTGGAGGCGGCGCTGCGGACCGCGGCGGGGTGACGTGCCGGGCCCCGCGACGAGGGGCCGCGGCCGAACCCGGCCTCCTTATCGCGGGGTTCGCCCCGATCGGCGCGGAAGTCGCCGCCGCCGCGGGCCTCGGGGTTCCTGAGGAGGAAGCACCGTGACAGGCGTCGGTGCCACCATCTGACCACGTACCCGCGCACGCACTCATCAGGAGGCACGCATGAGTACCTACACCCCGTCGGATGCGCAGTCCCGGCTCGACTTCACCATGATGTACGCGGTGCACGACGCCTTCCGGCGCGACATCGGCAGGCTGGTCACGGCCGCCGACCACAAGGCCGGGAGTCCGCGGGCCTTCAAAGAGGGCTGGAAGAACTTCACTTACTACTTGGACATCCACCACACCGCCGAGGACACCACCTTGTGGCCCGCCATGCGCGGGCGGATCGGAAGCGACCCCGAGCGGGTCGCGCTGCTGGACGCGATGGAGGCCGAGCACGCGGTGCTCGATCCGCTGATCGCGGCGGTCGATGCGCGGCTCACGGCGGGTGACACGGCCGGGTTGAGCCAGGACGTGGAGCGGCTGCGGGAGGCGCTGACGGCGCACTTCGACCACGAGGAGGACGCGGGGCTGCCGCTGGTGGGGGCCGTGGTGACCGCCAAGCAGTGGGACGCCTTCGGGGCGGAACAGCGCAGGCAGGTGGGGACGAAGGGGGCGGCGACGTTCTTCCCCTGGCTCCTGGACTCGGCGCCGGCCGCGACCGAGCAGAAGGTGCTGGCGCTCGTTCCGCCGCCGGTCCGCTTCCTCTTCCGCAAGACCTGGCGGCCCCGCTACGAGAAGCAGTCCCCCTGGGCCAAGTAGCCCCTGCCGCTGACGCGTTCACCGCGCGGAGGTCGCACGATCCCTTCGCGCGGTGAACATCCGGGAGCTGCCCGGGTCAAAGGGCCAGCACCACCTTGCCGTTGACCTGACGGCGGTCCAGACACCGCAGCGCGGGCGTCGGATCGGTCCATGAGCCGACCAGGGCGACCTGGGGGTCCAGCCGGTCTTCGGTGACGAGTTGGAGCAGGAAGGCCAGGTCGTGGCCGACGTCGTGGCGGGTGATCTCGTCGAAGAGGAAGACGTAGTGGAGGCTGACACCGGGCCGGGCGCGCCCCCAGTCGCGGGGAAGGCGTAACTCGGCCCGCGCGGTGTTGCCGTAGACGACCACGCTGCCGCCGGGGGCGACGGACTCGAAGGCCCAGGTCAGGACGGAGCCGCCGCAACTGTCGAGCAGGATGTCGACGGGCACGCCGGGGTCGGTGCCGTAGGTCGCGACGACATCGGCTCCGAGGGCGGCGAGACCGGTCGCGCGGTCAGGGGAGCCGACCCAGGCGATCACGTGGGCGCCCGCGGCGGCGGCGAGCTGGACGGCGGCCCGGCCGACTCCCCCGCCCGCGCCGGTGATCAGTACGGTGCGGCCGATCAGACGGCCGGCCCGCTGGAGGGCGTAGAGAGCGGTGAGGCCCGCGACGGGAAGGGCCGCCGCGGCGGCCCAGTCGACGGCGTCGGGCAGCCGGGCGAGCCTGCGGGTGTCGAGGGCGACGCGCTCCGCCCAGCCGTCGCGGTCGGCGAGGCCGACGACGCGGGTGCCCGCGGCGGGGCCCGATCCGTCGGCCGCCGGGCGCAGTACGGTGCCCGCGACGTCCCAGCCGATCCGGGAGCCGGGGGGCAGCTCGTCGAGCACGGACAGCTCGCCGCGGTTGACGGCCACCGCGCTGACCGCGATCAGGGCCTGTCCGGGCAGCGGTTCCGGCTCGTCGACCGGGTCGAGCCGGAGTCGGCCGTCCGCGTTGTCCGTTGTGACCAGGGCTTTCATCAGCTACCCGCCTTCTTCGTCACACGTCACCAGTGGGGAGAGGGAGAGCGGTGCGCGCCCGGTCGCGCGAGATTCCGGGCGGGTCCCGTTCTCCTCCTGGTACGTAGAGTCATTAACTCCGGCAGCTGTGACGGCCGATGATCGTTCATTTCGGAACGGCGGGTGTCGCGGACGGAAAAGGCGCCGGCCGCCGCCCCTGTGTGCCGGGGCGGCGGCCGGTGCCAAGTGGTCGCGCTGCGCGCTGTGCTGGAGTGCGGTGGGTCAGGGCAGGGTGGCGACCACCGCGGCGTAGGACAGGCCGGAGCCGTACCCGAGCAGCAGTGCGGTGTCGCCGGAGTTGGCCTCGCCGGAGGCGAGCACCGCTTCCATGGCCTGCGGGATGGACGCACCGGAGGTGTTGCCGTTGGTCACGATGTCCTTGGCGACGGTGACTTCGGGCGGCAGGCCGATGGACTTGGCCATGCTGTCGATGATGCGCTCGTTCGCCTGGTGCGGGATGAACGTGTCGAGGTCGGCCGGGCCGACGCCCGCCACGTCCAGCGCCTGCTTGGCCACCTTGGCCATCTCGTAGACCGCCCAGCGGAAGACCCGCTGCCCGTCCTGGCGCAGTGCGGGGAACGCGTGGCCGGGGTCGTCCTTGAGCACGTCCCAGGGTGCCGTCTGCTCGATCGCGTCGGCCTGCGAGCCGTCCGCGCCCCAGACCACCGGGCCGATGCCCGGCGTGTCCGACGGGCCGATTACGACGGCCCCCGCGCCGTCGCCGAAGATGAATGCCGTCGAACGGTCGCTGAGGTCGAGCAGATCGGTCATCCGCTCCACGCCGACGACCAGGACGTGGCCGCCTCTGGCGCGCACGGCGTCGGAGGCGAGCACCACGCCGTGGACGAATCCGGCGCAGCCCGCGGTGATGTCGAAGGCCGCGGCCTCGGTGGCGCCGATCCGGTGGGCGATCTCCGTGGCGACCGCGGGTGTCTGCATGAGGTGGGTGAAGGTGGCGGCGATCACGCAGGTGATGCGGTCCGGGGTGAGCCCGGCTGCCGCGATGGCCTTGCTGGCGGCCTGCTCCGCCATCACGCCCAGGGTTTCGTCGGGACCGGCCCAGCGGCGGGTCACGATGCCGGTTCTGGAGCGGATCCATTCGTCCGAGGAGTCGATGTATCGACATACTTCGGCGTTGTCGACGACCGACCGGGGGCGATACGCGCCGACACCGAGAATTCGGGTGTGCCGTGCGCCGTCGGGCACGGCGATCTCAGCTTTCATGGGAGCCTTTCAGGCCATCGGCCATGGATGGGGGTCAGACCTTGCATCAGGCAGTGACCCATCGTCCTCGACGTGGTGTACGTCGCTCAACGCAGGGTCGCCATACGAATGATCCCGCGATTCAGCAGGAAAGAAGACCAATCCTTCCTCCACGCCGAGAGGTGGCCTGGAATCGACGCAGGTATGGCACACCTGTCCGAGACCAACCGCCCCGACCTGCGGCTTCTCCGTCCGAGCCCGCTTCGGCGCCGTCACTCGCACGGCCGGATCACCCCCCTTGCGGCGCGTCCTGCGGATCTAATCCCGTACGGTAAACGGCAAAAGGCGCACAGTGGTTCCGCCGAAAGGGCAATTGACATCAATGCGATAACGTGAAGCGCCGGAGTCGGCTCCGGGAACACACGATATTCGTTACCGATCAGTATCGGCCAACGCGCCGTCTCCACGGCGGCGACCCGTGTCACGCGTCACACCCGCCGGGTCACGGCGGTCAGCGTTGCGCCGGGGGCTCCTCGGCGAGAGCGGCGGCCAGCGCGGTGCGGCCGTACTCCGTGGCGCCGCGCCGGTACGCCCTGTCGTACGCGGCGTCGCCGACCAGAGCGCGGGCGGTCGCCTCGCACTGCTCGCGCACCCCGCGCAACTCCGGCGTGCCGCGCTGCGGGTGCCCGACGCTGCGCCAGTACGACTCGCCGACGCCGTAGACGGTGGCCGCCTGCTCGCCCCTGCCCTCGGCGGCCAGCGCGGCGGCCAGCAGGTCGAGGCCGAGCGCGATCCCGAAGGCGTCGCCGAGCAGCCGCTTGCTCTCCAGCATGGTGCGGGCGTGTCCCGCGGCCTCGTGCGGCGCCGACTGGAACAGCGCGATCAGCGCGAGTTGGTACTCCAGGTAGGACAGCGTCCAGACCTCGCCGAGCTGCGCGCAGTGCTGGCGCAGTTCGCGGGCCCGCGCCCGCGCCTCGGGGAGCCGGCCGAGGCCGGTGAGCGCGAAGACCGCGACGAGGTGGCAGCGCAGCCGGGAGGGCGAGTCGAAGGCCCAGCCCGGTACGGCGGCCAGCGCCGCGTCCACGGTGTCGCGGGCGTCCTCGGCGCGGCCGGTGAGCAGGGCCAGCAGCCCGGACAGGTACGCGGCGGCGAACTGCGCCTCCTTGTCCCCGTCGTACGCGGCGGCCCGCGTGGCCAGTTCGCTGACCTGGAGCGCCGAGGGGTAGTCGCCCTGGAGGGTGATGGTCACTCCCAGCGCGCACAGCGCGCGGGTGCGTTCGGGGCCCTGGGTGTCGTGCGCCATCAGCGCGCGCTCCAAGTAGCCGCGGGCTTCCTTGAGATGGCCGCAGCAGGTCCAGAAGAAGCAGAGCAGTCCGGCGAGTTCGGCGGCGCGGGCGGGCTCGGTGGCCAGCAGGTGGTCGAGCGCGGTTCGCAGGTCGGTGTGGACGTCGTCTATCTGCCGGTAGCAGCGGGCCTGTTCGCTGCTCGACCACAGGGCGTCGGCGCGCCGGGCCAGCTCCAGGAAGTGCCCGGCGTGCCGGTCGGCCAGGGCGTGTTCCTCGCCCAGCTCGCGCAGCCACTCCTGGCCGTACTCGCGGATGGTGTCGAGCATCCGGTAGCGGTGGCCGTCCCTGCGGACCACGGACTGGGCCACGAGGCGCTCCAGGGTGGCGGCGACGGCGTGTTCGGCCAGCGGGCCGCCGGAGGTCACCGCGCGCGCGGCGGTGAGGTCGAAGGAGCCGCGGAAGACGGTGAGCCGGGCCCACAGCAACCGCTCGACCGGCGCGCACAGTTCGTGGCTCCAGCCGATGGTGGTGCGCAGGGTGCGGTGCCGCGGCGGCCAGACGAAGTCGGCGCGGGCCAGCACGTCGAAGCGGAAGCCGAGCCGGGAGGAGACGTCCTCGACGGTGGAGGGGCCGACCTGGGCCGCGGCCAACTCCAGTGCCAGCGGGATGCCTTCGAGGCGACGGCAGATCTCTGCGGCGGCGCGGGCGGCGCCGGGGCCCGCGAGGGCGTCGGGGTCGGAGTCGGTCACGCGCCGGGTGAACAGCGCGAGCGCGTCGGCGCCGTCGCCGTCCAGCGGCCCCACTTCGGTCAGTTCCTCGCCCACCAGGTTCAACGGGCGCCTGCTGGTGGTCAGTACGGTCAGCCCCGGCGCGGAGGTGAGCAGTTCGCCGACCAGGTGCGCGCACTCCTCGACCAGGTGCTCGCAGGAGTCCAGGACCAGTAACAGGCGCTTGTCCGCGAGCCATTCGCACAGCGCTTCCACCGGCATGCGCGGTGAGTGATCGGAGAGGTCGACCGCGTCCGAGACGGTGGCCAGCAGCAACTCGGCGTTCTCCAGGGCCGACAGGTCGGCCCACCACACCCCGTCGGGGAACCGCGGCGCGGCCCGCTGCGCGGTGCGGGCGGCGGAGCGCTGCGCGATACGGGTCTTGCCGACGCCGCCCGCACCGGTGAGTGTGACCAGCCGGTGGGTCGCGAGCGCGGTGTCCAACCGCGCCAACTCCTCCTGTCGCCCCTCGAAGCTGGTCGTTTCCTCGGGGATGTAGCCCATCATGGGGACAGCCTGGCATCGTCCGGCCACACAGGGCAGCCACACGACCGGAGCAAAACGGGCCGGTGGACTTCCGGAACGATCTCGTCCGGTGTTGGCGATCATTGCCGATCATCGCGTGATGCCCGAACTTTACCGCTATCTCCGGCAATTCGGGCGCGCGGATGTCGAGTTCACCGGGGGCGCGCCCCCGCGACTCGGCCATGGCGTCGGAAGCACGCAATATCAAACATTAGAAGAGATGGATCTTCAGGGCCCGTTGCCCCTTTGGTGCATGTTGTTCCATCCGGTTCGATCGTGCTCGGACCGCCTCCGAGCTGCCACGATCCGACCGCTACCCTGAACCGTCCCTCTCATGCGGGGCGGCAACGGAATTGGGCGGCCAATCAGCACGCTACCTGCACATCACGGTCCGGCAACGCATCCGTAATGGGGCGTTGACGCTCCTGGGTATCTGGCGTAGAACTACCCCTGCGGTTGAGATGGCGTTTCATCTTGGTGACTTCTGTTGGAAATCGATAGGCTACAGGCCCTCCAGAAACGTCCACTCCGCCATCGCTCGCCTACCGCACCCGGAACGGCCACACACACATGGAGGCACCATGTCGGACGTCGAATCAACGGGAAGCAGCACAGCGGGAAGCGGCCTGGACAGCGGTACGTCGCCGTCGCGCAGAAACGTGCTCAGAGGCGTCGCGGGCGCGGCCGGTCTCGCCGTCGTCTCCGGCGGCCTGCTGACCGCCTGCGGCAGCGACTCCAAGGACTCCAAGGACAAGGGCAGCCCCAGCGCCTCCGGCGGCAAGGTCGGCGGCACGGTGACCTTCGGGTCCAACTACTCCGACTCCGCGCCGAAGGCCGCCTTCGCGGCCCTCACCACCGCAGCCGCCGCGAGCACCAAGGCGCAGGTCAAGATCAACACGGTCGACCACAACACGTTCCAGGAGAACATCACCAGCTATCTCCAGGGCACCCCGGACGACCTGTTCACCTGGTTCGCGGGCTACCGCATGCAGTACTTCGCCGCGCAGGGCCTGGCCCAGCCGCTGGACGACGTGTGGGACAAGATCGGCGGCAACTTCGGCGACGCGGCCAAGAAGCTCTCCACCGGCCTCGACGGCCACCAGTACCTGGTACCGCTGTACAACTACCCGTGGGTGGTCTTCTACAACAAGAGCCAGTTCGCGGCCAAGGGCTACTCCGTGCCCACCACCTGGGACGCCTACGTGGCGCTGGCCAAGAAGATGAAGGGCGACGGCATCATCCCGATCGCCTTCGGCGACAAGGACGGCTGGCCCGCCCTCGGCACCTTCGACATCCTGAACATGCGGATCAACGGGTACGACTACCACACCAAGTTGATGAAGCACGAGATCCCGTGGACCGACCAGGGCGTGCACACGGTCTTCCAGCACTGGGCCGAGATCCTGCCGTACACGCAGACCGGCGCCAACGGGCGGATCTGGCAGGACGCGGCCAAGACCCTGGAGACCAAGAAGGCCGGGATGATGTTCCAGGGCACCAACCAGGTGGCCGCGCAGTACGTCTCGGACAAGGCCGACCTCGCCGACCTGGACTTCTTCACCTTCCCCGCGATCAACCCGTCCTACGGCCAGGACTACATGGACGCGCCGACCGACGGCTTCATGCTCAGCAAGAAGGCCAAGAACCCCGACGCGGCCAAGGCGATCCTGGAGTACATCGGCACCGGGCAGGCCGAGTCGGACTTCCTCAAGACCGACCAGTGGGACGTCGGCCTGGCCACCGGCCTCCAGGTGCCGACGTACAACGCGATCCAGAAGAAGTCGGTCGCCGAGATCGCCAAGTGCAAGGCGGTGGCGCAGTTCATGGACCGCGACGCCGACCCGGCGATGGCCACCGCGATGATCTCGATCATCCAGAAGTTCATCGACGACCCGAGCACGGGCAACATCGCCGGCCTCCAGAAGAGCGCCGAGGCCCAGGCGAAGGCGATCTACTCCTGATGAGTTCCCCCCAGACGCCCGCCCCGGCGGCGGCGGAAACCACGGCCACGCCGAAGGTCCGCCGCCGCCGGGGCATACGCAGGCTGAGCGCGCGCGACCGCGTGGTCGTCGCGCTCCTGCTGGGCATACCGCTCCTGCTCGACCTGGTCTTCGTCTGGTTCCCGGCGCTCGGCACGGTGCTGCTGTCGTTCACCAAGTGGAACGGCGTCGGCAGTCTGCACACCAAGACCTGCCAGCCGAATCTGCCGTCGATCCTCAACAACGGCTGTGTGTACGGCGTCCAGAACTACCACCAGGCCGCCACGATCTACCCGGAGTTCTGGCCCGCCGTCCGGCACAATCTGATCTGGCTGGCCGTCTTCGTCCTGATCGCCACACCGCTGGGCATGCTCTTCGCCGTCCTCATCGACCGCGGCATCCGGGGCAGCCGGATGTACCAGAGCATCCTCTTCCTGCCCGTGATGCTCTCCCTGGCGCTGGTCGGCATCATCTGGGAGTTCATGTACTCGCAGAACTTCGGGCTGATCAACACCGTCATCGGGCGCAACGGCAACGACAACGCCATCGACTGGCTCGGCAATCCACACCTGAACCTGTGGTCGGTCCTGGTCGAGGCCACCTGGCGGCAGGCCGGATACGTCATGGTGCTGTACCTGGCCGGGCTCAAGGCCGTGGACCCGACGCTGCGCGAAGCGGCCCTGGTCGACGGCGCCAACGCCTGGCAGACCTTCTGGCGGGTGATCTTCCCCGTGATGCGTCCGATCAACATCGTCATCAT
Source organism: Streptomyces sp. NPDC008079 (assembly GCF_042957385.1). Lineage (NCBI taxonomy): Bacteria > Bacillati > Actinomycetota > Actinomycetes > Kitasatosporales > Streptomycetaceae > Streptomyces > Streptomyces sp. NPDC008079. The sequence goes on from NZ_JBIBIC010000005.1 coordinate 124,279, forward strand.
GGTGGTCACCGTCATCGAGTCGTTGCGCGCCTTCGACCTGGTGTACATCACCAACAAGGGCATCAACGGCCTGGAGCTGCTCTCGGTCCTGGTCACCTCCAACATCGTCGGGGAGACCCAACGGGTCGGCTTCGGCTCCGCGCTGGGCGTGGTGCTGCTGGTGATCTCGCTGGTGCCGATCAGCGTCTTCCTGTACCAGACGTTCAGCCGTGAGGAATCGCGATGACCACCGATACCCTGCCGCGGCTGCACACCGAACCCGCCGCGCGGCCCCCGGGCCCCGGGAAGCCGCGCCCCTGGGGCCAGATCGCCTCGCAGGTCTTCCTGATCTGCGCCTCGGTCCTCTGGCTGCTGCCGATCGCCTTCGCGCTGTACGTGGCCGTCCGCCCGTACTCCGACACCCGCAAGTACGGCTATGTCTCGCTGCCGCACCACCTGACGTTCAAGAACTTCACCGACGCGTGGACCCAGTCGGACATGAAGCACTTCTTCTGGAACTCGGTGCTCATCACCGTTCCGGCGGTGATCGTCGTGCTGGCGCTGGCGTCCGGTGTGGCCTTCGTGCTGACCCGGGTCAACGTCAAGCTCAACATCGCGCTGCTGATCCTCTTCACGGCGGGCAACCTGCTCCCCCAGCAGGTCATCATCACCCCGCTGTACCGGATCTACCTGAAGATCTCGCTGCCCGGCTTCCTCAGCGGCAGCGGCCTGATGTACAACTCGGTCTTCGGCCTCATCGTCATCAACGTGGCCTTCCAACTGGGCTTCTGCGTCTTCGTGCTGAGCAACTACATGAAGTCGATCCCCGACGAGATGTACGAGGCCGCGCTGGTCGACGGCGCGGGGCTGTGGACCCGGTACTGGAAGCTCACCCTGCCGCTGTGCCGTCCGGCGCTCGCGGCGCTGGCGACGCTGCTGACGACCTGGATCTACAACGACTTCTTCTGGGCCATCACCTTGATGTCGTCGGGCGACAAACGCCCGGTCACCTCGGCGCTGGCCAATCTCCAGGGGCAGTTCGTCTCCAACCAGAATCTCATCGCCGCCGCCGCGATGATCGCGGCGGTGCCGACGCTGGTGGTCTACATCCTGCTCCAGAAGCAGTTCATCGCCGGTCTGTCGCTGGGCTCCAGCAAGGGCTGAGCACACGGGCAGGGGCCACGCTTCCGCTCCCGTCCCCCAACGGCCGCCGCCGGGAACCCCGTTCCCGGCGGCGGCCGTCCGTCGCGGCGGCGGTCACGCCCGCTTCGCGGCGCCGCCGGCCCTGACCCGCGACGGCAGCCGCAGCCACCAGGACGCCGCGGCACGGGTCTTGGAGGGGATGCGCAGGTCGCCGGAGACCCGCCGCAGGAGATCGGTCTCGCCGCTGATGCCGAGCCCGTAGACGGCGGCGGAGGCCGCGCGCCCACCGGCCGGGCGGGAGGCGCCGCCGGCGGCGGGGGTCAGCGCCAGCGCGTTCTCCCAGAAGGACCGCGGGCTGACCCCGCCCATGTGCGCGAGCGCCGACGTGGCGGCCCTGACCACCGCCTCCGGCAGGGTGGGAGCGAGCGCCAGCCGCTGGACCAGCGGCCGTTCCGCCGTACCCCCGACGATCCGGAGGGCTTCGAGCAGCCGCCCGGCGAGCGTGACATCGCGGGCGACGGCCAGCCGGGACAGCTCGTACGACATCGCGGCGGCCACCGGCGCCCGGTAGGGGGTGGCCGCGACCATCATGGCCGCGTACAGGCGCATGTCGAAGACCGGGTGCAGCAGCATCTCGCGGACCAGCAGGGGCAGCAGCGGGTCCGTGAAGCGCGGGATCTCGCGGGAGACGGCCGACAGGGCGGAGGCGGTGACGCGGGCGGCGATGTCGGAGCCGTACCGCTCCCCGGCACCGGTACGGGTGCGGGCCGGGAGCGACGGCGGCGCGCCGTCCAGCATGCGCGACACGACCGCGGCGAGCGCGCGTTCCTCCGCCTGGCGCCCGTCGGCGTCGTACGCCACCTGCTTGACCAGCCGGGCGAGCACGGCCGACTGCGGCCGGTCGAAGTGCTGGAGCCGGACCTTGCGGACGCAGGCCAGCAGCGCGCCGAGGAAGGCGCTGTCGTTGGTGGGCCTGGCCAGTTGGGCGAGCACGCCAGAGGCCGCGTCCGGGTGCGCGCTGGAGTCCAGGAGGCAGACCGGTTCGAGGAAGACCTGGTTGTGGGCGTCCGCCGCCCAGGCGATGCACGCCGAGACCGCCGCCACCTGACCCGAGGGGTGGCCGAGCACCCGGTTCAGCGCCTCGTGCCGCTGCTGCCAGGCCAGGCCGTCGGAGACCAGCGACTCGGTGAGCAGGCGTTCGGCCAGGGCCGTCCAGTCCCGTGAGCGCAGCCGCAGTTGGGGGTGGAGGACGAGCAGCACGGTCAACTCGTCCCAATCGGCGCCGGTGACCGGCGCGTCGTCCAGGGCGCGGTCCAGGAGGGTGTCGACCCGCCGTTCCGCCGCGCCGAGATCGCCCGGCGCGCGGGCCAGCAGCGGTACGGCTCCGGCGGACGGGGCCGCGTACCGGTGGAGGATGTCGATGGTGGCGGTCAACTGGCCCGGCGGCAGGCCGAGTAACTGCTCGTAGCGGCGGACCGCGGAATGGCCGACCCTCGTCACGCCGGTCTCCCAGCGGGAGATGGAGCTGACGCTCACCTGCGCGGGCCAGGAGCCGCCGTGGAAGGAGCGGGCGAAGGAGTCGCCCTTCGCCCAGCGCGGTTCGCGGCCGTAGAGCCGGTTGACCCGCAGCAGCCACGCGGCGCGGTCCTGGGTCGTCGGCAGCGGGGCACGCGCGGGGACGGCCGACCGCCGCCGTCCGACCGATCCGTACGGCCGCCCACGCGTGCTGTTCGCCATCGCCACCCCGGTGATCCCTACGCGTCGCGTATTTATTGCAGTGCCCCCCGGCCCGCGCAACGCGCAGTCACATTAGACCCGGCCGACCGTACTGTCGCCATAATCCGGCCAGTCGCGGGAGGGCGAGCCGGATCGCCGGGGCGCACAAAGGGGGCGCGCGCCCGGAACACGCTGTGCGCACAGCGCCTCACCCGACAATTCGGCACGGAATTTCGCACAGGAACACGCAACAAGCGCCACGCACCACCCGAGACAGGGACGCCCATGGCTACCAGCCTGGCTCTTGCCGGAAAGACATTCGACATCTTCACCGCGGAACCCATTCTGCTGTCACGGATCAACGCGAGCCCTCGCCGGTGGCTCTGGCTCTGCGGAATTCCCGTCGTGACCATCGTCCTGCTCTTCGAGTTCTCCGGTCTGTACGGCGCGGTGACCATGCCGCACCTGGGCGGGCAGCTCTGTTCCGACCTGGCCCAATTCCTCAGGTTCGACCGGCCGGACTGCCGACGGCACGCGTCGGCGGGAAATCGGTTTCCGCTCCTGCGCGACCTGCTCTCGCTGAGCGCGATCGTCATCCTGCTGATCACCCCGGCCCTCGTCCAGCGGCAGTGGTCCGCCTTTGAGAACCTGCTGCCGGGAATGGAACGCGACGGATCGCTCACCGTCCCGGCGAACGCCGCCGCGCGGGCGCGGATCCACGCCGAGATCGACCGGACCAATCTGCGATTTCGCCGAATAAGGAATCTGGCGCCGATCATGATCGTCGGTTCGTTCGTCTGCGTCTTCGTCATCTCGCTCAGCGAGAAACGCCTGGGCATCTACTACGCGCTGGCGCCCGCCGGACAGGCGCACGCCTGGGGCAGGGCCGCGTACGCCAACTGGTGGGCGAGCTGGCAGACCTCGCCGGTCGGCGCCATCGTCTACCTCACGGTGGGCACCGCGGGCGTTTACTGGATCGCGGTCATGAACTGCGCGGGCAGCCGCGTACTGCTGTGCCTGTGGCGGCTCCGCGGAGACCTGCACTACGGCGTCGACCCGGCCAACGCCGACGGCAGTTTCGGCTGGGGCCGCGCCCGCGCCGTCCTGGTGCCGACCTACACCTCGATGGCCCTGCACGGCTTCGCCCTGATCGCGGTGGGCATCTCACTGCCGTTCCCGTGCAGCGTCGTGGTGCTGATCCCGGTGGTCGGCCAGTGGCTGCTCGCGCTGCCCGTCTACACCGGGCTGCCGCTGCTGCTCACCCGGCGCTGGGTCCGGGGATTCAAGCGGCGCGAGGAGGCCCGGCTGCGGATCGCGCTGCGGCGGCTGGAGGCCGACCGCGCCGCTCTGCTGGCGGCGGGCCGCTACTTCACCGAGTGCGAGGCGCTGAGCGGGCGCCTGGCCCGCGTCCGCGACATCCGGTCCTTTCCCTTCAACCGGCCGCGCGACATCGTGCTGGCCGCCGCGAATCTCCTCGCCACCGCCGGTGGCGTCTACTCCCTTTTCCTCGTCTGGTACTGACCAGGCGTCACTTCTCGTCGGCCCGCCATCACTTGGCGCCGGCCCGACGTCACTTCGCACGGACTCGGTCGCACCGAACAGCCCGCTCCACATCCGTCTGGGGGATTCATGCGCAAAGACCAGGAAAACCAGCTCCAGGAAGTCTTCGACGCCTACGCGCTCACCTGGGGACCGGTGCAATGGCGCTCGCGAGTCGCGGCCGTCCGCCGTACCGGGAACGACACCTTCGCCTCGATGCTGTACGCGCTCGCGGCCGTCGAGACCGATTCCGCGCTGATGCGCAGAAAGGTGCACGCGATCCGGGGCGACCGGGCGAACGCGCTCGCGCAGTTCAACATCCTGTGGCTGGCGGAGGAGGCCGAGCACGGTTACGCGCTGCGCGCCGCCGCTTCGGCGCTCGGCACTCCGAGGAAACCGTCGGCGGTGCGTCGCAACACCCGTCACATCCGCGCACTGGTGACCTGGCCGACGCTGTACGCGGCCGGTCTGCTCATGCCGCACATCCAGGCGATGTACTGCGTTCTGGGCGCGATGCAGGAGTACATCGCGCTGACGACCTACCGGCGGATCGGCGAATTGGTGGGAGATCCGGCACTCGACGATCTGCTGAAGGCGATCGCGCGCCAGGAGTCGCACCACATGAAGTTCTACCGCAAGTGCGCGCTGATCCTGCTGGAGGAGCCGGGCGCGCGCAGGACCGCGCGGCTGACGATGCCCACGCTGTGGCGTCCGCCGGGCATCGACCTGCTCGGCCTCGGCCAGTGGCTCGACGTGTTCGGCCCGCTGCTGCGCGACCCGGTGTACGCCGACCGGCTCGCGCGGGCCGACGCCGTGCTCGGCGACCTGATCGAGGACCACTCGGTGACGCCGATGACCTCCTTCCTCGCCAAGGCCGGACCCCGGCTGCACGCGGCGGCGGACACCGCCCCTGCGCCCGCCTGGAGCACCGCGGTCCGCCTGCCCCTCGTCGGGGCCGCCGACCGGTCCGTCGGCGGGCGGCGCCGATGAGGTCGTTCCGCTCCGGCGGCTGGGAGTTCCCGGTCGGCGACGCGGGGCCGCGCGACGGCGAGCCGGTGGTGCTGCTGCACGGCTTCCCCGCGGGCCCGGCGTGCTGGACGCGGGTCGCGCGGGCGCTGGGCGCGGCGGGTGTACGGACGCTCGCCCCGCTCCAGCGCGGGTACGCTCCCGGCGCCCGCCCGCGCCGGGCGCGCGACTACCGGCTGCCGCTGCTGGTCGAGGATGTCCTCGGCCTGCTGGACGCGGCGGGCCTGGAGCGCGCGCATGTCGTCGGGCACGACTGGGGAGGCAGTGTGGCCTGGGCGCTCGCCGAGCGGGCGCCGGACCGGGTCGCGTCACTGACCGCCGTGTCGATGCCGCACCCGGCCGCCCTGGGCCGGTCGCTGCTGACCAGCCGTCAGGCCCTGCTCTCCTGGTATCTGCTCTTCTTCCAACTCCCCTGGCTGCCCGAGGCGGTGATCACCCACGACCGCGGGCACACCGGGGCGCGCTGGCTGCGCCGGCTCGGCCTGGAGGAGGCGACGGCCCTCGGGTACGCGCGGCGGTTCGTGACCGACCGGGCCGCGCTGACCGGCGCGCTCGGCTGGTACCGGGCGCTCCCCCGCGAGGCGGCCCGCGGGCTGCGGGCCGCGCCGGTGTCGGTTCCCACCCTGTTCGTGTGGGGTACGGCGGACGCCGTGATCAGCGCCCGGTCGGCGTGGCTGACCGAGCGCTGGGCGGCGGGACCTTACGCCTTCCACCCGCTCGTCGGCGGCACGCACTGGCTGCCGGAGCAACGTCCCGACCTGCTGGCCGAGTTGATCCTCGGACAGCTCGCGAACCACCCCGCCGCCCGCTGAACCGGACCCGCCGCGATCCGGAAAACAGGCCGACTCCGACCCCAAAAACCGTTATCCATACGGGCGTTGGCTCCGGCGCTGTCACGGGGATTGACACTGTTCAGGCGTTGCAAGAGACTCCCACGGAGAGCGCTCTCCGCCGTCATCTCCGGCCATTGTGCGACGAGTCCGGAGCAATTCGCAGCCGCCACCGTGGATGCCGCCGCCTGCCGCCCGTCGCCCGTCCGGCGACGGCCTCCACGGTGATCAGAGTCATCACACCCCCACGTGGAGATGCACATGAGCCTCCTGTCCACATTTCTGAGGTCCGTCAGACGGCGCAGACCGCTGGTGGCCGTCGCCCTCGCGGCGGCCCTGGCGACCGGCGGTGCCATCGGCACCACGACCGGTACCGCGCACGCGGCCGACACCCTGCTGTCCCAGGGCAAGACCGCCACCGCCTCCTCGACCGAGAACGCGGGCACCCCCGCCTCGGCCGCCGTCGACGGCGACGTCGGCACCCGCTGGTCCAGCGCGGCCGGTGACCCGCAGTGGCTCCAGGTCGACCTCGGCGCGTCGGCGACCATCAGCTCGGTCAGCCTCAACTGGGAGACCGCGTACGCCACCGCCTTCAAGATCCAGGTCTCCGACACCGGCACGACCTGGACCGACGCCTACTCGACCACGACGGGACCCGGCGGAAAGCAGACCCTTTCCGTAAACGCTTCCGGGCGCTATGTCCGGATGTACGGCACCGCGCGCGCCACCGGATACGGCTACTCCCTCTGGGAGTTCCAGGTCTACGGCTCGACCGGAGCCGCGGGCGGCACCTGCGGCACCACCAACGCCGCGCTCAACCACCCGGCCACGGCGTCCTCCACGGAGAACGCGGGCACCCCCGCCTCCGCGGCCGTCGACGGCAACGCGGGCACCCGCTGGTCCAGCGCGGCCGGTGACCCGCAGTGGCTCCAGGTCGACCTCGGCTCCTCGCAGGCGGTCTGCAAGGTCGGTCTCACCTGGGAGGCGGCCTACGCGACCGCCTTCAAGATCCAGGTCTCGGACAACGGCACCACCTGGGCCGACGTCTACTCCACCACCACCGGCACCGGCGGCACCCAGAACCTCACGGTCAGCGGCACCGGGCGCTACGTCCGGATGAACGGCACCGCGCGCGCCACCGGATACGGCTACTCCCTCTGGGAGTTCCAGGTGTACACCACCGGGAGCGGCGGGACCGGCGGCGGCACCGGGGGCACCACCACCCCGCCCACCAACGGCGGCGGCGGTGACTTCTCCGGCACGGTGATCTCCGCCTACAAGCAGGTGTCGGCCTCGTCGTACGAGGGCGGCAACGCCCCGGCCGCCGCTCTCGACGGCCGTACCACCACCCGCTGGTCCAGCCTCTCCACGGACAACGAGTGGATCCAGGTCGACCTCGGCAACATCGGCAAGATCAGCGGCATCGTGCTCAACTGGGAGTCGGCGTACAGCAAGGGCTACCACATCGACGTCTCGGACAACGGCACGGCGTGGACGCCGATCTACACCACGGCCAACGGCCCCGGCGGCATCGAGCGGCTGCCCGTCACCGGCCAGGGCCGCTACGTCCGGCTGACCGGCACGGCCCGCGCCACCGGATACGGCTACTCGCTCTGGGAGTTCCAGGTCTACGGCACGGTGGACAACTCCACCGCGACCCCGCCGCTGCTCTCGGCGCCCACCAAGGCCCCGGCCACGCTCAACCAGTTCGCGCTGTCCGCACCGGCCGACAAGGCCATGGTCACCAACACCCGGCGTCCCGCGCTGAGCTGGGCGGCCGTCGGCGGCGCCGCGCACTACGAGGTGTGGCTCAACATCAGCCGCACCGACTACGACTTCACCGCGTCGGGCAATCTGCTCGACCTCTACACCAAGGTCGCCGAGCCCACCGGCACCTCCTACACGCCGAGTTGGGACATCACCGACCGCTGGACGTACAAGTGGTTCGTCGTCTCGGTCAGCGGTTCGGGCGCGAAGACCACGTCCAACATCCGCACGTTCAGCGTCTACCTGCCCGACGTCAAGCAGGCGGCCGACGGCATCAGCATCATCAACGGCGCGCGGGACCTCAACAAGGACGGCTCCATCGAGCCGTACGAGGACTGGCGGCTGCCGGTCGACACGCGGGTCGGTGATCTCCTCGGGCGGATGACGCTGGAGGAGAAGGCGTTCCAGATGTTCTACAACGTCCAGTCGTACCCGATGTCCGGCTGGCACTTCGGACCGGCGCAACCCGCCGACCTGGACAACGTCCTGAAGTCCACGGCGGCCACCCGGCTGGGCATCCCGCCGGTCTCGGCCGGTGACACCACCGCCGGTTACCAGACCACGTATCCGTTGCAGAGCACCCTGGCGGCGGGCAAGGACTATCCGCTCGACTACAAGCTCGGCGACATGCAGCGCAAGGAGGAGCTGGAGGTCGGCGCGCGCGGCACGCTGTCCCCGCTGGCCGAGGTCGGCACGAAGGTTCTGTACCCGCGGATCCAGGAGGGCGGCGGCGAGAACGCCGACGTGGCGGCGGCCCAACTGCGGGCGCTGGTGGCCGGTTTGCAGGGCGGCCCGGAGCTGAACCCCGGCTCGGTGCTCGCCACCGTCAAGCACTGGCCCGGTGAGGGCGCGGGCGGCGAGGCCGGCATCGTCTACGACGGGGTCACGATCAAGTACCACATGATCCCGTTCAAGGCCGCGATGGAGGCGGGCGCGGTCAACATCATGCCCGGCTACGCGGGCAGTTCGTATCTCGACCCGGGCGGTCCCGGCGCGGGCGACAGCGCGAAGATCCTCACCTACCTGCGGCAGAATCTCGGCTACACCGGTCTGATCACCACGGACTGGCTGCCGTCGACGGCCTGGATCAACGCGGCCAACGCGGGCTCCGACGTGATGGGCGGCGCCGACCCGGGCGCTGCCGACTTCACCATGGCGAGCTTCGAGAACAGCGTGCCGCTGGCCCGGATCAACGACGCGGTCACGCGCATCCTGAAGCTCAAGTTCGAGCTGGGCATCTTCGACCACCCGTACGGCGACCCGGTCAACGGCCCGTACCGCTTCCACCAGCCGAGCTACACGGCGCTGGCCAACCAGGCGTCGCGGGAGTCCAACACGCTGCTGAAGAACAACGGCGTGCTGCCGATCAGGCTCAACTCCGGTGACAACATCGTGGTCGCGGGTCCGCGGGCGACCGACGGCGCCGCGTGCTGCATCTGGTCCAGCTACTTCCACCCGGACTACGGCTCGCTGACCGTGCTCGACGCGATCAAGGCGAGAGCGGCGACGGCCGGTGTCAACGTCTACCAGGACACCGGACCGGCCCCGAAGCTCGCGGTCGTGGCGGTCGGCGAACCGTCGTACACCCACGCCACCTCGTGGCCCGACACCCAGCCGTATCTCCCGGCGGACCAGCTCGCCCTCATCCAGAATTTCAAGAACCAGGGAATTCCGGTGGTGGTCGTGCTGACCCTGCCCCGACCCATCGTCATGAGCGACTGGAACAACCTGGCCGACGCCATCGTGGTGACCTACCGCGGCGGTGAGGAGGTCGGACCGGCGACGGCCAGCCTGCTCTTCGGCGACTACACCCCGCGCGGCAAGCTGCCCTGGCAGCTGCCCAGAAGCCTCGACCAGGTGCTCAAGCCCGGTGGCGGCGACAATCAGGCGGACGCCAACGAGGCGTGGGACCTGCCCTACGACCTCGGCGCCACCGCGGCCGAGCGGGCCGACATCCGGGCGAAGATCGACGCCGGTCAGACGGTGCCGACGACGTACGGGAATCCGCTCTACCCCTACGGTGCCGGTCTGACGAGCTGGTAGACCGCACCGGTTCGTGAGATCGCAGCGCCCCTCGTCGGCTCCGGCCGACGGGGGGCGCTGCCCGTTCAGGCCCGGGCCGGGACGTGCTGCTCGACCCAGATCGTCTTGCCGTCCTCGCTGTAGCGCGTCCCCCAGCGGTCGGCGAGCTGCCCGATGAGGTAGAGGCCGCGCCCGCCCTCGTCCAGGAGTTGGGCGTGCCGCATGTGCGGCGAGGTGTCGCTGCCGTCGGAGACCTCGCAGATGAGCCCCGCGTCCCTGATCAGCCGGAGCGAGACCGGGCCGCGGGCGTGGGTGACGGCGTTGGTGAGCAGTTCGCTGACCACCAGTTCGGTGGCGAAGGCGTGGTCGGACAGGCCCCACTCCTCCAGCCGGGCCATGACAGCGGCGCGGGCGGCCGGGACGCTCTCCGGGAGCGCGGGGTACTCCCAGCTCGCGACGTTCGCGCCGTCCAGGGTCCTGGTGCGGGCCAGCAGCAGCGCCACGTCGTCGTCGTGTTCGGCGGGCAGCCCCGACCAGACGCGGTCGCACAGCGCGTCGAGGCTGTCGGTGGCGGGCAGCAGGGCCCGCGCGAGGGCGGCGACGGCCGCGTCGGTGCCCTGGTGGCGAAGGTCGAGCAGGCCGTCGGTGTAGAGCGCCACGACCGTGCCCTCGTCGAGGGTGAGGGTGCTGCTCTCGAAGGGCGTGCCGCCGACGCCGAGCGGCGGATTCTCCGCGAGCCGCTGGAATTCCACCCGGCCGTCCGGGTGGACGAACGCGGGCGGGGTGTGGCCCGCGCTGGCCACCGTGCACTGCCGCGAGATGGGGTCGTAGACCATGTACAGGCAGGTGGCGCCCAGCTCGCGGTCCGCGTCGTCGTCGGCGAGGCGTACCGCCAGGTCGTCCATGCGGGAGAGCAGTTCGTCGGGCGCGAGGTCGAGGTCGGCGAGGGTGTGCACGGCGGTACGCAGCCGCCCCATCATCGCCGCGGCGTGGATGCCGTGGCCCACCACGTCCCCCATGACGAGCGCGACCCGTGTGCCGGACAGCGGGATCACGTCGAACCAGTCGCCGCCGACGCCCGCCGCGGTGTCGGCGGGCACGTAGCGGTAGCTGGCGTCCACGGCGCTGTTGCGCGGCACCTTGTGCGGCAGCAGACCCTGCTGGAGCCCCAGGGCGATGTCGCGGCTGCGGGTGAGCTGCTGCGCCCTGACCCTGGCCTGGCTGATCAGGACGGCGACCACGGCGGAGGCGGCGAGGAACGCCAGCTTGACCAGCCACAGGTCGGTGCCCTCGGTCAGCCAGTGCCGCAGCGAGGCGTACATCGCGACGGTGAGGGCGCCGAGGACGGCGGTGACGGTGACCGAGTGCACCGCGGCGGCCAGGAAGGGCACGACCGCCAGGGCCAGCCCGAAGTGACCGTCGGGGGCGGTGCCGACGATGGCGGAGCCCGCTCCGACCAGCACGGCGGAGGGCACGACACGCGCGACGCGAGCGAGCAGGCGGCCGGATACGCGCGGCCCCCCTGCGTACACGACGTCCATTCCGGCCCACTTTCGGTTCGGCACGGCGCTGTCCCGCAGCCCGAGCCCATGACAAAAGCCTACGTCACAGACGTATCCGGTGATCCTGGACAGCGGTGGGGCGGGAGAACACGCGGGATACGGATGAGGCGCGCGCCGGGGCCAGGGGCGGGATCGCGCCGATCTCCCGGCGGGAAGCCCCGAACACGCGGTGCGACGGCCCGTGACGCCGTAACGTCCCCTCGGCACGCTGCCCAGCCTCCGGCCGGACTCCCGGCCGCTGTCCCCCGGGGAGGACACGTATGACCACGGACGCCGTCGTCGATCTCGGCGCGCTCGGCGAGGAGTTCAGACGCGACCCGTATCCGGTCTACGCGGAGCTGCGCGCGCGGGGGCCGGTCCACCGGGTGGTGATCCCCGAGGGCCACGAGGCGTGGCTGGTCGTCGGGTACGAGGCGGGCCGCGCGCTCCTCAACGACGCCCGGCTGTCGAAGGTGTGGTCCAACGCGGCGCCGGAACTGGGCGTGCGGACGGTGGCGTCCGGCCTGTCCATGCTCAGTACCGATCCGCCGGTGCACAGCAGGCTGCGCAAGCTGGTGGCGCGGGAGTTCACCCCCCGCCGGGTGGACGCGATGGCGCCGCGGGTCCAGGCGCTCGCGGACGGCATGCTGGACGCGATGGCGAAGGAGCCCTCGCGCCGCGGCGACCTGGTGGAGTCGCTGGCCTTCCCGCTGCCGATCTCGGTCATCTGCGATCTGCTCGGCGTGCCCTTCATGGACCGCGAGCAGTTCAGGACCTGGTCGAACATCGCGCTGTCCACCTCGTCGGCGCGGGCCAGGGCGGACGCGGCGGACGCGATGAACGACTTCCTCGTCCGCCTGGTCGCCGACAAGCGCGAGCGGCCGGGCGACGATCTGATGAGCGCCCTGATCCACACCGCGGACGAGGACGGCGACCGGCTCAACGCCGAGGAGCTGCTGGGCATGGCCTGGGTGCTGCTGGTCGCGGGCCACGAGACCACGGTCAACCTGATCTCCAACGGGGTCCTGGCGCTGCTCACCCACCCCGAGCAGCTCGCCGCGCTGCGCGCCGACCCGGAGGGTCTGATGGAGGGCGCGGTCGAGGAGATCCTGCGCTACGACGGCCCGGTGGAGACGCCCACCTACCGCTTCTCGACCGCTCCGGTCGAGGTGGGCGACACGGTGATCCCCGGTGACGGGCGCTTGGTGCTGGTCGCGCTCGCCGACGCCGACCGCGACCCCGCGCGCTTCCCCGACCCCGACCGCTTCGACATCCGCCGCGACGCCCGGGGCCACATCGCCTTCGGGCACGGCATCCACTACTGCCTGGGCGCGCCGCTGGCCCGCCTGGAGGCCAGGATCGCGCTGCGCGGCCTGCTGGACCGCTTCCCCGCCCTGGCGCTCGACGCGGACCCGGCCGGGCTCCAATGGCGCGGCGGCCTGCTCATCCGGGGTCCCGAGCGGCTGCCGGTGCGCTGGTGACACCGCCCCCGAGTGGCCCGCCGGTGACGGCGGGCTACTCGCCGTGCCAGGAGTGCCACAGCGCCGCGTAGCCGCCGCCGGCCGTGACCAGCTCGTCGTGGGTGCCCAGCTCGGTGACGACCCCGGCCTCCATGACGGCGACGCGGTCCGCGTCGTGGGCGGTCTGGAGCCGGTGGGCGATGGCGATGACGGTGCGGCCCTCCAGCACGGTCGCCAGCGCGCGTTCCGTGCTGCGGGCGGTGGCCGGGTCCAGCAGGGCGGTGGCCTCGTCCAGGATCACCGTGTGCGGGTCGGCGAGGATCACCCGCGCCAGCGAGAGCTGCTGCGCCCTGGCGCCGTCCAGGTGGCGGCCGTCGCCGCCCAGGCGGGTGTCGAGGCCGTCGGGCAGGTCGTCGGCCCAGCCGGTGTCGACCGCGTCCAGCGCGGCGCGCAGCTCCTGGTCGGTGGCGGCGGGCCGGGCGATCAGCAGATTGTCGCGCAGCGTGTCGCGGAAGACGTGGTGGTCCTGGGTGACCAGCACGATCTGGCGGCGCAGGCGGTCCGGCGGCAGGTCGGCGACCGGCACCCCGCCCACGGTGACCGAGCCCGCCCGCGGCCGGTCGATCCCGGCCAGCAGCCGGCCGAGCGTCGACTTCCCCGCGCCCGAGGGACCGACGACGGCCAGCCGCTCCCCCGGCCGCACGTCGAGGTCCACGCCGTGCAGGATGTCGCCGACGTGGTCGTAGGAGTAGCGGACGCCGCTGACCTCGATCCGGTCGTCGGCCGGCACCGCGTCGGCGTCGGTGCGCGTACGCGGCAGCATGTCCAGGCCCTCGACCCGCGCGTACGAGGCGCCGCTGCTCTGCAACAGCTCGACCCGCATCAAGATCGTGTCCAGCGGCCCGACGAGCTGCCGCAGGTAGACCGCGGAGGCGACGACCGTGCCGAGCGAGACACCGCCGTGGTCGTACAGCGCGCCGCCGACGAGCAGCACGCCGAGGACGGGCAGCGCGTACGAGATGTCGACGCTCGGGAAGTACACCGAGCGCAGCCACAGGGTGCCGAGGCGGGCGCGTCCGGCGCCGGCGATGGCCGCCTCCGCCGTGGCGATCCGCCGCTCCTGGAGGCCGAGGGCCTCGACGGTACGGGCGCCGCCCGCGGTCGCCGCGAGGACTTCGGCGAGTACGGAGTTGGCCGCGCCCTCGGCGAGGTACGCGGTCCGCGCGCGGCGCAGGTACCAGCGGGTGGCGACCGCGATCACCAGCAGGCAGGACAGCCCGCACAGGCCGAGCAGCGGGTCGAGCACGAGCACGGCGACGATGATGAACAGCGCCTGCATGGTGGCGATCAGCACGGTCGGCACGTCGCTGCGCAGCGTCGTCGCCACGACGTCGATGTCCGTGGTGCCGCGCGCCGCGAGGTCGCCGGTCGGCGCGTGTTCCACGACGGCGGCGGGCAGCGCGAGCGTACGGTCCACGAAGCGCTCGCGGATCCGCGCGGCGGCGCGCTCGCCGAACTGGGCCGCGAGGTTGAGCGCGTAGCGCGACAGCACCGTCTGGACGACCGTGGCGACCACGATGGCCACCGCCAGCCGGTCCACGGTGGACACCGCGGCGTGGCCGGTCGAGCCCCTGACCGTGTCCACGATCCGGCCCAGCAGCCACGGGCTGACGAGGCCGGCCGCGGCGGCCAGCGCGTTGAGGCCGAGGACCGCGGAGAACGCGCGCTTGTCGGCGGCGAGCTCGCCGACGGCGGCGCGCCGCACCCGCTCCCGGTCGGCGACGGGGAGCGCGGCGGACAGGGCGGCGGGCGCCTGCCCGGCGGGCGGCTCCCCCGGCGCGGTCAGGACTTCGGTACCGGCGGCAGGGCGCGGGACGGGGACGCCGTCCCGCCGGGACGGCTCGGTGTCCGCCGCGGGCGGGTCGCTCGGCGCGGTCATCGGATCGCCTCTTCCTGTGCGCCGCGCGAGACCAGCGCGCGGTAGCCGGGCTCGGTGTGCAGGAGTTCGTGGTGCGGGCCGACCGCGACCGCGCGCCCTTCGACGAGGTAGACGACCTCGTCGGCCCGGTCGAGCACCAGCGGCGAGGTGGTGGTGACCACCGTCGTCCGGCCGGTGCGCGCGGCGCGCAGCCCGGTGGCCATCGCGGCCTCGGTGTGGGTGTCCACCGCGGAGGTGGGTTCGACGGCCAGCAGCACTTCGGGGTCGGCGCAGACCGCGCGGGCCAGCCGGAGCCGCTGGCGCTGGCCGCCGGAGAGATTGCGGCCGCCCGCGCTGAGGGAGGAGTCGAGGCCCGCGGGCAGCGCGTCCACGATGTCGGTGGCCGCGGCCGTGCGGATCGCGGCGCGCACGGTGGCGTCGTCCGGGTCGGCGCGGCCCGAGACGGCCTCGCGGACGGTGCCGCTGAAGAGCGCGGCATCGTTGTCGGCGACCAGGACGCGCTCGCGTGTCTCGCGCAGCGCGACGGTGTCGAGCCGCAGGGCGCCCCACTCGGCGTCGGAGGCGGCGAAGCGGCCGAGCCGTTCCACGACGGCGGCGGTGTCGGCGGGGCGGGCGGCGGCGAGTGCGGTGAGGACGCCGGGGCGGACGACGACGCCGGAGAGCGGGTCGCGCAGCGCGGCGGGCGACGGCGGGGCGGCCACCGGGTGCGCGCCGTCGGACTGTTCCGGCGTCAGGGCGAGGAAGCCGGTCACGCGGCGGGCGGCGACCAGCGCGCGGGCCACGTCGTTGCCGCCCTCGATGAAGAAGAAGACCGGGACGACGAGCATGGCCGCGTAGCCGTACACCGCGACCAGTTCGCCGATGGCGAGCGAGCCGTCGGCCGCCATGCGCGCGGCGAGCCAGGTGACCAGGGCGAGGAAGAGGGCGGGCAGCCCGACGGCGAGCGCGCCGACCCAACTGGTGACGGAGCCGACCCGGTAGCCCTGGTCGCGCAGCGCCTGCGAGCGGCGGCGGTAGCGGGCCGCGTAGACGTCCTTGCCGCCGAGGCCGTTGAGCACGGGCAGCCCGGTCGCCACGTCGACCAGCAGCGCGGTCAGTTCGCCCTGCTCGTCGCGGTAGCCGGTGCCGACCCGCTGGAGGCGGCGTTGCAGCGGGCCGACGGTGACGGCGACCAACGGCACACCGGCCAGCACCACGAGGGCGAGCAGCGGCGAGATGGACAGCAGCACGGCGGCGACCGCCAGATACGAGACGGCCGCGCCGATTCCGGGCCCGGTGACGGTCAACGACTGGGCGATCACCATGACATCGGCCATCCCGATCGCCACCACCTCGCCCGCGCTCATCCGGTGCGGCAGCGTGGCGCCCAGTTCCGTGGCCCGCCGGACGGTGGCGCGTACGACGCGGAAGGAGGCGTCCATCCGCACCTTGGTCATGGTGCGGTGCCGGGCGATGCCGATGAACGCGTTGAGCACCCCGACGCCGAACATCGCCGCGGCCCAGCCGAACAGCGCGGTGTGGTCGCGCGGTCGGAGACCGTCGTCGACGGCGCGGGAGAGCAGATAGGGCGGTACGGCCAGGCCGAGCATCCACACGGTGCCGAGGGTCGCCCCGGCCGCGACCCGGCCGGGCTGGTTTCTGACCAGCCACAGCAGGAAGCGGACAGGGCTTCGGATGTCCCCCGGGGTGGGTGGGGAGAAAGTGTCGGCCATTCCCGCACCCTATGCGGGGGTGCGGGACGGGTCCGAGCGGTTATTCGCCGGGCGCGGGCAGCGTGGCGGAGGTCTCCAGGAAGAAGGCGTCGATGCGCTGCACGGCCTCAAGGAAATCGTCCAGATTGACCGGCTTCGTCACATACGCGTTGGCGTGCTTCTGGTAGGCGTCGGCGATGTCGTCCGGCGCCGCCGAGGTGGTCAGCACGACCAGCGGAATGGAGCCCAATTCGTCGTCGTCCCGCAGGACGGCGAGGAATTCGCGGCCGTTCATGCGCGGCATGTTGAGGTCGAGCACGATCAGGTCGGGGCGCTCGTGCTCCGGGTCGCGCAGGTACTCCAGCGCCTCGATGCCGTCGCCGACGTGCGAGAGCTGCCGGGTCATGCCGCCCTCGGACAGCGCGTCCTCGATGAGCAGGGCGTCCGCGGGGTCGTCCTCGACCAGCAGGACGCTGTATGTGCGGCGCGGGGTGAGGGCGTTCATCGGGTCGCTCCTGATCATGAGGGGCCTCGAGGGGGGATTCGAGGTGAAGACGAGTCCTGGCCAGCGCCGCCGGGCGCCCTGCCGGGTGATGCCCCACGCCTGGCCGAGCCGCGGGTAGTTCGCGCCGAGCCGGACCGCGGCCGCGGCCTCCTGCGCCGCGCACCGGTCGACGGCACGCATGAGATGGGCCAGCACGCGCAGCCGGTTCAGCGGCGCGGCGGCGGGCTCGGGGTCCTGCCCCCACGACGTGTCGCCCGGCGCCAACTCGTCGAATCGCACGGCCAGTTCACCGACGAGGTCGCGTACGGCGGCGTCGGTCAGGCCGGTCATGGCCCGCTCGACGGAAGCGGTGGGCTCAGCGGCTCGACCGGGTCCCGCGGCCTCGGCGGGAGGGGCGGGGACGGCCGCGGACTGCTCCCGGCCGCCTGGTTCGGTGGCCGTCACGGGGATCGGCATGCTCCGCATCCTAGGGAGGAGATCGACATCATGACAACATTGGTTGTCGAGGGGCGCGGGCGCGGAGGGCGTGCGGACGCGACGAATCCGTCACCGTATGCGTGGCTCTGTCCGCAGGGGCGGTGCGCGGTCAGATGTGCGCGAGCAGCCTGTCCAGCGGGCGCGGGACCTGGTGCGGCTCCAGCGCGTCGACCAGCGCGTGCGCGTACTGCGACTTGCGTCCGCTGTGGGTGCCGATGAAGCGCCGGAGCTGGCGGTCGACCGGGCGCTCGCGCTGCGCGGGCTGCTTCTGGAAGATCCGGAAGGAGCGCGCCTCGCCCAGTTCGGCCGCGACCTCCCGTACCGCGTCGGTGCCCAGGGAGCGGATCAGCTCCTCCTCCAGGTCCGCGACGCAGACGTGGAAGCCGAGCGCCTCCATCTGCGGACGGTCGCGGGGCGAGCCGACGCCCGCGCGGTCCAGGGCGCGCAGGAAGTAACCCTCCTCCGCCTCGTCGCACAGGCCCGCCAGCGCCAGGTCGAGCCCTTCGGGGCCGACCAGGCTCAAGAAGCGTCCGATGCTCATGGCGCCGCCGAGCGGCACGACGACCGTTCCCTCGGCGGCCAGGTCCCGGCCGCGCCGGACCGCGAGCGCCTCGACCGCAGCCTGGTCGCTGGTCCCCTCGACCAGCACCGCGGTCCTCACGTGCGTGGCCGCGGCCAACTCGCGCGCCGCCGCCTCGGCCGCCGCGGCTCCCGTACCGCCCGCGGCCCACTCCACCACCGCCAGGCCGAAGCGCGTCATCGTGTCCACGCGGCCCAGTCTCCCCCCGGTGCGCGGCGGGCCCCGCATGGTTTTTCACGGCGGACGGCGGTCCCGGCGGGGTCCCGGCGCGGTCCTGGTCGGAGCGACCGGCGCGGCCCCGGTCGGAGCGCGGGCGGAGCGTGGGACCGGGGCCCGCCCAAGGTCCCTTCACCGGTCCCGGCGAGGCCGGGTACCGCGGCGCGGGCGGCTGGTGCCAGACTGCGCAGACGTCCGGCGCTGCGTAGACGCGGGCGCGTCTACGCAGGTCGGACGGGCGAAGCGGCGGGAACCCCCATACGACGGGGGCTCCGGCCGGTCAGGCACCGGACAGGAGGAACATGCCCGAAGCGGTGATCATCGGCAGTGAGCGCAGCGAGGTCGGACTACCGACCGGGATGGACGTGCTGCGGCGCGGCGGCTCGGCGCTGGACGCGGTCGAGGCCGCGATGCGCCGCTGCGAGGACAATCCGGCGGACCATTACGTGGGCACCGCGGGACTGCCCAACGCGCAGGGCGTGGTGGAGCTGGACGCCTCCCTGATGCTGGGCTCCGGGCGGCAGTTCGGCGCGGTGGGCGCGCTCAAGGGGTACCCGAACCCGATCTCGGTGGCCCGCGCGGTGCTGGAGAGACTGCCGCAGCACAGCCTGCTGGTCGGCGAGGGCGCCGCGCTGTTCGCGCGGGAGTGCGGCTTCGACACCGCGGACCTGCTGACGGACGCCTCGCGCGAGCAGTGGCGCAAGCAGGTCGCCGACTCCCAGGAGTCGGTGGAGGGTGAGAACACCGCTGCGACCGACGGCGACGCGCGCTACCGGGAGAGCGCGCTCGCCCTGATCCGCCGGCTGGCCCCGCACGACGGCCCCTGGGGCACGATCAACATCATCGCGCTGGACGCGTCGGGCGAGATGTGCGTCGGGGTCTCGACCTCCGGCTATCCGTACAAGTACCCCGGCAGGGTCGGCGACTCCGCGCTGCCCGGCGCGGGCAATTGGTGCGATCTGCGCTCCGGTGGCGCCGCCTGCACCGGCCGCGGCGAGCTGAGCATGCGCGGCGGCACCGCCCGTACGATCGTCGACCTGCTGGCGGCGGGGCTCGACCCGTCCGACGCGTGCCGGGACGCGCTCGCCGACGCGGCCACCCTGCCGGACGAGTTCCGCTCCGAGCTGCGCGCGCTGGCCCTGACCCCCGACGGCAGGCACGGCGGCGCGGCCGGACAGGAGGGCAGCGTCTACGCGTTGATGACCGACGCGTCGACCGAGCCCGAATTCCGCCCCCGGACCGTGCTGTGAAGATCTTCGTCTCCTCCGACATGGAGGGCACGGCGGGCGTCGTCGACTGGTCGCAGTGCCGTCCTGGGCAGCCCGAGTACGCGTACTACCGCACGCTGCTCCAGGCGGAGGTCAACGCCTCGATCGAGGGCGCGGAAGCGGGTGGCGCGAACGCGTTCCTGGTCAACGACTCGCACTCCACGATGGCCAATCTGCGCCCGGACGAACTGGCCGGGCGGGCCCGCTATCTGTCCGGCCGCCACAAGCCGCTGTACATGATGCAGGGCCTGGACTCCTCGTACGACGGGGTCTTCTTCGTCTCGTACCACGGCTCGATGTCGGGCGAGCGGGCCACGCTGTCGCACACGTACAACCCGGCGGCGATCAGCGAGGTGCGGCTCAACGGGGTCGTCGCGGGCGAGAGCGGGATCAACGCGCTGGTCGCGCTCGGGCACGGGGTGCCGGTGCTGCTGGTCACCGGGGACGCGACGACGGCCGCCGAGCTGGAGCCGTTCTGTCCCGGCGCGGTGGGCGCGGTCGTCAAGTCGTCGGTGTCGCGGTTCGCGGCCGACAGCCTGCACCCGGAGGAGGCGCGCGAGGTGATCCGGGACGCCGCCCGCAGGGCGGTCGAGGGGCTGCCGTCGGCGGCCCTGCCGGACATCGCGCTGCCCGCGACGCTGACGGTGCGGATGCGCAATCCGGACCTGGCGGAGATGGCGACCTGGATCACGGGCGTCGAGCGGGACCCGGCGGACGCGGTGACGGTACGGATGACCGACGAGGATCCGGTGCGGCTCTACCGCACCTTCGTGACCGTCGTGCTGCTGACGCGCGGCATCGCGGAGTGACGACGGCGGGGCCCGGTCGTCCGGGCCCCGCCGTGTCCGCGCGGGTAGCGGGCCGTCAACCGCCCACGGCCTACTGGTTCGGAAACCCGCGCCTCGGAAACCGGGCGCCTCAGAAACTCAGCGCCGAATCGCGCACCACATAGGCGCACTCCGTGTAGATGTAGCCGCTGCGGAGCTTGACCGTGTCGCTGCCGGGCGTCGCGGAGTCGCCGGAACTGGTCGACTTGTGCAGGAAGTACGTGGTGCCGACCGGCAGATTCAGCGTCTTCTTCGGGTAGTTCCTGCCGCTGTTGTTGCACGCCGACGTCTGCGCCGACGCCTGGCTGGAGTACGTCTTGCAGGCACCGCAGCCCTTGAGCGTGAAGCTGCCGGTCACCGGTCCGGTGAACAGCACCTCGACCTGGTCGGGGCTGTCGTTGCTGACCGTCACGGAGATGCTGCCGCCGGAGTCCTTGGTCGGCATGCGCTTGCCCGCGGCGGGCACCGTCACGGCGACCTCGGCGGCGATGGCGAGCTTCTTGGCGTACGCGGTGTTCTTGTCGCGCGGGTACTTCTTCACGAAGTCGCGGATCTTGTCCAGCGCGCTGCTGAAGTCGCCGCCCCTGTACTCGTGGACGGCGCAGGTGTAACTGCCCGACTGCACATAGGTGTCGGCCCGGCGGGCGTCCTTGTCGAAGGCCGCGGCCACGCCCGCGTCCCCGCCCTTGAGGTTGCCCGCGCGGACGCCGAGGGCGCGCACCTTGTCGGTGGCCGCGCACGGGTCGCCGCCGTTCAGGTCCCTGGCCGCCGCGTCGATGGTCGACTTGAATGCGGGCTCGACCTTCGCGGCCTGCGGCGACTTGGGGTACGTGGAGAGCAGGTCGCTCAGGTACCCGTCCTTCGCCTCCGCGCCGCTCGCGTCGGCCAGGTCGGCCGTACCGCACGCGTACAGCGAGGTCGCGAGGCGGTCGTCCGGCCATCCGGTCAGCGTGCCGAGGGCCTTCTTGTCGAAGTGCTCGGGCACGGTCCGCAGGTACTTCAGCGGCTCGATGGCGTCGCAGTACCTCTTCTGCTCGTAGGGCGTGCCGACCGCCGTGTAGTACGTGGTCAGCCGGTCGGGTACGCGCTTGGCGGCGCGGGAGCCGCCGTGGTGGTCGCTGAGGTCGCGGTACGCGGCCAGCGCCGTGGTGTAGTCGGTGCGCGCCTCGTCGAACGGCTTGCTCTTGGCCGCCTGGACGAGCTGGTCGGCGGTGTCGAGGCGGTCGAGCAGCATCTTCTGGGTGGCCTCGTCGCGCGCGCCGTCGTAGTAGACGACGCCGCCGACGGGCGCGGCGAGCAGCACGAGGCCGAGCACGATCGCGACGGGCGTCCGCGGCGGCCAGGACAGCGGGGTGCGCAGGCCGCGATAGGCGCCGTGCGCGGCCGCGAGGACGAGGAAGACGGCGTAGGCGACGACGACGCCGCCGGACACGCCGTCCGCCGTCGCGGGCAGCGCGACGAAGAGCAGGACGCCGGTCGCGACCAGGCAGGCCGCCGTGGCCAACCAGCGGCGGGTCAGCGCGTAACCGATGCCGAGGCCGCTGAGATTGAGCAGGCCGACGGCGACGGCCCGCAGCGCGTTCGCCGGGGCGGGCGGCGGCGCCGGTGGCGCGGGCGGGCCGTCCGGGAACCCGGGCGCGTAGCCGGACGGATATCCGGACGGGATGCCGGGCGGCGCGGCGGGCTGCCGCGGCAGCCAGGCCGGTGGCGCGGGCGGCGGCGGGGGCCCGAAGCCCTCCGGTGTGCCGCCGCTGCCCGGTGTGCCGCTGCCGCTCGGCGTGTCGCCGGCGCTCGGCGTACTGCCCGCGCCTGGTGTGCCGTCAACGCCCGGCGCGTCGGCGCCGTCCGGTCTCCCGCCGCCGCCCGGCGTACCGCTGGCGTCCGCTCCGTCCCGCTGGTCCCAGGTCATGGCGAATTCCCCCCTGCTCCTGCGCGGACGGGATCACCGCCCGTCGCGCTTCCCCACCCCACCGCGGGCGCGCCCGCGCGTCCGGCCGCTGGAGGACAAGACGCGGGTGCCGACGCGGCAGTTCCCGCTCGGCGCGGGACATGCGCGTACCCGCCCGTGCGGTATGCGTGCTCTTCTGCGCGTGCGCGCACAGCTCCGCGTGCTGCTGTACGTGCCGCTCCGTGTACGGCCAGTATCGGGGGCCGGGGGCATACGCCACAAGCGAGTTGGATCACACCCCGTGCGGGGTCCCGAGGCCGACGCGGCGCAGCGTCGTGGACGCGAGGGCGACGACCGCGGCCAGAAGACAGACGGCGGCGAAGGCCGCGAAGAGAACCCCGGAGCCCCAGGCGGCGACGGTGAGGCCGCTGCCGACGCCGACGACCGCGCCGAGCACGACGGCGGACGCCAGCGTGGGGGCATAGCCGAGAGCGGCGGTGCGGACCGCGCGCCGCTTTCCCCCGTCAGACAGTCGGCACCCAACTCCCGTGCAGGCCGAGCGGAATGGTGGCCGGGAGGTGGATCCTGGCCAGCGGGGCGGCCGTGAAGTCCTGGGCGGACAGGATGACGAGGTCGGCCGCGCCCCGGTCGGGGTTGTGGACGTAGGACAGGACGTAACCGTCGTCCTCGGCCTTCGCGTGCTCGTGCGCGGGGACGAAGACCGGCTCGCTGGCGGCCGCGTCCTTCGGGAAGCGGTGCGTCTGGGTGGTGCCGCGCAGCAGGTCGTGCTTGATGAGCGCGTTGCCGAAGTGGGTGTCGGGCGGCACGCCGTCCAGCGTCTCGTACGCCGTCCACATCGCGGCGGCCGTGGCGGCGTAGCCGTAGCGGTGGCGGCGCGAGACCAGGCTCTCGCGGATGCGGGGGAACTCCTGCGGGCGGTCGTCGATCCGCCGCGGGCGGGCCCGGCCGCGCTCCAGGTCGATCGTCAGCCGGTCGAGCCGGGGGGTGCCCAGCGCCGAGGGGCCGTCGCCGAGGGTGCCGCGGCCCGCCGCGAAGAACGGCGCGGGGAAGGTGATGAAGTCGACGACCACCGAGTGACCGTCGTCGTAGGCGTTGAGCGTGTGCGAGTAGTACGAGCCGGGGTCGGCCTCGAACCAGCGGACCCGGCCGCCCCGGCGCGGCATCACCCCGACCCGCGCCGGGTGCTTGTCGTTCCAGACGTACGGCACGATCGCGCCCGCCTCGGCCGCCGCCGCGTCGAAGGTCACCGGGGTGTCGAAGATGATCACATACCGCTCGGTGAGCGCGAAGTCGTGCATCATCGGGCTGTCCGCGACCGGAATCCTCGTGGTCCGTACGACCTTCCCCGTGTGGTCGATCACCAGGTGCCGCACATGGTCCCAGGTCGGGTAGTACGTGATCGCGTGCAGTTCGTCCGCCCGCTCGTCGTACTTGGTGTGCGCGGTGAACGCCCCGCTGAGCGTGCCGCCGAAGTCGTACGGGCGGACGGTGTTCAGCTCCTCGTCGAGTTCGTACGGCGCCGGGCCGCTCTCCTGGACCGCGAGGACCTTGCCCTTGTACGGGATCACGTGCGTGTTGTTGGCGAAGTCGTCGTCGGGCACGGGGCCGTGGTAGGGCTCCCCCAGTTGCGCGGCGACGCCCGCCGACCTCACCCACCGGTTGCGGTACCACT
The DNA here is from genome assembly GCF_042957385.1 of Streptomyces sp. NPDC008079. Taxonomy (NCBI): domain Bacteria; kingdom Bacillati; phylum Actinomycetota; class Actinomycetes; order Kitasatosporales; family Streptomycetaceae; genus Streptomyces; species Streptomyces sp. NPDC008079. Next base: position 148,386 of record NZ_JBIBIC010000005.1, read on the forward strand.
CGGCGCGGCCGTCCCTGAGGCGTACGCCGTGCACCATGCCCTGGCCGAGCATCCAGTGGTGGGTCCGCGGGTCCTCCAGGCCCAGGACATTGGGGCCGTTGCGCAGATAGCGGCCGTCGAGTGCGGCCGGGACGCGGCCGGTCACCGGCAGGTCGAAGGCGGTGACCTCCTCGGTGGCCGGTGCGAACGCGCCCTTGAGGAAGGGGTAGGGCACGGTGCCGCGGCGCGCGGCGCCGGTCCCGGTCCGCCGCCCGTCCGAGCGGGCCTCGGCGACGCCCGCGCCGCCCAGGGCGACCGCCCCGCCGATCGCCGCCGCCGCGCCCCCGCGCAACATCGTCCGTCGCGTGCACCGCGTGAAATCCGTCATCGGTCCGACTCCCCGTCTCCCGCTCTCCGGTCAGGTCGCCGCGACCGCGGCGCCTTCAACGACCCTCCCGCGCCGCGGGGTTCCGGGTCACTGCGGCCCGCGCCCGAACGGGGGTGGGGGCAGCCCCACCGGGACATCCCTGATGCGGGCGCCGAAGAACCGGGGCCGGGGACGCGGCCGGGGGCCGCGACATGGTGTCGCGGCCCCCGGTCTCACACGGGTCGTACGGACTCGCGGGTCAGTGCCCGTGGCCTCCCTGCCCCTGCTGTGCCAGCAGTTCCACCTCGGCCAGCGTCGTGGACGCGGCACCGTTGTTGGCGGTCACCACCAGGCGGTACGTGGAGTACGCGCCGGGGTGGGCTATCTGGAACGGCCGGGTCTGGAGGCGGCTGTCGAAGCTCTCGCCGCTCCTGGAGTCCAGCGTGCTCCAGTGCTTGCCGTCGGTGGTGCCCTGGAGCTGCCAGCTCTTCGGGTCCTGTGCCGCGGTGCTGCCGGAGGTCAGGGTGTAGAAACCGGCCTGCTTCTTCGCCGAGCCCCCGGTGAAGGCGTACTGCACCGTCGGGTCGGCGGCGGGGAAGGTCACCCCGGTCTTCGAGGTGTTGTCGAAGAGCGCGGCGACATCAGTGCCGTCAGCGGACGTCGCGGTGCCGAGGTCGGGCCCTGTCAGGTCCGCCAGCGGCTGCGGCGCCTTGCCCGCCGGGGTCAGCGACGCGGGCAGCGCGTTCTTGCCCGTGCCCCACTTGGACGGCTTGGAGCCCATGGTGAAGTCCAGGCGCGCACCGGACGAGAGCTGGCTCTGCGTCAGGTACACCTTGTTCCACGCCTTGCCGTTGACCTTCAGCGACTGCACGTAGATGTTGCTGCTGCTGTTGTTCGGCGCGTTGACGACGATGCTCTTGCCGTTGTCCAGGTGGACCGTCGCCTTGGTGAACAGCGGGGAGCCGATCACGTAGTTGTCGCTGCCGACCTGAAGCGGGTAGAAGCCCAGCGCGCTGAAGATCTGCCAGGTGGCGGTGGCGCCGTTGTCCTCGTCACCGGGGAAGCCCTGGCCGATCGAGCTGCCCGTGAACAGCCGCCGGGTGGCCTCGCGCACGACGGCCTGGGTCTTGGCCGGGTCGCCCGCGTAGTCGTACATGTAGGGGATGGCGAACGACGGCTGGTTGCTCAGGCCGAGTTCACCCATCCGGACGTCGCGAGCCTCCAGCATCTCGTGGATGGTGCCGCCGTAGCCGCCCGCGTCACCGTCGGCGGTCTCCTGGGTGTTGAAGAACGCGTCGAGCTTCTTCTCCAGGCCCTTCTGGCCGCCGTAGAGCGCGGCGAGGCCGTTCGGGTCCTGCGGCACCGTGAAGGCGTAGTTCCAGGCGTTGGTCTCGGTGTACTCGTTGCCCCACTGCTGCGGGTCGTACTGGGCGTCCGGGACGCGCCACGAGCCGTCGGCCTTGCGGCCCTCGAAGAAGCCGACACCGGCGTTGAACAGGTTGGTGTAGTTCTGCGCGCGGCCCAGGAAGTACGCGGACTCCTCCTGGTAGCGCTGCCGGTCGGCCTTGGAGGTGTGCGGGTCCTTGGCGAGCTTGGCGGCCATGGTGGCGATGCCGTAGTCGTTGATGTAGCCGTCCAGCGACCACGAGACGCTGCCGTCGACCGAGGTGTTGGTGTACCCGGTGAACACCGAGGTGTCCAGGCCCTTGCGGCCGACACCGCCCGCGGTCGGGAACACGGTGGCGTTCTTGACCGCGGCCTCGTAGGCGGCCTTGGCGTCGAAGTTCTCCACGCCCTTGGCGAAGGCGTCCGCGAAGGCGACGTCGGAGCTGGTGCCGGTCATCAGGTCGGCGTAGCCCGGCGAGGACCAGCGCGAGATCCAGCCGCCGTCCTTGTACTGCTGCACGAAGCCGTCGGCGAGTTCACCCGCGGTCTTCGACTCCAGCAGCGAGTAGGCGGGCCACTCGGTGCGGTAGGTGTCCCAGAAGCCGTTGTTGACGTAGACCTTGCCGTCCACGATCTTCGCGCCGGTCTCGGTGGGCGTGTTGCTGCCGGTGGCCTTGGAGAACGGGCTGGCGTACTTGTACACCGGCTTCTTGGCCGTACCGGTGTTCTCGGAACCGGAGTTGGGGTACAGGTTCATCCGGTACAGGTTCGAGTACAGCGTGGTGAGCTGGTCGTCGCTGGCGCCCTGGACCTCGACCTTGCCCAGCTTGGCGTTCCACAGCCGCTCGGCGCTCTTCTTGACGCTGTCGAAGGACGTGCCCTGCGGGATCTCCAGGTCCAGGTTCTTCTTCGCCTGGTCGGCGCTGATGAACGAGGTGGCCAGGCGCATCGTCACGGTCTTGCTCTTGGACGTGTCGAACTGCGCGTAGCCGGTGACGTTGTCGCGGCCCTGTCCGGTGACCTTGGTGGCCGTGCCGGGGGTCCGGTCGAACTCGGCGTGCACGAACATCCGCGTCGCGGCCTCGCCGCCGCCGATGTTGACGTCCGAGAAGCCGTCCAGGGTGCCCTTGGCGGCGTCGAAGGTCAGGCCGCCGTTGTTGTTCACGTTGTCGAAGAGCAGGTCGCCGTTGTCACCGGGGAAGGTGAAGCGGTAGACGGCCGAGTGGTCGGTCGGTGCTATCTCGGCCTTCACGCCGTTCTTGAACGTGACGCCGTAGTAGTGCGGCTGCGCGACCTCGTCCTTGTGGTCGAAGGCCAGCGCCCGCTTGCTCCGGTTCAGGTCCGGGGTGCCGGACACCGCCGACGGCATCACCTGGAAGGTGTCGCGGTCGCCCATCCACGGGCTGGGCTCGTGGCTGATGCCGAGCGCCTGCAGCGTCGGCAGGTTGTCGGCGTTGTTCTGGGCCGCGTAGCTGTACTCCCAGCTCGTCGAACCCGCGTCGGTGACCGGCGTGAAGAAGTTGAAGCCGTTCGGGACCGCGGTCAGCGGCAGGTTGTTGCCGCGCGAGAAGGAGCCGGAGGCGTTGGTGCCGCGCCGGGTGTCGACGTGCTCGGCGTAGCTCTTGGCGGTGGGCGCCGGGGCGGCGCCGATCGTCAGGTCGTCGATCCAGCCCTTGAACTGGGTGGACGCGCCCGCCTCGGAGCTGCCGGCCGGGTCGTCGTAGCCGAGCAGGACCCGGTCGATCGTCTTGCCCGCCGCGACCTTGCCGATCGCGGAGACCACGGCATTCCACTGCGAGGCGTAGAGGATCTTGCCCGCGCCCTGGCCCTGCGGGCTGAGCGTGGTGCCGTACTCGTCGAGCGCCGGGGTCCGCAGCTTGCTCAGGTACGTGCCGTCGGTGAAGTGCAGGTCTATGGAGGCGTACGTGCTCGGGTACTTCAGGTCGCCGCCGGTCAGCTCGGGGAATATGTCGTACGAAAGCTGGGTGTTGCGGCTGACGGGGATGCGCACGTCGTAGAGCTTGTTATAGGCGTGCACGGCGCCGGACTTCGTGTGGGTGCCCGAGTACTGGAGCGCCTTCAGGCCGCTGAAACCGACGCTCGGCTTCACGTTGGGCCCGGAGGCGGGGCCCTTGCCGATCTCGGTGGTCATGCCCGCGACGGGCGTCGGCGCCGGGGAGCCGTCGGACAGGATGAGGTCCGCGAGCTGCACGATGTCGCCGCTGTTGTTGGCCGAGACGTTCAGCCGGTAGTAGCGGTGCGGCGCGGGGTCGGCGACGTCGTAGATGTTGGACTTGTACCGGCCGCTGAACTTCACGCCGCTACGGGTGTCCACCGTCGTCCAGGTGCTGCCGTCGTCGGAGCCCTGGAGGGTGAAGTCCTTCGGGTCGCGCTCGGGCGAGTCGTTCGCGGACGTCAGCGCGTACTTCTTGACCGTCACGTCCTCGGACAGCTTGTACTGGAGCCAGCCGGTGTTCGCGAAGGTGAGCCACTTGGTGTTGGCGTCCTCGTCGGCCGCGTTCTTCGCGACCTCGTTCGGCGGATTGTCCGAACTGGCCGTGACCTCGGCGATCTTGTCCTTGACGCTGCCGGCCAGCACCGGGAGGGTGCCCGCGGTCACGCCGGAGACCAGGGGGTTGCCCTTGGCGTCGGTCTCGGCGGTGCTGCTCCACGTGGGCTGCGTGTCGCCGGACTCGAAGGAGGTGGTGAAGGCGGGGGCGCCGCCCGACTTGGCCGCGTCCGCGTCCGCGTGCGCCACGGCGGACGCGGGCACGGTCAGGGTCATCGATACCGCGCCTGCCAGCAATGTTCTGGTGAGGGTGCGGCGAAGTGGGCCACGTCTCATGGGTGTTGCCTTTCTGCTTGCGGCTCCGGGTCGTGCTCCGGGACGTTCTGTTACGGGTGCGGGTGCCGCTGTGGGTACGGGTGCGGGTTCGGATACGGGTTCGGGGGCGTCGCTCGTCACGCGTCACGTCCGCTGATCGCGTACAGCGCCAGCCGGGCGTCGTCGGGCAGGGTGAGGGAGACGGCGGTCTTCGCGCTGTCCAGCGGGACCGCGATGTGCCAGATGTCGACCCCGACACCGTCGGGCGCGCCCTGCTTGTCGTAGCGGGAGTCGGCGTGGATCGCGGCGTCCTCGCCGAGCCGGGGAGCGCCGGCCGCCCAGTCGGTCGCGGTCAGGGTGACGGGCGCGGACGTGCCGTCCGAGTAGTGCACGGTGGCGGCGCCGGTGACGTCGCCGTGGTGCGCGGTGAGCAGCACGTCGAGCGCGGAGTAGGAGCGCCGCACGAGAGCGACGCTCTGGCCGTGCGCGGTGGCGAAGTTGGCCGCGGCGCCGGTGGTGTCGGGGAAGGTGTAGGCCCGCCCGCCGAGCACGCCGGGGCCCGGCGCCGGGAGCTGTTCCGCGGGGAAGCTGGTCCCGGTGCCGTCGAAGTCGGCGCCGGTCGCGCCCGCCGTGCCGACGCCGTCCACGTCGTACTGCGCGGACAGGTCCTGCGGGCAGTACCCGCTGCCGCCCTGGCAGGTCGAGGTGGCGACCGAGACCGGCACGGTCCTGGTCACCGAGGGGCCGCCGGACTGCGTGACCTTGACGGTGACCTGGTAGGTGCCGTCCGGGGTGCCCGCCGGGGCGGAGATCCGTACCGGCACCACCTTGGTGGTGGGCAGCGTCCCCGAGTCCACGCGGAAGCCGCTCGTGCGCGGGCTCGCGGTGAGCCCGTGCGGCGCGCTGACCGTGACGGTGCCCGAGACCTTGCCGGGGGCGGTGAGGACGGCGGAGACGTCCACGTCCGTCCCGGGGCCGCCCGCGAGGACGCCGGGCGCGGCCGGGGAGAGCGACGCGGCGGTGTGCCGTACGGGCGCCGCCACGTGGGCGGGCGCGGGCGGCCCGTCGTTCTTGCCGGTGCCCCAGCTCGACGGCTTGGCGCCGACGGTGAGCGAGAGGTCCTTGCCCGCCTTGATGTCCCGGGTGCTGATGTACGTGGTCCGCAGGCTCTTGCCGCCGAGCCGCGCGGACTGGATGTACCGGTTGGTGTCGGTGCTGCCCGGCGCGGTGATCGTCATCCTGCCGCTCGGGTAGTAGTGCCGGTCGAGGGCCAGGTCGACCCGGTCGAAGACCGGCGTGGACAGCCCCCACAGGTCGGTGCCCGGCGTCATCGGGTAAATGCCGATCGCCGAGAGCACCTGCCACGACGACATGGTGCCGAGGTCGTCGTTGCCGGTGACGCCGTTCGGCGCGTCCGTGAAGAGGGTCAGCCCGGCGTGCACCACGTCGGTGGTCTTCCACGGCTGCCCGGTGGACAGATACGTGTACGGGGAGCTGAGGTCGGGCTCGTTCTGCGGGTTGTACTTGTCCTGGTTGTAGTACGAGTACGGGCCGTTGACCCAGACATCGCGCGCGGTGCCCGCCGGGTCCTTCACCAACTGGTCGTAGGCGAAGAAGGAGTCGAGCCGGGCGTTGGCGGTCGCGTTGCCGCCGATCAGATCCACTATCCCCGGCACGTCCTGCGGGACGAGCCACATGTACTGCCAGGACGTGCCCTCGTGGAAGCCGACGCTGGAGGCGGGGTCCGCCGGGCCGACGAAGGCGCCGTCGGTGTTCCTGGCCCGGAAGAAGCCGGTGCTCGGGTCGAGAATGTTCCGGTAGTTCTGACCTCGCGTCAGATAGCGCCGGGCGTCCGCGGTGTGGCCGAGCGACCGCGCCATCCCGCCCAGGGCGGCGTCGGCGAGCGCGTATTCGAGCGTCGCGGACGGGCCGTGCTGGAAGTCGTTGTCACCGGGCTTGCCGGGCCGCGCCGGGTCGTACGGCACATAGCCGTTCGCCAGGTACTCGACGTCGGCCTGCCGGCCCGCGGACGGCGAAGAGGCGGGCGGCACGGTGTCCGCGTGCTTCTTCAGCGCCCGGTACGCCTCCTCCTCATGGCCCTTGAGCAGGCCCTGCCGGTAGGCGTCCACCAGGAACGGGGTCACCGGGTCGCCGGTCATGATGTTCGTCTCGGCGGTGGCGTACCCCCAGCGCGGGAGCTGTCCGCCCTCGTCCGCGACGCGCAGCAGCGACAGCGCCATGTCGCGGGACTCGCTCGGCGCGAGCAGCGACAGCAGTTGCTGCTGGGTGCGGTAGGTGTCCCACAGAGACCAGTTCTGGTAGTACGTGATGCCGCCCGCCGGGTGCACCTTGTCGTCCCAGCCGGTGTAGCGGCCGTCGACGTCGCTGCCGACGTTCGGCGCGAGGAAGGAGCGGTAGAGCGAGGAGTAGAAGGTCCGCTGCTGCTCCTGGCTGCCGCCCCGCACCCGGATCCGGCCGAGCCGGTCCTGCCAGGACTGCCGCGCGGCGGCGGCCGTCGTGTCGAAGGTGCCGCGCCCCTCGGCCGCGAGGTTCTTCGCGGCGCCGTCCTGGCTCACCCACGACAGCGAGGTGACCGCGGTGACCTGCTGGTCCTTCGTGGTGTCGAAGCGCGCGTAGGCGCCGCCGAGCCCGGTGGAGGTCGAGGTACGGCTGCCCGCCGTCACGGTCTTGCCGCTCCACGTCCCGTACGACTGGAAGGGCCGGTCGAAGCGGGTCTCGGTGTACACCGTGTACGGCTGGGTGTCCTGGCAGAAGCCGCGGCCGGTGATGGCGGTCAGCACCGTACGGTCGTCGAGCACGGTCACCGTGCTGCTGGTCACCTTGTGCAGCGCCTGGCCGCTGTTGAGCAGCACGTTGGCCTGGTCGGTCGCCGGGAAGGTGTAGCGCTGCCAGCCGGTGCGGGTGGTGGCGCTCAGTTCGGCGGTGATGCCGGTGTCGAGCTCGACCTTGTAGTAGCCGGGGGAAGCGGTCTCGTCGGCGTGGCTGAACTTCGCGGCGTAGGCGGCGTCGTCGGTGGCGGTGATCGCACCGGTCGTCGGCAGTACGGGCAGGTCGCCGCCGAGCCCGCAGCCCACGCCTGACAGGTGCACGGAGCTGAAGCCGCGGATGTGGTCCTGGTTGTAGTCGTAACCCGTGTTGTGGCCGGTGTCGGGCGAGAGCTGCACCATTCCGAACGGCACGGCGGCGCCGGGGTAGGTGTTCCCGTCGTCCTGCGAGCCGATGAAAGGGTTGACCAGGTGCGTGAGATCGCCGCCGGCGGCGGCGGAACCGCCGTCGGCCGACGCGGTCTGCGCGGGCAGCGTCGCCGCTCCGGCGGCGAGCAGCGCGGTGAGCGCGGCCAGCGCCGCGGAGCGCAGACGCGGCATCCGTGGAGTCATTTTGTCCTCTACTCGTTTGACAACGTTGTCAGAGCACACCTGGGATACAGGTGGTGGGAGGCACGGGGACATGCCAATGAGACGTCAGGAATCTTTGCCCGAAGAGCCCCTGGCGTCAATGGCGCAGCGCAGGATGATCAAAGGACGGGGTGCATACCCCCACAATGGCGGGTATTTGTCCGTCAAATCCCTTGAATCGGCACCGACTCGGCAGAGGACGCGGTCGCCTTGCGGGCATTTTGTACCGAGTTGGGCGAATTCGCGGTGTGGCTGGATGCCTCGGGAGCCGGGCCGCGAAAACCCGTGGAACCGTGCCGCCACGCACGGTTATCGTGCTGCCGCACCTGTCGCCGTGGCAAAGGAACCCCGTTGTACACCTGTTGAGACACCCCTGGCGCTGATCTGTCGCACGTCGCCCCCGGGCGCCGTGCCCCTTTTCGCTGCGGTTTTTCTCACCGAACAGGTGTTCATTCGTGTCACAAACCTGGGTGGTCGCTCCCACCTGCCCGCCTCTTGTCGTGCGCCGTTGCCACTCGTGCCCGTCCGATCGCTTCCGGGCGAGCGGCAGATTCCGGGTCAACGCGCACCACAAGTCCCTCGACGTCTGGCTCCTCGTCCTGTGCGCAGGATGCGGGGAGACCGCGAAGCTCACGGTCTTCGAGCGGGTCAACGTGCGCTCCCTGCGCCCCGACCTGCTGGACAGGCTCCACACCAACGACCCCGGACTGACGGCCGAACTGCTCCGGCACCCGGCCGTCCGGCACCGCAACGGCGTCGCCCTCGACTGGACCGACGCCTGGCGCCTCGACATCACCGGCCCCGGTCACGCGGACGACGAGGCCCTGGAGGTGTCCGTGCGCTTCGCGGCGCACATCCCGCTCCGGCCCGTCCGGCTGATCGCCGACGGGCTCGGCGTCTCACGCGCCGAGGTCAAGCGGCTGATCGACGAGGGGAAGATCGTCTCGGCGCACCGCCTGAGCGGAAAGGCGGGTGGCGACTTCACCTTCCTGCTCAAGCTCTGAACCCTGCCGGGGGCCTGTTCGGTGCGGTCCGCCGGGCAGGCCTTACGGGGCGCCAGGGGCCGCCGGACAAGCCTACGGGTCCGCCGGGCAGGCCCTACGGGGCGTCCGTGACGTCGAGGCGGGCACCGCGCGCGGCGCCCGCCGAGGCCGCCACCACGCACAGCACCGCGATCCACTGCGTCCAGCGCAGCGCCTCCTGGAGCACGATCAGGCCGATGAGGGCGGCCATCGCCGGTTCGAGGCTCATGAGGATGCCGAAGACCCGCGGCGGGATCCTGCGCAGCGCCTCCAGTTCCAGCGAGAACGGGACCACCGACGACAGCAGCGCGACGCCGAATCCGGCGGCCAGCACCCACGGGTGGACCAGCGCCGTACTGCCGCCGGCCACACCGAACGGGACGGCCACGAGGGCCGCGACGACCATGCCCAGCGCGAGACCGTTGCCGTGGGCGGTGTGCCGGCCCAGCGCCGCGCCGACCGGGATGTACGCGGCCCAGCACGCGGCGGCGGCGAGCGCGAACAGGAAACCGACGAGGTCGATGTCGCCGCGTCCTCCGACCAGCAGGAGCACACCGGCCGCCGCGAGCAGCGCCCAGAAGGCGTCCAGCCACCGCCGAGACCCGGCCAGGGCCACCGTCAGCGGTCCGAGGAATTCGGTGGTCACCGCGATCCCGAGCGGGAGCCGGGTCAGCGCCTGGTAGAAGCAGAGGTTCATCACGCCGATCGTGACGCCGTAGCCGATCACCACGGCCCACGCCCGGCGGTCCATCCGCAGCGACGGCCGCCACAGCGCCGTCAGCACGACCGCGGCGAAGAACAGCCGCAGCGCGACCGTACCGAGGCTGCCCACCGCGCTGAACAGGTGCGTGGCCACCGCAGAGCCCAGTTGGACGCTGAGGGTGCCGAGCAGCACCAGCGCCGTCGGCGGGATCGCGCCGAAGCCGCGTCGGGCCCGCGCGGCCGGCGAGAAGCGGAGGTACGGGGCGCGTTCGGTCCTGCCGATGTTCATGGTGGCCACGCGCGGAGTATCGACGATCGGGCGCCGCGCGTCGCGTGGTTTTTCCCGGAAGCTTGACCTAGGGAACTAGATTGCTAGCATGGGCGATGTGGGCGACGACGACGTCAAGCAGTTCAACGTGTATCTGCCGATAGGGCTGATCAAGCAGGTCAAGCACCACGCCATCGAGTCGGAGAAGTCGCTGTCGGCGCTGGTCGCCGAGGCGCTGCGCGCGTATCTCGACGAGGCGGCGGAGCCCCGCGACCAGCGGCGGCGAGCGAGTGACAAGGAGAGTTGAGATGACGACGCGGGGCATCGAGGCCGTGTTCCTGGAAACGCACAATTGGGGCAAGGCGGCCAAGTTCTTCCAAGGGCTCGGCTACGAGCTGGAGTTCTCGACCGATCACAATTCGGGGCAATTGCGCAACGGCGAAGGACCGTATCTCTTCATCGCCGAGATCCCGGAGAGCCAGGAGCCGCGGGCGCCGCGGATGGTGCTGACCGTGGCCGACGCGGACGCCTTCGAGGCCGCGCCGGGCGTCGAGGTCGTCACGCCGTTCGAGGAGACCCACTTCGGGACGCGGGAGATGACCGTACGGGACCCGGACGGCCGGCTGTGGAGCCTCCAGGCCCCGGCGAAGAGCTGACCGTCCGCACGGCGGGCCGTGCACCACACCAGGCGACAGGCAGCACCGACAGGGAGCGCGACATGAGCGAGCGGCACGAGCGATCGACGGCGGGCCGCGCCGTCCCGGAGGCCGACGGCGCGGCGGCCGAGCCCGACAGCACCGCCGTACGGGTCGCGCTGTGGCGGGCGGTCCATGTACTGCACGACCCACCGCCGCATGTGCTGGCGGACGAGATCGGATTGCGGCTGGCCGACCCCGAGGCGGGCTGGCGGGAGCGCGGGGACATGCACCCGGAGGGCACCAGCCGTTTCCGGGCGGGTGTCGTGGCCCGCGCGCGCTTCGTGGAGGACCTGGTCGTCGAGCGGCTGGACGAGGGCGTCGGGCAGTACGTGCTGCTGGGCGCGGGGCTCGACACCTTCGCGCAGCGCAGGCCGGATCTCGCCGACCGGCTGCGGATCTTCGAGGTCGACCGGCCGGAGCCGCAGGAGTGGAAGCGGCGGCGGCTGACCGAACTCGGCTACGGCGTCGGCGACGGGCTGCGCCTGGTGCCGGTCGACTTCGAGACGGCCGGTTCCTGGTGGGATCGACTGAGGACGGCCGGATTCGACGCCGGACGGCCCGCGGTGGTGGCCTCCGCCGGGGTCAGCATGTACCTCACGAAGGAGGCCAACGCCGCCACCCTGCGTACCCTCGCCTCGCTCGCGCCCGGCTCCACCGTCGTCATGACGTTCATGCCGCCGCTGGACCTGATGGAACCCGACGAGCGCGCCGTCCGCCAGGCCGCGGAGAACGGCGCCCGCGGCTCCGGCACCCCGTTCATCAGCTTCTACGCCCCCGCCGAGATCCTGGCCCTGGCCCGCGCCGCCGGGTTCACCGACGCCCGCCACGTCTCGGCCGCCGCCCTCAACGAGCGGTACTTCGCCGGCCGCCCGGACGGCCTGCGCACCTCCAACGGCGAGGAGCTGCTGGTCGCGACGGTCTGACCGGCTCCCTCAGATCCCCCGCAGGTCCCGCCGGGCCGCGCCGATGACGCGAAGGGCGTCGGCGCCGTACACGGCGGATTCCCGCAGGATGCGCCAGGTGCGCGGGTACGTCTCTACGCTCACCGCGTCGTCGATCCACAGCTCCGCGTGCCAGGGTCCGGCTGGACGAGCCACGGCACTCGATCCGCCTGATCCGCTGAGAGGGCGCGCTTCTCCCCCGGGCGGGACGCCTCCCCCGCCCCCACCGCCTCCCTGGTCACAGCCCCCATGACCGCTCCGCGGCCCGGATCCGCCGCGATCAGCCGGGGCAACAACTCCCCGCACGGGTATGGACGGGTCGCGAAACACCGACGTAGTGTGCTCGGCGGCCCAGGAAGATCAGTGAGGGTTTCCGCGTCCGCGATCTTGAAACGATTCATCCGGGAGAGACATGCCGCACAGTGAAGTGCAGGGACCGACACGGCGCGTACTCGTCACGACGGGGCTGGCCGCCGCGTTCGTCGCGGCGACGGAGGCGGGCGGGGGCCGGGCCGTCGCCGCGGAACCGGCCGCGGGAGCCGCGCCGCAGGGCGCGTCGGCGGTGCCCGCGGGCGCCTCGGTCCCCGCCTCGCGGCCCGGCGGCAAGGCGCCCTCGGGCAAGTGGGACGCCTTCAACCTCTCCCCCGCCAGCCGTACGGTGCGCCCGGTCGCCGTCTACACGCTCACCGGTGTCGTGCGGCGGCCCGAGGCGCTGGTGACCAAGGGGCGCGGCGCCAAGGCCGTCACCCGGATCACCGGCAAGGGCTCCTCCGTGACCTTCGACTTCGGCAAGGAGGTCGGCGGATTCGTCACTCTCAGCTTCGGGCCGGGCGGTGAAACGAATCAGACGGTCGGGCTGACGTACTCCGAGCTGTCCAACTTCGTCAGCACGTCGTCCAGCGACGGGTCCAACGGCGGCAGCAACAACGAGCCCGCCGTGCGCTACGCGGTGACGCCCGGCGGGCGGATCAGCACCGACAAGGACACCCCGGTCGCGGGCGCGGGTCCCGCCGCGACCGCGCACCCGGTGTCCCAACTGCGCGGCGGCTTCCGCTACTTGACGGTGGTCAACGAGACCTCGGGCTCCGTGGACCTGACCGATGTCTCGGTACGGATCACCTTCGCGCCGAACGCCGCCGACCTGTCGGCGTACCCCAACTACTTCTACTGCGACGACGACATGCTCAACCGGGTCTGGTACGCGGGCGCCTACACCGTGCAGACCAACATCATCGCCGCCGACCAGGGCCGGGTCTGGGGCCCGCCGGACCTCGGCTGGGACAACAGCGCGAAGGTCGGCGAGGCGGGCGGCACGGTGCTGGTCGACGGCGCCAAGCGCGACCGCACGGTGTGGCCGGGCGACCTCGGCATCTCCGTCCTGACCGACTATGTGTCGCTGGGCGACCTGGTGACCGTGCGCGACTCGCTCCAGACGCTCTACAACCACCAGGACGCCGGCGGCGCGCTCCCGTACGCGGGGCCGGCCGTGAACTTCATCGGCAACTCCGACGCCTACCACCTGTGGACGCTCATCGGCACGGCGAGTTACGTCCAGCTCAGCGGCGACACCGCGTGGGCGCGTACGGCGTACGACGCGTACAAGAAGGCCGTGACGTACATCGTCGCGAAGATCGACGGTGACGGGCTGCTGAACGTCACCAGCGCGGCGGACTGGGCGCGTTCGGACGCTGACGGCAAGAACCTCGAAGCCAACGCCATCATGTACCGGGCGCTGGTGACCGCGAGCGCGCTCGCCACGACGCTCGGCGACCCGGCCTCGGCGGGCGCGTGGAAGGCGAAGGCCGCCGCGCTCAAGTCGGCGGTGGAGAGCGGCGGTTACTGGGACGAGGCCGTGGGCCTGTACCGCGACAAGCCGACCGGCGGCGGCGCCTCGCTGTATCCGCAGGACGGCAACGCGCTGGCCGTGTGGTTCGGCCTGGTGGACTCCGCGGACCGCGCGCGGACCATCAGCGCCTCGCTGGCCTGGCGCTGGACGGCGGTCGGCGCGCTGTCGCCGGAGAAGAGCGGTTCCTCCGTGCACCCGTTCCCCGGCGGCATGGAGGTGCACGCGCACTTCGCCGCGGGGCAGGACGCGACCGCGCTCGACCTGATCCGCCGCGAGTGGGGCTTCATGCTCGACAGCCCCACGGGGACGGCCAGTACGTTCTGGGAGGGCTACCGCACCGACGGCACGTCGGACTACTCCGGTTCGTACATGAGCGCCGCGCACGGCTGGTCGACGGGCCCGACCTCGGCGCTGACCTACCGCTTCCTGGGCATCTCCCCCACCGGCGACGCGGGCGCGGGGCACCGCGTGGAGCCGCACCCCGGCGAACAGCGTTTCGCACAGGGCCAGTTGACCACCGCGAAGGGTGTGATCGGCGCGTCGTGGCAGCAGCGCGGCGGCGGTGAGTTCGACCTGACGGTGAACGCGCCGGGCGGCGCCGTGGACGAGATCGCGGTCCCGGTGACCGACGCGCGCACCTGCGTCGTACGCCTCGACGGCCGCACGGTCTGGCAGGGGTCGGCGCGGCGCACCGGGGTGACCTTCTCCGGCGGCTATGTGCGGATCGCGGGCGTGGCGGCGGGCACCCGCAAGGTGACCGTGCGCCGCCGCTGACCGGCCGCCCGCCCGCGCCCCACAGGGATCGCGCGGGAACGCACCCGCTTCCGCAGAGGGACACAGAGAGGGAACGACGTATGCCCATTCATGTCCGCAGGAGCCGCGCGGCTGCCGCTGCCGTCGCGGCCGGGACCGTCATGCTGGGCCTGCTGCCCGGCTCGGCTATCGGCGCCGACGCGCCGACGACGACCGCGGCGGCGAAGGCGCACGACCCCTGGACGCAGGACGGCTACACCCCGCGCCCCGGCGACTGGCGCCCGTACGTCCTGGCGCCGGCCGGGCACACGGTCACCCCGGTCCGCGTGCTGTCGGCGACCGCGAGAGGCGGCGCGATCCAGGGCGACCCGAAGGCGGTGCTGGGCAACGGTCGCAGGGCCGTTCGGCTGGTCAGCACCGGCGACCGCACCCAATCCCCGCTGCTGGCACTGGACTTCGGCAGGGACGTCGGCGGCCGGATCAGCGTCAAGGTGGCGGGCGCGTCCAGGACACCGCCTCGACTGCACGTGTGCTTCAGCGAGTCGGTGCAGTACGCGGCCACCGCTCCGGGCGACAACAACGGTGAGGCGGCCCAGGCGCCGGGCTGCGACACCGCGAACATCTGGAACGGCTATCCCGGCCAGCCGTACACCTACGACGCCGACAGCCACACCATCACCCTGGACACGGCGAAGCTGCCCGCGACCTTGACGGACACTCAGCTGCGCGGCGGTTTCCGCTACGCGACGCTGTTCCTCGACGGGCCCGGCTGGGTGGACCTCGGCGCGGTGTCCGTGAAGTTCGACGCGGCGCCGCGGCAGAAGTCGCCCGCCGCGTACCAGGGCTGGTTCCTGTCCAGCGACGACGAGTTGAACAAGATCTGGTACGCGGGCGCGTACACCGTGCAGCTCGACACCTGGATGTCGGACACGGCCAAGAGCTGGCCGTACGCGACGGGCGAGGGCGATCACGCGGACAGTCAGGTGCCGAACGCCGATCCCGCCAAGGAGGTCATCTTCGACGGCGCCAAGCGGGACCGCATCGTGTGGCAGGGCGACCTGGCGGTGCAGGTCCCGGTCACGTATCTGAGCACCAACGACACGGACGCGGTGGACAATTCGCTGTCCTCGCTGGCCGCGCAGCAGTTGCCGGACGGGTACATGCCCGGCGAGAGCCTGGTGGGGCCGCACAATCAGGACGAGATCCGCACGTACGGCGAGTACGTGACGTGGTTCGTCTACAACCAGTACCAGCACTGGCTCTACACCGGTGACCGCGGCTATCTCGACAGGTGGTGGCCCGCGCTGACGAAGGCCACCGCGTGGCTGGAGTCGGTGCGCGCCCAGGACCCGCAGGGGCTGATCGCCTTCGGCGCGGTCAACTCCTGCGGCCACTACGGCTACAGCGACTGCGGGCACGAGACGTATGTGAACGCGCTGTATGTGCGCAATCTCCAGGAGATGGCGGAGCTGGCCACCGCCCGGCACGACAAGGCCGCGTCCGGGGTGTACGCGGACCGCGCGACCGTGGTGAAGAAGGCGGTCAACGACCAGCTCTGGGACGCGGCCGTCGGTGCGTACCGGCTCTCGCGGGAGATCCCCGGCGCCTATCCGCAGGACGCCAACGCGGCGGCGGCGCTCACCGGGGTCGCCGACCAGCGGCAGGCGAGCAGCGCGATGGACTATCTGCGGCGGACGAGTTGGGGTCCCTACGGCGCGCTGACGATGGCGCCGAGCACGCCCAACGCGTCGATCGGGCCGATCTACGAGCCGCTGCCCAGCGGTTTCGAGGCGAGCGCGCGGCTGGGTCTGGCCGACGCGAGCGGCGCGCAGCAGACCGGCGGCCTGGATCTGATCCGTACCTTCTGGGGCTACCAGCTCTCGAAGGACCCGGGCGGCACCTTCTGGGAGAAGGCCGACCTGGCGGGACAGCCCGCCCTTTCGCAGTTCACCAGCCTCGCGCACGGCTGGGCTTCGGGGCCGACGGTCAGCCTCACCAACCAGGTGCTGGGCATCCGGCCGACCGGCGCGGGCTTCGCCTCGTACGCGGTCGTGCCCACGCCCGGCGACCTCACGTGGGCGCAGGGCAAGGTGCCCACGCCGCACGGCGCGGTCAGCGCGTCCTGGCGCGCGAACGGCGGCGGCTTCACGCTGGCCACCGACGCGCCGCGCGGCACCACCGGCAGGCTCGCGGTGCCGACCGGCGGCGCGAGGGTGCGGGTCACCCTGGACGGGCGGACCGTCTGGGACGGCACGCGGGCGGTCGGCGGCGCGCGCGTGAGCGGTGACGGGGTGAACGTGTACGTGGACGCGGTCGGCGCCGGGCACCACACGCTGGTCTCGCACAAGGCGCGCTAGCGGCACGGGAGTTGAGTGACGACGGCCCGCGGGCGGTGGGGAGACCGCCCCGCGGGCCGTCGTCGCGTACCGGCCGGGACCGGATCCGGGGCGGTACGCCGCTCCCCGCTACTCCTCGTCCGCCGGGGCGCCGGAGGACGAGCCGCCGGGCAGCCGTTCACGGATGGTGTCCATCACCGTGGAGTCGGTCAGCGTCGTCACGTCGCCGAGGTCGCGGTGTTCGGCGATGTCGCGCAGCAGTCGGCGCATGATCTTGCCCGAGCGGGTCTTGGGCAGTTCGGCGACGACGAGGATCTGCCGGGGCCGGGCGATCGGCCCGATCTCCTTGCTGACGTGCGCCCGCAACCGCCTGGCCACGTCGTCGCCGCCCGCCTCCCGCGCGGCCTTCTCGCCGTCGGCGCGCAGGATCACGAAGGCGACGATGCCCTGCCCGGTCGTGGCGTCGGTGGCGCCGACGACGGCCGCCTCGGCGACCAGCGGATGGGACACCAGCGCGGACTCCACCTCGGTGGTGGAGATCCGGTGCCCCGACACGTTCATCACGTCGTCGACCCGGCCGAGCAGCCAGATGTCGCCGTCCTCGTCCTTCTTCGCGCCGTCGCCCGCGAAGTACCAGCCGGGGAAGCGCGACCAGTACGTGTCGATGTACCGCTGCTCGTCGCCCCAGATGGTGCGCAGCATGCCGGGCCACGGCTCGGTCAGCACGAGGTAGCCGCCGGAGCCGTTCGGCACCGGACGGCCCGTGTCGTCCACGACCTCCGCCGAGATGCCGGGCAGCGGCCTGAGCGCCGAGCCGGGTTTGCAGACGCTGACGCCCGGCAGCGGGCTGATCATCTGCGCGCCGGTCTCGGTCTGCCACCAGGTGTCGACCACCGGGCAGCGGTCGCCGCCGATGGCGCGCCGGTACCACATCCACGCCTCGGGGTTGATCGGTTCGCCGACCGAGCCGAGCAGTCGCAGCGACGTCAGGTCGTACTGGCCCGGGATCGTGTCGCCCCACTTCATGAAGGTGCGGATCGCGGTGGGCGCGCAGTACAGGATCGTCACCTTGTACTTCTCGACGATCTCCCACCACCGGCCCTGGTGTGGGGAGTCGGGCGTGCCCTCGTAGAGCACCGAGGTCACGCCGTTGGCGAGGGGGCCGTAGACGATGTAGGAGTGGCCGGTGACCCAGCCGATGTCGGCGGCCGTCCAGTACACGTCCCGCTCCGGCTTGACGTCGAAGACCGCCCAGTGCGTCCAGGCGGCCTGGGTGAGGTAGCCGCCGGTGGTGTGCAGGATGCCCTTGGGGCGGGCCGTCGTGCCCGAGGTGTACATGATGTAGAGCGGGTGCTCGCTGTCGAACGCCTCGGCCTCGTGCTCGGCCGACTGCGCGTCCACCAGGTCGTGCCACCACACGTCCCGGCCCGAGGTCCACGCCACGTCCTGGCCCGTACGGCGCACGACCAGGACGCTGCGGACGTCGGGGCAGCCTTCCACGGCCTCGTCCACGGCGGGCTTCAGGGCCGAGGCGGCGCCCTTGCGGTAGCCGCCGTCCGCGGTGATCACCACCCGCGCGTCGCAGTCGAGGATCCGGCCGCGCAGCGCGTCGGCGGAGAAGCCGCCGAAGACGACGGTGTGCGGTGCGCCGATACGGGCGCAGGCCAGCATCGCCACGACCGTCTCGGGGATCATCGGCATGTAGAGCGCGACCCGGTCGCCGGCCCGCACGCCCAGCGAGAGCAGGGCGTTGGCGGCGCGGCAGACCTGTTCCTGGAGGTCGGCGTAGGTGAGCGTGCGGGTGTCGCCGGGCTCGCCCTCCCAGTGGAAGGCGACCCGGTCGCCGAGCCCGGCGCGCACGTGCCGGTCGACGCAGTTGTCGGCGACGTTGAGCTTCCCGCCGACGAACCAGCGGGCGAAGGGCGCCCGGCTCCAGTCGCGTACCCGGGTCCAGGGCTCGGCCCAGTCCAGCCGGGCCGCGGCGGCGGCCCAGAACGCCTCGACGTCGGCCGCGGCTTCCTCGTACGCGGCCGCGGTGACATTGGCCCGCGCGGCCAGTTCGGGCGGCGGGGGGAAGCGCCGGTCTTCTCTGAGCAGGTTGGAGAGGGTCTCCTCGGTCATGAGTGGGGCTCCTCCACCGGTCCGCCGCGGCGGCCGACGGGGAGTCCTGACAGCGGGAGCACGGGGACGACGGCGCGCTTCCAGGTGCTGTTGGTGACGACGGCGAAGGAGGCGTACCAGGCGAACACGGCGGTGACCAGCCCGATCCAGCCGCCGACCTTGGTGATGGTGACGGACTTGTCGAATTCCGCGACGGTCAGCACGATGAAGGTCGCCGACAGGGCCACGAAGACCGCGAACAGCGCGGCGTTGGTCCGCAGGGCCGCGACCGTCATGTAGACGGTGAAGATCGCCCAGATCAGCAGGTAGAGGCCGGTGGCCTGGTTGGCCGTGTCCGGGGGCAGATCGCCGACGACGAACTTCACATAGGCCGCGTAGGAGAGCCAGAAGGCGCCGTAGGAACCGAAGGCGGTGGCACCGAAGGTGTTGCCCTTCTTGAACTCCCACATTCCGGCGAGCAGTTGCATGAGTCCGCCGTAGAACAGCGCGAGCGGCAGGACCACCGTGAGCAGATTCTGGTCGATGAGGTGGGCGTTGAAGGAACTCAGGACGAAGGTGGTGGCGGCGAACGCGGCGAGGCCGAGCGGTCCGGGGTCGGCGATGCCGTCCACGGGCGGCCGTTCGGTCGTGACGGGGGTGCTCATCTGCGGTTCCCTCCTCGGTGAGGAATGGCGGCGCGAAGCGCGGTACGTACGCCGCCGCGGGCCGTGCTGGGCCCGCTCCCACGCTAGGAACGCCGACGTCGGGGGGCCACAGCCCCACAGCGGGCGTCGCCCAGCGGTCGGGTCCGGGCGACGGACGGTCCGTCAGATACGGTGAGCGGTCGGTCAGATACGGCGAACGGTCGGTGACCGCTCACCGGCGGGTCCCGGCGCGCCGGGCGTCTCCCGCGGCGCGGGGACGCCGAGTCGACCGGGCTGACCGGGTTCCGGCTGCGCGCCGACCTCTTCGGGCAGGTGCATGCGCAGCATCACCCGGTCGACGTCCGCGCGCGAGATCCGGCCGCGGGTCAGCAGCGACCCGACGACCATGACGGCGAAGGCCACGGGGACGGTCCAGGCCGCGGGTTCTTCGAGCAGCGCGGCGCTCCAGCCGCCGCCGGGTCCGCGCACGCTGGTCAGCACGACCGCGACGGCGGCGAGTCCGCCCCCGGCCACCAGGCCGAACAGCGCGCCCAGGTCGGTCAGTCCGCGCCACCAGATGCCCAGCACCAGCAACGGGCAGAAGGACGAGGCGGCGACGGCGAAGGCCAGGCCGATCGCGTCGGCCACCGGCAGGCCGGGGGTCGCGACCGTCATCGCCAACGGCGGTACGGCCGCCGCGAGCGAGGCCCAGCGGAAGCCGTGGGTCGAGCCGCGCAGCAGATCCTGCGAGACCACGCCCGCCACCGACACCGTGAGTCCCGACGCGGTCGACACGAAGGCGGCGAAGGCTCCCGCGGTCGCCAGCGCCGCCAGCAGCCGCCCCGCCTCACCGGCCTGTGTGATCTGCGGCAGCACCAGTACCGCGGTGTCGGTCTGCCCGGTGAGCAGCAGTTGCGGCGCGAAGATCCGGCCGAGCGCCCCGTAGACCGGCGGCAGCAGGTAGAAGCCGCTCAGCAGGATCAGGACGAGCAGCGTCGTACGGCGGGCGGCCCGGCCGTCGGGGTTGGTGTAGAAGCGGACGAGGACATGCGGCAGGCCCATCGTGCCGAGGAAGGTGGCCAGCAGGATCGAGTAGACGGCGTACAGCGGGTGGGATCTGCCGCCCGCGCCGGACAGCGGGCTCGCCCACCTGGCGCCGGTCGCCGGTGCGAGGCCGACCTTGTGCGGTACGGGGACGCCTTCGGGGAAGGTCAGGCCGGTGCCGCCTTCCGCCGTGTGCTCGCCGCGCACCAGCCGTACGGGCACGCCGTGTCGCTCCGCGTGCGAGGCCCCCTTGGCGCCGTAGGCCGTACCGTCGAGGGCGCCGCTGACCGTCACCGTCACGGGTGTCGCCACGTCGAAGCGGACCTGGCTGTCGAGCCGTACGACCGTGGTGTGCGGGAAGCGCGGCACGTCGGGCGCGGTCAGCGAGGGGGTGCCCGCCGACCGCCAGGCCAGGACGAGGAAGACGGCGGGCACCGCGATGGCGGTGAGCTTCAGCCAGAAGTGGAAGCCCTGCACGAGGGTGACGCTGCGCATGCCGCCCGCCGCCGAGACGCCGACGACGGCCACCGCCACGACCACCGCGCCGACCCAGCGCGGCGCGCCCGTCACCGTCTGGAGGGTCAGGCCCGCGCCCTGCAACTGCGGTACGAGGTAGAGCCAGGCGATGACGGCGACGAAGACGCTCGCCACCCGGCGCACGGCGGTGGACCCGAGGCGTTCCTCGGCGAAGTCCGGCAGCGTGTACGCGCCCGAGCGGCGCAGGGGCGCCGCGACCAGCAGCAACAGCACCAGATATCCGGCCGTGTAACCCACCGGGTAGGCCAGCATGTCGACGCCGTAGGCCATCAACAGGCCCGCGACGCCCAGGAAGGAGGCGGCCGACAGATACTCGCCGCCGATCGCCGAGGCGTTCCACAGCGGTGAGATCTCGCGGGAGGCGACGTAGAAGTCCGAGGTGGCGCGGGACAGTCGCAGGCCGTAGAAGCCGACCACGACGGTCGCCACGAGGACGACGACGAGGGCGGTGAAGCCGAGCGCCGGATTCATCCGGCCTCCGGGCCGGGGGCGCTGGGCGCGGGTCCCGTCGCCGGGTCAGGGGCGGTGGGCGTCGGGGCCGCGGGTGCCGGGTCAGGGGCGGTGGGCGCGGCCTGCGCCGCCGGGTCAAAGGCGGTGTCCGTCGGGGCCGCGGGTGCCGGGGCCGAACCCGGCGGCGTGTCCGGGGCGTTGAGCAGATCCGTGAAGTCCCGCTCGACGCGCTCCGCGTGCCGTACGTGGAACCAGGCCGCGCCCACCAGCAGCGGGTAGGCGACGACGCCGAGCAGCAGCCAGGCGAGCCGGACCCCGAGGACGTCCACGGTGCGCAGCCCCGGCGCGAGCGCGAAGGCGGCGGGCAGACCGCCGATGACGACCGCGAGGACGGCCAGCACGCCGAGCGAGAGCCGCAGTTGGTCCCTGACCAGGGAGCGGACATAGACCTGGCCGAGGCGCGGCTGCGCGTGCAGGTCCTCGGCGACGGCTCGCGCGGACCAGCCGCCGGTACGGTCGCGGCGCGGCGCGGTCACCGCGACCCGGCGCGGCGGTGGCGGTTGCGTACCGCTCATGACGGCCCCTCGCCGGGCGCGGGCGACCACTGCATCAGCAGGTCCCGCAGTTCCCTGGAGTGGCGTCGGCTGACCGGGAGTTCACCGCCCGCCACGCGTACCGTCCAGTGCCCGGCGTCCGAGCGCAGCTCCTCCACGTGGCGGAGCGAGACCAGGTAGCCGCGGTGGATGCGGACGAAGCCGTGCTGCGCCCAGCGCTCCTCCAGGACGGCGAGCGCTATCCGGACCAGTGGCGCGTGGCCGCCCGCGTGCAGGCGTACGTAGTCCCCCTGCGCCTCGACGTACGCGACGTCCTCGCGGCGGATGAAGCGGGTGACTCCGCCGAGGTCGACCGGGATGCGCTCGTCGGAGCGGCCGGCGGGCGCGGCTCCCGATGTGTTGCCCTCGATGACGGCGGCGACGCGGCGGACCGCCTCGGCCAGCCGTTCCCTGCCGACCGGTTTGAGCAGGTAGTCGCAGGCCTTGAGGGCGAAGGCGTCGACGGCGAAGTCCTCGTAGGCGGTGACGAAGACGACCGCGGGCGGCCGGGCGAAGCGGCCGAGGACCCGGACCAGGTCGAGGCCGTCGAGGCCCGGCATCCGGATGTCGAGGAAGACGGCCTCGACCGACTCGTCCTCCAGCAGCCGCAGGGCCTCGTCGCTGCTGCCCGCGCTGAGCACCCGGCCGACCCGCCGGTCGCCGCGCAGCAGATACGTCAGGTCCTCCAGGGCGGGCGGTTCGTCGTCGACGGCCAGGACCTGCAACGGTTTCACGATGCGCGTACTCCGTTCCGGTACTTGGGCACCCGGACGTTGACCTTCGTCCCGGCGCCGGGGGCGGTCTCCACCACCAGGCCGTACTCGTCGCCGAAGACCGTACGCAGCCGCTCGTCGACATTGCCCAGGCCGAGCGAGTCGCCGTCGTCCTCCCCGGCGAGCCGCATCCTGACCTCCTCGGGGTCCATGCCCACGCCGTCGTCCTCCACACTGATGCGGCACTCCGCGCCCGCGTCCTCGGCCCTGATGGTGATGCGCCCCGGCGTCGACTTGGGTCCGAGTCCGTGGCGTACGGCGTTCTCAACGATCGGCTGGAGGCAGAGGAACGGTACGGCCACCGGCAGCACTTCGGGCGCGATGAGCAGATCGACGCGGAGCCGGGAGCCGAACCGGGCGCGTTCCAGGCGCAGATAGCGGTCGACGGACCGCAACTCCTCGGCGAGGGTGGAGAACTGGCCGTGCCTGCGCAGGCTGTAGCGCGTCAGCTCGGCGAATTCGAGGAGCAGTTCACGGGCCTGGTCGGGGTCGGTGCGGACGAAGGAGGCTATGGCGGTCAGCGAGTTGTAGACGAAGTGCGGGGAGATCTGCGCCCGCAGCGCGCGCAGTTCGGCTTCGATCATCCGGGTGCGCGAGCGGTCCAGCTCGGCGAGTTCCAACTGCGAGATGACCCAGTGCGCGACCTCGCCCGCGGCTCTGACCAGGCCCGCCGACACCTGGCGCGCGTACACCGACAGCGCGCCGACGACCAGGCCGTCCACCACCAGCGGTACGACGACGGCGCTGCGGATCGGGCACCGGTCGTCGCCGCAGTGGATCTCCTCGGCCGGGACCACCCACGGCCGCCCGGCGTCCATCGCCTCCCGCGCGTGTTCCACGGCCTGCGCCGCGTGTCTGCGGCCCGGACCTTCCCAGGCCAGCAGTTCGCCGTCGCCGATGACGGCCAGCGCGGGTGTGCCGAGCAGCGCCCGCAGATGGCGGGCGGCGCTGCGGGCCGACTCGGGGTCGAGGCCGTTGCGCAGCGGGGGCGCGGCCAGTGACGCCGAGTGCAGGGTGGCGAAGGCGGCCCGGTCGGCGGGCGTACCGAATCCCCTGCGCCCGCGAACCAGCCAGAACAGGGCCGCCGCGGCGCCCGCGACCACCAGAGCGACCGACACCACGGTGATCACTGACCCCATGCCCCGCATTATCGCCAGGTGTGACGGCGTGAGACAGGTTCCGTTCGCAAGATTCCGTCGTGCGGGGGCCGTACCGCCGGTTTCGGCCCCGCCGTCGCGCGCCGGAGCCGCCGTGCCCCCTACGCTCTGTTCATGATTGCCGAATTGCAGTGCGTGGTGCTCGACTGTTCCGATCCGGCGGAACTCGCCAGGTTCTACAAGTCGTTGCTCGGCGGTACGGTCGACCGGCCCGATCCGCGCTGGTCGTTGAGCGACGGCTGGGCGACACTGCACACCGCGGCCGGGCTGGTGCTGGCCTTCCAGCGGGTCACCGAATACCGCAGGCCGCGCTGGCCGGAGCCCGCCTCCCCGCAGCAGTTCCACCTCGACTTCGGCGTGCCCGATCTGGCCGAGGCCGAGGAGAAGGTGCTGGCCAGGGGTGCGATCCTGCTCGACGACGGCGCCGGGACCCGGAGCTGGCGCGTCTACGCGGACCCCGCGGGGCACCCCTTCTGCCTGATCAAGCACTGAGTCCCGGCTGATCGGACACCGCGTCCGCGGGTCCGAGTACGGATTCCGCGTGTCCGGCCGCTGATTCCGCGTCTCGGCGCGGATTCCGCGTCTCCGGGCGGATTCCGCATGTCCGGGCGCCGATTCCGCGCGTCCGGGCGCCGGGCACACGCCCGGTGACACCGCATCACCCTGTGTGACAGACGCCACGCGGCGATCCGGCAGGCTTGGCCGTCGCTTTACGTGAGCCCTGCAACCGCCGTGATCGGGTAGGGGTCTGTAGTAGACGTACCGTGGTGATCAGGCGTAGCGGACGCGCCGGGACACGACCGTACGTACCGGACGTAAGTGACGCAGTGATACGAGTGGAGCACGGGCATGAGTCGGTTCAGGGGCAGCTTGGGTATCGCGCTGGTGGCCGGAGCGGTGCTCGCGGGCACGAGCGCGTGCGGCGGGAGCGGGCACGACGCCGCCTCGTCCGCTGCCGACGGGAAGGCGTCGGCGTCGGCGAAGCCGAGCGCCACGCCCTCGCCGACGAAGCCGACCCCGAAGGGGCCGCCGATGCTGCTCGACACGATCACCCCGCAGACCGGGACCACGGTCGGCGTCGCGATGCCGGTCTCGGTGCTCTTCACCAACCCGGTGGCGGCCTCGGCCCGCGCGAACATAGAGAAGCACCTCAAGATCACCACGTCCGTGCCGACCACCGGCGCCTGGCACTGGTTCAGCACCACCCGGGTCGACTTCCGGCCCGAGTCGTACTGGAAGCCGGGCACGAAGGTCACGGTCGACGCGAATCTGACCGATGTGCCCAACGGCAACGGGCGGTACGGGGTGCACGGCTACCACCACGCGTTCACCGTCGGCGACGACAACGAGGCGACCGTGTCGGTGCCGGGTCACACGATGAAGGTCACGCACAACGGACAGGTCGTGAAGACCCTGCCGATCGACGCGGGCAGCCCCACGTGGCCCTCCTGGGACGGGACGATGGCCGTCATCGACAAGGCGGAGAAGGTCCACATGACGTCCTGCAGCGTCCACATAACCTGCGACAAGAGCAATCCGGACTACTACGACCTGACCCTGCCGTGGGACGTGCACCTGACGAATTCGGGCACGTACATCCACTACTCGACCGGGGACCCGCAGCCGGGGCACAGCTTCGGTTCGCACGGCTGCGTCCACCTGTCGCTCACCGACGCCAAGTGGTTCTACAACTACGTCAAGCAGGGCGACCCGGTCACCATCACCGGCTCCCCGCGCGGCAAGGCCCCGGGGAACAACGGCTACGCCGACTTCAACCTGTCCTGGTCGCAGTGGCTCCAGGACAGCGGCACCGGCCAGATGACGACCACGACCGCCTGAGACCCGCCGCCTCCTGCCTGCTGCCTCCTGACCGCTGACCCCGGACCCCTGACCGTGACCGTCCGACGTGCGGCGTTCGCGTACCGGCGGCGCGGGACCGGCCGACCCGGTCCCGCGCCGTCAGCTCTGCGCGGTCGGGCGGACGACGATCTCGCCGACGTCGATGTCGGCGGGCTGCTCGATCGCGAAGGCGATGGCGCGGGCGACGGCGTCCGGCGGCATCGCGATCCCTTCCACCATCTCGGTCAGCTTGGCGCGCGCTTCGGGGCGCCGCATGCCGCCCGCGAATTCGGTCCTCGTCATGCCGGGCGAGACGATCGTCACCCGCAGCTTGCCCCCCGCTTCCTGCCGCAGGCCCTCGGAGACGGCGCGCACGGCCATTTTCGTACCGGAATAGACCGACTGGCTGGGCACAATTCGGTGGGCCGCCGTGGACGCGGTGTTCACGAAATGGCCGAAGCCCTGCGCGCGGAATACCGGAAGCGCGGCGGCGATGCCGTACAGCACGCCTTTGAGATTGACGTCGACCATCTCCTCCCAGTCCTCGACGCGCAGTTCGTCGAGCGGGGAGATCGGCATCGCCCCCGCGTTGCTGACCAGCACGTCGAGCCGCCCGTAGCGCTCGGTCGCCAGACCCACGAGCCCGGCGACGTCGGCGCGGCTGCGCACGTCGGTGCGCAGGTGGGCGACCTCGCCGCCCGCTTTCCCGATCCGTGCGGCGACCGCGGCGAGCCGGTCCGTCCCACGGGCGCCGAGCACCACTTTCGCGCCGCGTTCGGCGAGCAGCAGCGCGGTCGCCTCGCCGATTCCGCTGCTGGCTCCTGTGATCGCGACGACCTTGTCCTTGATTTCGGTCATGACTTTTCCGTCCCTGCGGGATTGAGGGGTTCGAGTGTGCGGGGGGAGTTCCGCGCACGAGGAATGTAAGAGGGCTATCACTACGGTACGGTAAGAGGGCTATCACGTCCAGCGCGCGAGGAGGCGGCCCGTGTCGGGGAACGCGCAGGGCGGCCCCCAGCGGGGCCGCTACCACCACGGCGAGCTGCGCCCCGCGCTGATCGAGGCGAGCTTCGATCTGCTGGCGGAGGCGGGGCCCGCGGCCTTCTCGGTCGCGCGGGTCGCCCGCAGGCTCGGGGTGAGCACGGCAGCGCCCTACCGGCACTTCGCCGACCGCGACCACCTCTTGGCCGCGGTCGCGACCCGCGCCGCCGAGGAACTGGCCGAGCGGTTCCGGCAGGCGGCCGACGGCGCGGGCCAGGACCCGGCCGAGCGCTTCGCGGCGACCGCGGGGGCGTACGTCCGCTACGTCGGCGCGCGCGGCGCCGGTTTCGACGTGATCTTCGCCAGGCCCCTGGTGGCGCTCCAGGACCGCGACCTCGCCGACGCGGGCCGCCGGCTGGTGGACCTGCTCTTCGAACTGGCCCAGGACGCCCTCGGTCAGGGTCCCGCCGCCGCGCTGACGCTCCTGGAGCAGCACGTGACGGCCGCCCACGGCTACGCGACGCTGCACCCCGGCGGCCTCTTCAGCCGCGTGAGCCCGCGGGAGGGGGTCGACGGCACCGCGGACCTCGCGGTGGCCACGAGCCGCGCCCTGGTGCGCGGCGCGCCCGAAGCCGCCGCCCCCGGCCCGCCCTCCCCCGGACGCCCGCACGACTGACCGCGCGGGACCGGGACCGGGCCGCGACGGGACCGGGACCGGGACCGGGCCGCGACCGGGCCGCGACGGGACCGCCGCAGCGCCACGACAGGCCCGAGCCGGGCCGCACCGGGCCCGCTTCGACCCCGCTTCGACCCTGCTCCGGACCCCGCCGACCCGCCAGGGCCAACGCCACGTTCGGTCCTGCGGCCCACAGGGCGTACCGTCATAGGCGGCGCGTACCGTCGTCCCAGGACGACCTGCCGTTTTCCCACGCACCAGGGCGGAGCCGTCACCAATGACGGCGACGACCGCCGCGGGCGGACCGAGGCAGCGGCGACCGCCGTCATCACCACTCACTGGGGGATCTTCATGGACTCTTCGCCTTCGCTCTTCTCCAATCCGGAGCAGACCGCCCCGCGCCCGGCCACCGTGCCCAACCCGGCGCCGGTCAACGACCCGTTCCTCGCGCCGCCGGAGGCCCCGCACGAGGAAGAGGACGAGGACGCCTCGTAACGACCGGCGCCCCCGTCCCGCCCCGGTCACCCCGTCACCGGGTCACCCGGTCACCACGTCGTTCGGTCACCCCGTCATTCGGTCCGCAGCGCCACCGCCGTCCGCTTCCTGGCCGCCCAGCTCGCCGGGAGCAGCGCCCCGCCCGCGGCGATGGCCAGGCCCGCCACCGCGAGCAGGGCGATCTGCGGGGCGTGGTAGACCGCGAGGTCGGCGTGCGGGATACCCGTACCGGCCGCTTCGCCCATGATCGGCGGCACATGGCCGTGCAGGGCGATACCGAGCGGCACACCCGCGAGTCCCGCGACCGCGCCGACCGAGCCCGCCGAGGTGAGCACCATGGCGACGGTCTGCCGCGGCGCCATGCCGAGCGCTTTGAACACGCCGAGGCCGAGCGGGCCGAGCGCGGTGTCGAGGGCCGCGAGGTAGCGGTCGCGGTCGGTGCCCGCCGTCAGGCGCACGGAGAACGTGTCCGGTCGGAAGGCCAGTCCGACGCGGGTGAGCGTCCGTTCGTCCATCAGAACCCGCGTGCCCGAGTCGCCCGTGGAGAGCGCTTCGCCGACGATACGGACCGGCGTGCCGCGGCCGTCGTGCTCCAGGGTGACGGTGTCGCCGACCCGGACCCCGGCCGCCTTCAGGAACCGGTCGGCGACGACCGCCTCGCCCGACCCGGTGCCGAGGTAGGAGCGGGTGCCCGGCTGGGCGGCCAGAATCCGGGCGACCGCGGCGGGATCGGCCTTCCCGGTCTGCCCGTTGTGCCCGGTCTGCGCCGGGCCCGGCGCCCCGACCGCGCCCGGAGGCGGGGGCGCCTGGGTACCGACCACGACCGAACGGTGACGGCGGCGCGGTCAGCTCCCGCTGACGGTGAAGTCGGTGATGCGCTGGGCGCCGTCGGGTGTGCCGGGGGCGGCGCTGGTCAGGTCGAGGCGCAGCCGCGGGGTGCGGACGGCGGGGAAGGTGATGACGGTCGGCGCGCCGCTCGCCGTCGCCCAGGTGATCGCCGGGTTCGTGACGGGCACGTAGCGGTCGCCGTCCCAGTAGGAGAGCGTGACGGCGCCGGGCAGCGAGTGGGTGGCGTCGACGGTGAAGGTGACCGAGAGGGTGTCGATCCGCTGCGGCGCGGCCCAGGCGACCGAGACCCAGTCGGCGGGGCGGGCGCCGCGGAAGGCGGGCAGCAGGGCGGTGGCGCTCTTGTTGAAGGCGTTGGACCAGCCGGTCGCGGGGTTGCCGTCGAGCATCGCCGCGGGCAGCGCGTTGCCCGCGCCGGAGTAACTGGCGTCCGCCAGCGGGTAGCTGACGGGCCCTGGGCCCGGGTCGGGTGAGAAGCGGACCGGGGGCGTGGTGGCGACGGGTCCCGACGCGCGGCCGGTCCGTATCGAGGTGGTCGCGGGGTGCAGGCCCGGCGCGGTCGCGGTCAGGGTGAGGCGGCCCGCCTCGGTGCCCGAGCGGACGATGGCGAGTGCCTTGCCGTGGAAGGCGGTTCTGGTGGTGGCCTGGTAGCGCTCGGCGCTCTCCTGCTGTCCGTTGTCGACTCCGGCCAGGGAGCCGCCGGTGGTCTTGAAGGTGATCAGATGGCCGGCGCCGGGGACGACGGTGCCGTGCGCGTCGATCACCTCGGCGGTGACGAAGGCCAGGCGGTCGCCGTCGGCGGTCATGGAGTCGCGGTCCGGCGTCAGGCGCAGGCCGCGCGGCTCGCCCGCGGTGCGCAGCACATCGGTCGCGACCGTTCTGCCGTTCTTCCGGGCGACGGCCTTCAACTCACCGGGCGCGAAGGGGACTTTCCAGGTCAGGTGGAGCTTGCCCGCGCTGCCGTTGGGGCTGGTGTAGCTGCCGGGGTACGGGCCGCCGGTGACCGTCTTGTCGTCGCCGGTCGCCTCGGTGGTCTCCAGATACGTCCGCCCGTCGACGGTCTTCTTGGTGTCGAAGCGCCGCACCCCGAGCGAGCGGCCGTTGAGATACAGCTCGACGGTGTCCACGTTGGCGTACGCCCAGACCTCGACGGTCTCGCCCGGCGTGTGGTCGGTCCAGTCCATGGGCACCAGGTGGACCATCGGCTCGCTCGTCCACTGGCTGCGGAAGAGGTGGTACATGTCCTTGGGGAAGCCCGCGGTGTCGACGGCGCCGAAGAAGGACGCCTTCACCGGGAAGACGCCGTAGGGCGTGGGTTCGCCGATGTAGTCGGTGCCCGACCAGAGGAATTCGCCGGCGAAGAAGGCGCGGTCGCGGTCCTTCTTCAGGCCGTACTCGCCGCTCATCGTCCAGGACGCGAGGTTGTTGTCGTAACTGGAGGTGGCGCGCTTGCCCGGGGTGTGGTTCTCGCCGGTGTTGAGGTGTTCCGGCTCCTGGTAGGCGCCGCGGGTCGAGGTCTCGGACGACGACTCGGACTCGAAGAGGAACAGGTGCGGGTAGCGGGCGTGCAGGGCGTCCACGGAGGCCGCGGTGTTGTAGTTGAGGCCGAGGCCGTCGAGTTTGGCGAGCATGAGGTCGGCGGCGGAGCCGACCGCGGGCAGGCCGCGGTATTTGTCGGAGCCGATGACGACCGGACGGCTGGTGTCGCGCGCGCGGACCGCGGTGATCAGCCCGTCGGCCATGCCGAGGCCCGCGGTGCTGGTGGAGTCGGGGATCTCGTTGCCGATCGACCACAGGATGACGGCGGGCGAGTTGCGGGCCGCGTCGACCATCTCGGTGATGTCGGCGGCGCTGTGGGCGTCGAAGAACCGGCCGTAGTCGTAGGTGTTCTTGCCGCTGCGCCAGCAGTCGAACGCCTCGACCATCATGACGATGCCCAGTTCCTCGCAGACCTGGACGATCTCCGGCGACGGCGGATTGTGCGAGGTCCTGAAGGCGTTGACGCCCATCGACCGCATGATCGTCATCTGGCGGCGCACCGCGTCGATGTGGACGGCGGCGCCGAGCGCGCCCTGGTCGTGGTGCAGGTCGACGCCCTTGAGCTTGGCGTACCGCCCGTTGACGAACAGCCCGCGGTCGGGGTCGATCGTGACGTGGCGGATGCCGAAGCCGGTGGTGTACGTGTCCACCGTCCGTCCGTTGACGCGGACTTCGGTCAGCAGGGAGTACCGGTGTTCCGGGGTGTCGAACGACCAGAGGTCGGGGCGGTCCACGCGCAGTTCGGCGGTGACGTCCCGCGCTCCGCCCGCGCCGGGCAGCGTCAGCGGTGAACTGGCCTTCGCCACCTGGCGGCCGCGCCGGTCGAGGACGGTGTTGACGACGGTGGCGGAGGCCGCCGCGCCCGACTCGTTGACGACCGAGACCTGCGCGCGGACGGTGGCGTAGCCCTTGCCGTGCGAGGCGGCGAGGGTGTCGGCGAGTCCCGGCGTCGTCACATGGGTGCCCCAGCGCGCGACATGCACGGGGTCGGTGATGACCAGGCGGGCGTTGCGGTAGATGCCGCTGCCGGAGTACCAGCGACTGCTGGGGAGTTGGTTGCGGACCTCGACGGCGATGACGTTGGGGGTGCGGCCGTCGGTGTGCAGCAGGCCGGTGAGGTCGAGGGCGAACCCCGTGTAGCCGTAGGGGTGGTTGCCGACGAGTGTGCCGTTGCAGTAGACGTTGCTGTCCATGTAGACGCCGTCGAACTCGACCGAGACACGGCGTCCCGCGACCGAGGGCGGCAGGGTGAACGCCTTGCGGTACCAGCCGAGTCCGCCGGGCAGATAGCCGGTGCCGCCCGAGGTGCCGTTGGCGGTGGTCGGGGTCTGCTCGATGCTCCAGTCGTGCGGGACGCGGACGGTGCGCCAGCGGTAGTCGTCGTAGCCGGGCTGTGCGGCGTCGGCGTAGGCGCCGGTCGGGTCGGTGATGCCGCCCGGGTTGACGAGGGCGAAACGCCACCCGTCGGCGAGGTCGACCGTCCGCGGAATGGTGGTTCCTGTTGATCCGGAACGGGCGCTCGCGACTGCGGTGAGACCGGGGAGCGAGGGTACGGCAACGGCCCCCGCCACCCCCGCGATCAGGAACGACCTGCGATCGACCGGCATGGTGGATCCCTCCTCATTGAGGTACGCGCATTCCGGCGCCCTCGACCGAGCGTCGGCAACTCACGGGCGAACAACCGGCATTGAACAGAATCAACCAATCGCACACGGATTCTTGCAGGGCCGCACCGCCGGGGGTCAAGGGTCGCGTCACCGCCGGTTCGGCCAGCCCAGAAATCGCTGTCGCACACCTTGTCGTGGCACCGCCACACGCCGTATGAATCTATCCATGCATCTTGAAACGTTTCGATCGCATACCAGGAGAACACCGTGAAGCGGCCGGTCCGGACGACCGCCGCTCGCGTCGCCCCCCGGCGCCGCTCGGCGCTCCTCGCGGTGACCGCGGCCGTCGCGGCCCTGCTTCCCGCCGTCGGCTCGGTGACGCCCGCCCAGGCGTCGTCCGGGCACCTCGGCGCACTCGCGCCGACGTCCTTGCAGGTGGACGGGGAGTCCTCGGACGCGGTCGTCGGCGGTCAGCGCCCCACGTTGTCGTGGGTGGTGAACGACTCGCGGCGTGCCGAGGCGCAGACGGCGTATCAGGTCGTGGTCGAGGCGGCGGCCGTCGGGAAGGGCGGCCACGCGCATCAGGTGTGGGATTCGGGCCGCGTTCGTTCGGCCGATTCGGTGAATCGTTCTTATGGTGGTCCCGCGCTGGCGAGCAACACCACCTACACCTGGTCGGTGCGCACCTGGGACCGGGCGGGCGACCGCTCCCCCTGGTCGGCCCCCGCGCACTTCGACACCGCGCTGTTCTCCGCGTCCGACTGGTCCGCGTCCTGGCTACGGGTCGCCGACGGCGCGCTGGTGCGCGGCGGCGTCGACCTCCCCAAGTCCGTCGCCCGCGCCCGGCTGTACTTCGGCGCGCAGGGCATCGTGGAACCGCACGTCAACGGCGCCGTGGCCGAACCCGACCAGGTGCTCAACTCGACGGTGACCGACTACACCAAGCGCGTGCTCTACCGCGACTTCGACGTCACCCGGCAACTGGTGCGCGGACACAACGCGTTGGCCTTCATGGCGGGCAAGGGACAGTTCTCCGGGGAGCCGACCTTCGTCGCGCAGCTCAACGTCACCTACACCGACGGCACCTCCGCAACATTCGGCACCGGACCGGCCTGGCGCACCACCGCGGGGCCGGTGACCGGCGACGACTTCTACCTCGGCGAGACGTACGACGCCCGTCGGGCCGTGACCGGCTGGGACACCGCGGGCTTCGACGACAGCGCGTGGAAGCCCGTCGTGGCGGTCGCCGCCGCGACGCACCCGCAGAGCCTCGCGCAGGGCCGGCCGGTGACCTCGCGGGACACGACCTCCTGCTGCGGCTGGTCGCCCGCCGCCCTCACCGACGGCGTCGACGGCTCGACGGACGCCTCCCAGGGCTACCACTCGGCCGTCGCGACGACCGCGGACGACACCAAGTGGGTGCAGGTCGACCTCGGTTCCGCGCAGCCGCTCTCGGGCGTCAGACTCTTCCCCGCCCGGCCGACCAACGACCCGGCGGGCGACCTGCCCGGCGCCGGATTCCCGGTCCGCTACCGCGTCGAGGCCGGTGACGACCCGACCTTCGCCACCGCGACGACCCTCGTGGACCGTACCGGCGCCGACCAGCCCAACCCCGGTACGGCGTCGGTTTCGATACCGGCCGAGGTGACGGCCCGTTATGTGCGCGTCACGGCCACCAAGCTGTACTGCAACGGCTCCGGGTGCAATCTCCGGCTCGCCGAACTCGGCGTGTACGGCGCCCACCCGGCCACCGTCTTCAGCGCGCTGACCCGGCTCCAGGCCGACACGACGCCTCCGACACGTATCGTCAAAACCCTCAAGCCGGTGGCCGTCACGCACCCGGTGGCCGGGTCGCAGGTGTACGACTTCGGGCAGAACATCGTCGGCTGGGTGACGGTCAGGGCAAGCGCCCCGTCCGGCACCACCGTTGACATCAAGAAGGGCGAGATCCTCGCCTCGGACGGCCAGGTCACCACGTCCAACATCAGCTTCGGCGACGGCGATCCGGTCCGGCAGACCGAGCATTACACCTTCGCGGGCAAGGGCGCCGAGACCTACGCCCCGCACTTCAACTACTCCGGCTTCCGGTACGCCCAGCTCACCGGCGTGCCCGCGGGCACCGCCGTCACCGTCACCGCGCAAGAAGTGCACTCCGACGTCGCCACGACCGGACAGTTCGACACGTCGAACACGGTGCTGAACAGCATTCAGACCGCCCTCGTGCAGACCCAGTTGAACAACCTCCAGTCGATTCCGCTGGACTGCCCGACGCGTGAGAAGCACGGCTGGCTCGGCGACGCGGGCGACACCGACGTCGAGGCGATGAGCAACTTCGACATGCGGGCGTTCTACGACCAGTGGGCGCAGACCGTCGTCACCAGCGCCCACCCCGACGGCAGCCTGCCCTCGGTCGCGCCCACCCAGGGCGCCACCGACTGGTTCACCGACCCCGCGTGGGGCTCGGCCTACCCGCAGATCATCTGGGACTCCTACACGCAGTACGGCGACGCGGGCCTGGTGCGCGCCAATTACGCGCAGGTCAAGAGCTGGGTCGACTACCTCGGCACGATCAGCGACAGCGACCACGTCGTCACCGCCGCGCCCGGCTCCTGGGGCGACGACTGGGTGGCGACGGTCAGCACCCCGCACGTCTTCTTCCAGACCGGCTACTACTACCTGGACGCCACACTGCTGGCGAAGATGGCCGCGGTCGTCGGCGACACCGCGGACGCCAGGCGCTACACCGACCTGGCGCGGCAGATCGGGGCGGGCTTCACCAAGCGGTTCCTCGACGCCGACACCGGTGTGTGGAGCACCGGCACCCAACTGGCCTACGCCATGCCCCTGGTGCTCGGTCTGGTCCCGGCCGCTCAGCAGAAGGCGACCGTCGACCGGCTCGTCCAGGACATCGCCAAGCACGGCAATCACGTGACGACCGGCTTCGTCGGCACGTCCTTCGTTTACCAGGCGCTCGGCATGTCCGGCCGCAACGACGTGGCGCTGGCCGTCGCGGAGCGCACCGACTTCCCGAGCTTCGGCTACATGGTGGCCAACGGCCCCGGCACGATCTGGGAGAAGTGGCCGAACTCCTCGGCGGCGGACGGCACCTCGTCCAAGGACCACATCGGTCTCGCCGGTTCGATCGGCCAGTGGTACTACCAGCAGCTCGGCGGCATCCAGCCGGACACGGGACCGGCGGGCGCCGCGTACCGCGCCTTCACCCTCGCGCCCAGCGTGGTCGGCGACCTCACCCGGGTCTCCGCGCGGCAGCGGACCGCGCGCGGCACGGTCGTCAGCGCCTGGCAGCGCGACGGGTCCACGCTGACCTACCACGCGGTGGTGCCGGTCGGCTCGACCGCGACCATCAAGGTGCCGCTGCTCGGCGGCGCCCGGTCGACGGTGACCGAGAGCGGCCGGACGATCTTCGCGGACGGCCGCCGCGGCCGGAGCGACCCCGGCCTGAGCGTGGGCACGGCGGACGGCACGACGCTCACCGTGACCGCCGGGTCCGGTGACTACACCTTCACCGTCCGCCCGCCGCGGACCCCGTACACCCAGGTGTCGGTCTCCGCGGGCGCGCCCGCGCCCGCACTGGTCAAGGGGGACGGCGGTACGACGATCGGCGCGGTGGTCGAGGGCCACTCGACCGCGCCCGGCGCCACGGCCACGGTCGGCGCCGACGTCCCGGCGGGCTGGACCGTGACGTCCACACCCGCCCGCGTCCCGCTGACCCCGGCGTCCACCGCGACCTTGGCGAACGTCAAGGTCACCCCGCCGAGCGGGACGAGGAGCGGTACGTATCCGGTCACTGTGACCGTACGGTCGTCCGACGGTACGACGGCCAAGGCCGCCCTCGAGGTGCTGGTCCTCGGCAGTTGGCCGCAGGGCACCACGGCCGCCGCCTCCAGCGAACACGCGCCGAACGTCGTGGACGGCGCGACCCGTACGTACACCGCGGGCAATGCCGTCGACGGTGATCTGAGCACCTTCTGGAACGACGACACCGACTCCCGGTACCCCGACACCCTGACCGTCACCGCGCCCGCCCCGACCACACTGAACGGCGTGGGCTTCGCCTCGCACAGCGACGGCGTCCCGACCGCCTTCACCGTCCAGACCTGGGACGGCGCGGCGTGGGTGACACAGGCCGACCTCACCGGCAACACCGACCAGTACCGCTGGATCCCCTTCGCGGGCTCCGTCACCACCACGCGGGTCCGCGTCGTGGTGACAGCGGCGCAGAACAGCTTCACCCGGATCGTGGAGCTGACCCCTTAGGGCCGCCGTCCCAGGGCGCCTCACACGGGCGGCCCGGCTGTTCGTACCCGTTCGGCTCACCGGGTGCGGAACAGACGGGCCGCCCGTTCCGCTTGCATGGGTGACGGACCGCGCCCGGCCGACCGGGCGGGCGCGCGGCGCGCATCGAGGAAGGGCTCACATGGGACAGCACGACCGGCTGGGCAGGATCGGGATCTGGAGCGGCGCCTGGACGGCGGCGGTGAACGGCGCCGGAGTGACGTACACCGGCGCGTACGACGAGGCCGCCGCCGAGGTCGAGGCGCTGGGGTACGGCGCCGTCTGGCTGGGCGGGAGTCCCGGCGTCGCCGTCGCGGAGCCGCTGCTGAAGGCCACCACCCGGCTGACCGTGGCGACCGGCATCCTCAACATCTGGAACGACGAGGCCGCGGACGTCGCCTCGCAGTGGGCGGCGGTGGAGCGTACGCATCCGGGCCGGTTCCTGCTCGGGCTCGGCGTCAGCCACGGCCCGCTGGTCAAGCGCTACGCGCGGCCGTACTCCGCCATGGTCGACTACCTGGCGGCGCTGGACGCGGCGCCGGAGCCGGTGCCCGCCGGGCGGCGGGTGCTGGCGGCGCTCGGCCCGAAGATGCTGGAGCTGTCCCGTGACCGTGCGGGCGGCGCGCACCCGTATCTGGTCACCCCCGAGCACACCGCGAAGGCGCGCGCGGTCCTCGGTGCGGGGCCGCTGCTCGCGCCCGAGGTCAAGGTCGTGCTGGACACGGACCTGGAGTCGGGGCGTGCCAAGGCCAGGGACCATCTGAAGCTGTACCTGGCGCTGCCCAACTACACGAGCAATCTGCTGCGTTCGGGCTTCACCGAGGAGGACCTGGCGGGCGGTGGCAGCGACCGGCTCGTGGACGCAGTCTTCGCCGTGGGCGACGAGAGCGTCATCGCGGCGCGGGCGGCGGAGTTCCTCGCCGCGGGCGCCGACCACCTCGCGGTCCAGGTGGTCACCGGCGATCCGGCGCGGCCGTTGCCGCTGGCGGAGTGGCGCAGGCTCGCTCCGGTGCTGATCGAGGGCTGAGTCTCCGCTTTTTCGCGCGGAGTTGACCGGGACGCCCGCCCGCCGCGGACGGGCGCCCCGGATTCCCGCGGGATCAACGGCCTTGCAGCGCCTTGACGTTGTTGCCGAAGGTCCAGTTCTTCGAGCCGTCCCAGTTGAGCGACCAGGTCATCAGGCCCTTGAGCGCGCCGCTGTAGCTGTTCCACGCCTGGGAGACCAGACCGGTCGTCATGTAGCCGCCGCCCGCGCCGGGTTGGGCGGGAAGGCCGGGGACCTGCTTGTCGTACGGGACGCGGATGGTGGCGCCCTGGACGACGAGCCCCTTGTTGAGGCAGGTGGTCTGCGCGGTGAAGCCGGCCACCGTACCGGCCTGGTAGGAGTCGCCGGAGCAGCCGTACATGCTGCCGTTGTAGTACTGCATGTTGAGCCACCAGAGCTTGCCGTTGTCGGCGTACTTCTTCACGATCGGCAGGTAGGCGCCCCAGATCGAGCCGTAGGTGATGCTGCCGCCGGTGACGTACGCCGTCTCGGGGGCCATCGTCAGGCCGAAGCCCGCGGGCATCCGGGACAGGACGCCGTCGATGATCCGCTCCAGGTTGGCCTGCGAGGCGGAGAGGGTGTTGATGTTGCCGCTGCCGACCAGGCCGGTCTCGATGTCGATGTCGATGCCGTCGAAGTTGTACTTCTGGAGGATCGGCACGACGGTGGCGACGAAGCGGTCGGCGACCGCGCTCGAGCTGAGGTCGATGCCGGCCGCGGCCCCGCCGATGGACATCAGGATCGTGGCGCCCGCCGCCTTGGCCTGGCACATCTCGGCCGGGGTGGCGACCTTGACGCCGGTGTCCATGCCGTCCTGCCACAGCACGGTGCCGTCGGACTGGATGACGGGGAAGGCCGCGTTGATCACGTTGTAGCCGTGGGCGGCGATCCGGCTGTCGGTGATGGGGATCCAACCGAGACCGGGGTGCACGCCGTTGGCGGCGCCGTCCCAGTTCTCCCAGTACCCCTGGAGCACCTTGCCCGAGGGCCGTGCCTTGGTCGCGCAGGTGTCGGCCGCGGCCGACGCCGGTTGTGCCGCGTGGGTCGCCGCGGCGACCGGAATCTGCGCCAGGAAGGCCATGGCGAGGCCGACTCCCAGCAGACGCACCCTCCGACCGATCATGTCGTACTCCTCGTGGTGTCGTCGCGCACTCACAGGCCGTAGTGGACCGGATCGTAAAGTGGTCTGAACCACTCGTCAATAGGTCTGGACCAAGCCCGTGGTGCGGCGACGACAGTGACGGGGGATACGGAAGGGTCAGCCGGTGGTCGGACGGTAGGTGTAGGCGGTGGTGGAGACCGCGCACGCGCTCGGCGAGATGATCTCGACCCGCAGCACCTTCGCGTTCGCGTCGTAGTCGACGCCCTCGGTCTCGAAGCCGCCCGAGCAGACGCTGACGCGCGGCACCTGGAAGAGGGTGGCGACCCGGCCGGTGACGGGCGTGCCGTCGAGCGCGTGCGGCAGGTCGACCTGGAAGACGTCCTTGGCGTCGTTGTCGGAAACGCAGACCAGCCGGGTCGCGGAGACGAAGTCGCAGCCCTGGACGTCCGTGACGGCCTTGTCGAGGCTGATCTGTCCGGCCTGCGCGAGGGTGCCGCCGGTGGCCGGGGTGGCCGGGTTGGTCAGCGGGGCGGGGAAGACCTGGAGCCGGTTGACCGTGCCCCACTCCCCCTCGACCAGCCACCGCGCGTCCGGCGAGACGGTCGCGAAGGAGTTGTTGAGCAACTCGCCCTGGTCCAGCGGGTGCACGTAGTCGTAGCTGTGCCCGTCGGGCGTGGTGACCTCGAACATCTTCGAGGTGGCGCTGTCGCCGCCCTGGTAGGCGTCGAAGACGTAGCCGTTGACGATGTCCGGGTCTCCGACGTGGTTCCAGCCCGCGATGCGCAGCCGCAGCGGGATCGAGCCGAGGCCGCGGGTGAGGACCGAGCCGTCGGCGCGGGTGGCGATGCCCTCGCCCGCGGTGAGCGTGCTGTACACCGTGTTGCCTGCGGCCACCCACCCGCCGGGCGAGTCGGCGTGCGCGGTGGAGGTGCCCACGGCGGTCAGGGCCGCGGTGGCGAGCAGCAGGGCGGCGGCGCGGCTACGGAGTGCGCGTGCGGTCAACGGAACCCCCGGTGTGGACGGTGGGGGGCCGCCCGCGGCACGGGGCAGCCCTGTGACAGCAGTGACCCTAGGGCCTGACGGGCCGACGCCACCACAGCGCGTGGGCCAACTCGGTCTGAACGGGCGGCGATCGGTTCGTTCGCGCCGGACATGGGTGCGGGGCGGGCGGGGCCGGTCGTGCCGGTCCTCGCCCGCCCCGCGCTCTCCGCGGTGGGCTGCCGGGGTCAGGCGGTCGCCACGGAGAAGATGTGCATGTCACCGCCGTTCGTGCTGGACGGCAGCGTCACACTGGCCAGTTGCTTGCCCGCCTGGAGCGCGATCGGCGCGGTGG
Organism: Streptomyces sp. NPDC008079; assembly: GCF_042957385.1. Lineage (NCBI taxonomy): Bacteria > Bacillati > Actinomycetota > Actinomycetes > Kitasatosporales > Streptomycetaceae > Streptomyces > Streptomyces sp. NPDC008079. The sequence continues at coordinate 187,981 of NZ_JBIBIC010000005.1, forward strand.
AGAAGATCTCGGTGCCCACCGGGTCCTTTCCGCCGCCCTGGACGTCGCGGTACGCGGTGTGCACCGCCACGACGTTGCCGTACGAGGGCTGCTGGGAGCCGCCGCCGAGCGTCCAGTCGCTGAAGCCGATGTCGGCCTTCTGAGTGGTGCCGTCGGTGTACGTCAGCGTCACCGTGCCGGTGGTCTGGCCCTCGCTGGCGCTGCCGAGCAGGCTCAACTTGGTCGCACCGGCTGCGGACTTGGAGACGTCGAGCACCTGGTCGCCGCCGCCCACCACGATGTTGTCGGGCGCGCCGGGCGCCACCTGGGGCCAGGTGAAGTCGAAGCCCCCGGAGGACACCGTGCCGCCGGGCGCGGCACCGGCCGCGGCGAGCGCCGCCGCCGAGTAACTCCAGCCCTCGCCGTCGAAGTTGGCGGACGGATTCGTGTCGTCGGCGGAGATGCCGTTGTTGTTGACGTACCAGGTGAGGGTGCCGCGTACGCCGACCGTCACCGACAGCGAGGCCGCCGGGGCGGTGCCGCCGTGCGCGGAGCCGAGCGTGATCGGGACCGTGTAGACCCCGGCCTTGGTGTCGGCGGCCACCGACACGGAGAACGTCGCGCTGGTGGCACCGCCCTTCGGGACGGTCACCGTGCCGGACGCGGGCTTGAGCGTGATGCCCGCGGGCGGCTTCGCGGTCCAGCGGACGTCGACCTTCTTGTCCTGGATCGTGGACAGCTTGACGGCGGCGTCCGCGGAGCCGCCGGGCTCGATCTTCACCTGGCCGGGGTCGGTCGAGGCGAAGAACGGGGCCTCACCGTCGCGGAAGGACGGCGGCGCGTTCTTGGCCGCGCTCCCCCACGTGGTGTTCGCGGTGCCGCCCAGGGTGTAGTCCAGGGTGCCGCCGCGGGTGACGAACGAGGCGGGGACCCACGGCTGGTCGGACTTCTTGCCGTTGACGCGCAGGCCCTGGATGTAGATGTTCTCGGCCGACGCCCGCGGGGCGTTGACCGTGATCGTCTTCCCGAGCCCGGTGTGGATCACCGCGCGCGGGAAGACCGGGCTGGAGAGCACCAGGTCGGCGCGGCTGGGCACCTGCGGGTACATGCCGAGCGCGGAGAAGACGTACCAGGACGACATCGTGCCCGCGTCGTCGTTGCCGGGGATGCCGCCGGGCGCGTTGGTCCACAGGCCGTCGGTCTCGGCGCGCACGGTCTCCTGGGTCTTGTACGGGGCGCCCAGGTAGTCGTACACGTACGGCGCGTTGATGTCGGGCTCGTTGGTGGCGTCGTAGCGCGTGTCGTCCTTCGCGGAGAAGTCGAAGGTGCCGTCCGGGTTGCGGAAGAAGGCGTCGAGGCGGGAGATCGCGGTGGCGTTGCCGCCCATGGCCTTGGCCAGTCCGGCGATGTCGGAGTAGACCATCCACGTGTAGCGGGCGCTGCTGCCCTCGACGAAGCCGCTGCCGGTGGCGGGGTTGAAGGTGGCTCCCACCCACGACCCGTCGGACTTGCGGTCGCGCATGTAGCCGCCCTGCGCGGTCGCGTTCGGATCGAAGACGTTGGTCCAGTTGCCGCTGCGGTCGAGGAACTTCCGCTGGTTCTTTCGGTCGCCGACCTGTCCCGCCAGCTCCGCGAGACCGAAGTCCGCGGCGGCGTCCTCCAGGGTCTCGGCGGCGCCGCCCCAGCAGTGGCAGTTGTCGGACGGCACGTAACCGAGCGTCAGGTACTTGTCCAGCGCCGGTCGCTGGCCGACGCATTCGACGTTGCAGCCGGAGCTGTCGGAGTCGTTGGCGGTCGGCACGGTTGCCGCCTTCACCAGCGAGGCGAGGGCGCCCCTGACGTCGAAGTCCCGGCCGCCGAAGGCGTAGATGCCCGCGAGCGCCGCGTCGGACGGGTCGCCGGACATGATGCTGGTCTTGCCGTTCTCCAGCAGCCAGCGGTCCCATTCGCCGTCGCGCTGCTGGGCATAGTTGAACAGCGACTGCGCGTAGTCACTGCCGACTCTCGGCTGAAGCAGCGTCAGCAACTGCACCTGCGCCCGGTACTGGTCCCAGCCGGAGAAGGTGCCGTACTGCTCGTGCTGTCCCCTGGCCAGCGAGTGGGTCTTGCGGTCGCCGCCCAGATACTGGCCGTTGACGTCGCTGGTGAGGGTCGGCTCCAGCATCGAGTGGTAGAGCGCGGTGTAGAAGGTGGTGTTCTGGTCGGCGGAGCCGCCGGACACCTGGATCTTGCGCAGCGCGGTGTTCCACGCGGCGGTGGCCTTCGACCTGATCGCGTCGAAGCCGGCGCGCTGCGGGTTCTCCGCCGTCAGGTTGGCCTCGGCGTTGCGCGCGCTCACGTACGAGATCGCGACCTTGGCCTGCACCTGCTTGGTGCCGGACGCGAAGGTCACATACGCGCCCGAGCCCTTGCCCGCGGTCGCGTTGCCGCTGGAGTTGTAGCCGGTGCCGCCGCTGGCCGACGTGGAGCCGGGCGTCAGGGTGCCGTCGGTCCAGGTGCCGACCTTGGCGAAGGGCTGGTCGAAGTGGGCCGTGAAGTAGAGGGTGTAGACGTCGTGCCGGTTGTTCGCGCTCTGCGGTCCGCAGAAGTTGCCCGCGCTGACCGAGCCGGTCACGGTACGGGCCGCCGCATTCACGGTGACGTCCGCCGCGGCGCTGCCGCTCTCGGAGTTGGACGTACGGAACAGCACGCTGGCGGGCTTGTCGGCCGGGAAGCCGAACTGGCCGGTACCGGTGCGCTCGGTGGTGGTCAGCCGCGCGCTGGCCCCGCTGTCCAGGCCGACCTGGTAATAGCCCGCCTGCGCCGTCTCGTTGGCGTGCGAGAAGGTCGAGGCGTACTTCGCGTCCTTGGTGTCGGCGCTCGGCGAAGAGTCGACGTCGCCCACGTACGGCATGATCGGTATGTCGCCGTTGGCGCCGGAACAGCCCACGCCGTTGAGGTGGGTCAGGCTGAAGCCGCGGATCTTCGTCGCGTCGTACCGGTATCCGCCGGGGGCGGGTGTCGAGAACTGGTTGCCCGTCGAATTCTGCGGGCTCCACGCCAGCATGCCGAACGGCAGCACGGCGCCGGGGTAGGTGTTGCCGGCGTTCGAGGAGCCGATCAGGGGGTTGACGTACGAGGCCGGGTCGGCGTCATGCCCCCCTGAGGCGCCCGGACTCGCGGTGGCGGGTCCGGCGCCGAGGCCCAGGCCGATGCCGAGGACCGCCGTCGCCACCGCGGCCACGGCGCGCACGCCGCGACCCTTCCACCGCCTTCTGTCCACGGGTCGCACTGATCTGTCCGACACGGTTCCCGCCCTTCGTGTGTATCGCTTACGACAACGTTGTCAAACGATCAACTGTAGATGTTCCTCCCGGGGTTGGAGGGTGTCAAGAGTTGTCAGGTACCCGCGGGCGGGGTGGGGTGGCGGCCCGGAGCGGGGTGGGGCGGCGGCCCGGAGCGGGATGGGGTGGCGGCTCGGCGGGAGGCGGAGTCGCGGCGTCGGGGCGGTGTCGCGTACGGCTCGCGGCGTGCGCGCGGGCGGCGGTGTTCGGGCAAGCGGGTGAACACAGCGGGGTGCCGTGACGTCGATCGGGTAACTTTGCCCTGCGCGCCTGTCGCGTGGGCCGCGGGGTGGGATCGGGAGCCGCCCTCCCACAGGCCGGGCGGCTTTCGCCGGGGCCTGGTCGGCACTGACCGGCACGGTCCGGGCACTGACCGACGCCGTCCGGCACCGTCCGACGCCGTCCGAGAAGGGACTTGATGGACACCACCGCCGCCGTCGACCGCTTCGAACTGCCCGCCAGCGCCCGCGCCGTGCTGCGCGCGCTGGCCACCGACGGCCCGGCGACCCGGCCGCAGCTCAGCACCGCGCTCGCGCTGTCCCGGCCCACGATGTCGGTGGCCATGGCGGAGCTGTCACGGCTCGGGCTGGTCGAGGGGCAGGGCAGTTCACGCGGCGCCACCGGGCGCAGCGCCGTCCTCTACTCGCTCGCGCCGACCGCCGGGCACGTCCTCGGCGTCGAGATCGGCGCCACCGTGGTCCGGGCGGCGGCGTACACCCTCGACGGGCAGGAGATCTGCACCGCCGAGGTGCGGCTGCCCTCCGACCAGCCGACGGTCACACCGGAGGCGGCGGACGCGGCGGCGGGGGTGGTGCGTACGGTGCGCGAGGAGGTCGGGGCGCGGTACGGGCCGCTGCGCGAGGTGGTGGTCGCGGCGCCGACGCTGCCGAATGTGGGGGCTTCCGGTGCGGGACGCGGAGGCGGTGGCCTTCAGCCGGACGGCACGGTACGGATCACCGACGCGCTCGCCGTGCCCGACGGCGTGCCGGTCACCGTCGAGAACAACGTCAACTGCGCCGCCGTCGCCGAGCACCGCTTCGGTGTCGCCCGCCACCAGCAGATGTTCGCCTACATCCAGGTCGGCGTGAAGATCGGCGTCGGCATCGTGCTCGACGGACGCCTGATGCAGGGTGCGAACGGCGCCGCCGGTGAGGCCGCCATGCTGCCCTTCCCCTGGTCGGAGTCCCAACAGCCCCGGCGCGCCGGGCTCGAGCACTTCCTCGGCTCCGACGCCCTGATGGAACGCTGCCGCGCCGCCTGGCCCGCCTCCGGCGGCGGGCCCGTGCCGCTGGACGCCAAGGCCCTCTTCGCGTCCGCCGCCTCCGGCCACGCCGCCGCCCGCCGCGTCGTCGACGAACACGCCGCCGCCATCGGCCGCCTCGTCGCCGCCGTCGTCGCCCTGCTCGACCCCGGCCTCGTCGTCCTCGGCGGCGGCGTGGGCCAGAACCAGCTGGTCCTCCTGGAAGTCCGCCGCACCGTCCACGAACTGACCTGGCCCACCGACATCACCATCGGCGGCCTCGCCGAACGCGCCACCCTCCTCGGCGCCGTCCACGTCGCCCTGACCCGCGCCCTGGACTCGATGACCTAGGGTCTGTCCGCACGGTCTCGTCCGGCTGGCGGGTCAGACGATCAGGACTCTGCGGCCGCGGGTGTGGCCGGCCTGGCTGTCGGCGTGGGCCGCGGCGGCCTCGGCGAGGGGGTAGGAGGTGTCGACGGGGATGCGGAGCGCGCGGCGGGTGATGAGGGCGGCGGCCTCGGCGAGGGCGGCGGGGACGCTGCCCGCGGTGCCGGAGAAGCGGACGCCGTGGTCGGGTGCGGTGAGGTCGGCGATGGAGACGACCTTGCGGGGGTCGCCGGTGAGGGCGACGAGTTCGGGGACGACGCCGGAGCCCGCGAGGTCGAGCGCGGCGTGGACGGGGCCGAGGGCGCGGACCCGGTCGGTCCAGCCGTCGCCGTAGGTCGTGGCGAGGGCGCCGAGTTCGCGGAGGTAGTCCTGGTTGGCGGGCCCCGCGGTGCCGATGACGGTGACGCCGCGGTCGCGGGCGATCTGGAGGACGGCTGATCCGACGCCCCCGGAGGCGCCGCTGACCAGCAGGGTCTGTCCCGGCTCGACGCCGGCCTCGCGGAGGATCCGCAGCGTGGTCTCGACCACGGAGGGGTATCCGGCCGCCTCTTCGAAGGTCAGCCCTTCGGGCATCCGGGCCCAGGCCGAGAGGACCGCGAACTCGGCGTAGGTGCTGGTCCCTTCGCCGAATACGTGGTCGCCGATCTCGACACCGTCGACGCCCTCGCCGATCTCGTCCACCACCCCGGCGGCGTCCAGCCCGACGCCCGCGGGCAGTTGGACCGGATGGGCCTTGAGGATCTGGCCTTCGCGGACCCGCCAGTCGGCGGGGTTCACACCGGCCGCCCGTACGGCGACGCGTATCAGGCCGGGGCCCGCGTGGGGCTCCTCGGCGTCGATGAGGCGCAGGACATCGGGGCCGCCGAACTCGGCGAAGCTCACTTTCTTCATGCGACGGACCGTAACACTAACGGTTAGTTTTTTGAAACCGTTCCTTTTTCGTAGCTGATAGTGTGCGGTCATGACCGTGCCGACCGGACGCCGTGAGCGCAAGAAGGCCGCGACCCGCCGGAAGATCGCCGACACCGCCCTGCGGCTCTTCCTGGAGCGCGGCTACGACGCGGTGGGAATCCGTGACGTGGCCGCCGAGGCCGACGTGGCCGTCACCACGCTCTTCTCGCACTTCGCCGCCAAAGAGGCGCTGGTGTTCGAGCAGGACGAGGACTTCGAGGAGCGCCTCACGCGGGCGGTCACCGACCGGGCGCCGGACGAGCCGGTCGTGCCCGCGCTGCGCCGCGAGATACACGCCCTGGTACGGCACTGCACGGCGGACGGCGCCGCGCCGGTCTGGCGGATGATCGACGGGTCGCCCGCGCTGCGGAAGTACGAGGAGTCGATGCGGCTGCGGCACGCGGAGTCGGTGGCCGCGGCCCTCGTCGCCGATCCCGGACTGCCGCAGAGCGCGACGGCCTGCCGGACGCTCGCGAGGTTCGTGATCGACGCCTTCTCGCTGGCCCGCGAGTCGGCCGATCCGCAGGCCGCGGTGGACGAGGTCTTCGCGATGATCGAGGCGGCCTGGGAGGCCGCCCGCCCCTCACGGCAGGCGTGAGGAACGCGAAGGACGCGGGGAACGCGACGACCGCCGGGAACGCCAGGGACGGGACGCAGCGACCCGCGGCTCAGGCAGAGAAAGTCCGCCCGCGGCTCACGGGCGGAAGGTGCGGCCCCGCACCGTCCCCTCCGCGATCCCGACGTAGACCTCCGCGACCTCGCGGACGGGGGTGCCCGCGGCGGGATCGGCGGACATGGCCCGGAGGGTCTCACTGATCCAGCCGGGGCTGACGAGGTTGAGGCGCAGTCCGCGCGGGAGTTCGCTCGCGGCGTTGCGGACGAAGCCCTCGAGGCCGCTGTTGATGAGCGCGCCCAGCGAGCCGCCCGCCATGGGCGCGGCGAAGGTGCCGCCGGTCAGGGTGATGGAGCCGCCGTCGCGCACATGGCGGGCCGCGCGCTGGACCAGGGCGACCTGGCCCCAGAGTTTGGCCCGCACCCCGGTCGCGAAGTCCTCGTCCGTGGCCGACGCCAGCTCCAGCAGCGGGCCGTTGGCGGCGCAGCACACGACCGCGTCCAGACCGTCGACCTCACCGAAGAGCGTGTCCATCGTGGACGGGACTTCGAGGTCCACCTTCAGCGGACCCCGGCGCGAGGCCGCGACCACCTCGTGCCGTGCCGCTGTCAGCGCGGCGGCCACCGCGCTCCCGACGGTTCCGGAAGCTCCGATCACCAGTGCCCTCATGCCCCCGATCATCCCCCACCGGCCCCCTCCCCCTCAACGGCCCCACCCGACCCGGTCAGTACGGGTAGTGGACCGGCGTGGACTGCACGGTCAGCCACCGCAGTTGGGTGAATTCGTGGAGGTTGGACTCACCGCCGGAACGGCCGCCGAGGCCGGACGCGGCGAGGCCGCCGAAGGGCGCCTGGGGCTCGTCGAGGCAGGTCGAGTCGTTGACGTGGACCATGGCGGAGCCGAGCCCCGCGGCGAGGCGGCGACCGCGCGCGAGGTCGGAGGTGAGGACGGCGTCGACCAGGCCGTACGGGGTGTCGTTGGCGACGGCGAGAGCCTCGGCGTCGGTGTCGACGGCCAGCACGGGGGCGATGGGGGCGAAGATCTCCTCGGTCCACAGGGCCATGTCGCGGGTGACATCGGTGACGACGGTGGGCCGGTGGAAGAGGCCGTCGCCGTCGCCGCCCTCGACGACCGTGGCACCCGCGGCGACGGCCTCGGCGAGCAGTTCGCGGGCCCGTTCGCGCTGTTCGGCGCTGATCATCGGGCCGAGGCCGACGCCGTCCCTGGTCGGGTCGCCGACGGTGATCCGGGCGGCACGCGCGGCGAGATCGGCGACGTAGGCGTCGAAGACGGGCCGCTGGACGATGTGCCGGCCCGCGGTGATGCAGGTCTGGCCCTGGTAGTGGAAGGCGGACCAGGCGCCGATCTGTCCGGCCTGGTCGAGGTCGGCGTCGTCCAGGACGATCAGGGCGTTGTTGCCGCCGAGTTCGAGGGAGACCTTCTTCAGGCGCTCGCCCGCCTCCCGCGCGATGGTGCGGCCGACGGCGCTGGATCCGGTGAAGTGGACCATGGCGATGTCGGGGTGCGCGGTCAGCGCCTCGCCGGTGTCCTGCCCGCCGGGCACGACCTGGAGCACGCCCGCGGGCAGTCCGGCCTCGGCGAAGACATCGGCGATCAGCAGTCCGCCGCTGAGCGGGGTGTGCGGTGAGGGCTTGAGGACGACGGCGTTGCCGACGGCGAGGGCGGGCGCGAGGACGCGCATGGCCAGCACCAGCGGGAAGTTCCACGGGGTGATCACACCGACGACGCCCAACGGGACGCGCTGCGCGACGCTTTCCCGGCCGGGCGCGCGCGTGGGCAGCGTCTCGGCCCGTATGTGACCGGCGAGCGCGGCGGCCAGGTGGAGTTCTTCGACCGCTCCGGCGATCTCGTACTCGGCCTTGCCGCGGATCGAGCCGGTCTCGCGGACGATGAGGTCGGCGAACTCCCCCGCGCGGGCGCGCAGTCGGGCGGCGGCCTCGCGCAGCACGTCGGCGCGGGCGCCGAAGTCCGCGGCGGCCCAGGCCCGTCCGGCGACGGCGGCCTCCCGCGCGGCGCGGTCCAGGTCAGCGGGCGAGGCCCAGCCCGCCCGGCCGAGCGGTTCCTGGCGCGCCTTGTCGAGGACCGTCGACGTACGCCCGTTCTCGGCCGGGACGAAGGCCCCGCCGACGAAGAGAGCGCCGTCCCGGGCGCGCGGCGTGGATGGGGTCGGCATAACGGGCCTCCGTGTCGAAGCACTGGTCGAAGTACGGGTGTTGCGGTGCGGGTCCCGGTGGCGCCGCGCCTCGGGTACGGGCGAGCGGCGGTACGGCGGCCCGCGCGGCGGTGTCCTCGCGGTCCGCGCGCGCCCGGGCAGCACGGCAGCGCCGGTCCGGCCGTCTGAGTTTGTTAACCTTCCGAACTCTCACCGTAGCAGCGAAGACCGGCTTTGAGGAGGGGCGTCCGGCAGGAGGGCCGTCCGGCAGGAGGCGTTCTGTCCGCGTCAACCGCTGAGCCGTGCCCCCTGGTCCTTCTCCGTGGCGACCGCGGCGGAGGACAGGAGCGTCGCGGCGGCGAGGCTGCCCCACAGAGCCGTCGAGCCGTACGGGGCGAGGGCGGTGATGGCCGCGGGAGAGACGGCGAGGCCGAAGCCGGTGGAGAGTTGGAAGCGGGCGAGGGTGCGCCCCAGGACGTGGGCCGGGGCGAGGGCGGTGACGAGCGCGGTGGCGCTTCCGGCGTAGATGATCTCGCCGAGCGTGCAGACCACGGACACGGTGGCCACGGCCGGGGCGCCCCAGCCGTGCCGCAGTTCGGTGGCCGCGAGGAAGCCGAGGTAGGACGCGGTGAGGACGACACCGGCGAGGGCGAGCACGGACCGCCGGGAGAAGCGGGACATCAGGACGGTGACCGGGACCTGGAGGGTGACCACCAGCACGGTGTTGGCCACGAAGACGGCCGCCGACCACACCGGGGACGCGTGCAGTTGGGTCACCAGGACCAACGGGAGCGCGATCTCGGGGACGTTGAGGCAGAAGACGTAGACCACGTTGGCGGCCAGCAGCGCGCGCATCCGGGGCGCGGGACCGCTGTCGCCGCCCTCGGCGGGGGCGGCGGCCGGGTCCGCGCGCAGCCGGACCGACCACGCCAGGGCCGCGGCGGTGAGATACGCGAGCCCGGTGACGCCCGCCAGGACCTGCAACGCGGCGGCGCCGCCCGCCAGGCACGCGGTGGCGAGCAGCGCGCCCGCGCCCATACCGGCGTTGCGCAGGGCGCGGCCCGCCGCGAGCGCGGTGTCGCGGTCCCTGCCGTGGGCGACGGTGGCCACCACGGCGGCGTGGGCGGCGGGCCACGCCTGGTTGCCGATGCCGAGGAAGAGCGCCGCCGCCGCGAACATCCAGCCGTTGCCCGCCGGGGTGGCCAGCAGCAGCGCCACGCCCAGCACGCGCACCAGCATCGACGCCGCCACGGCCGTACTGCGCGCGCCCCGGTCCAGCCACAGCCCCACGGCGGGCACGCACACCAGCCCCACGACGACACCGGCCGTCATGGCGATGCCGGTGGCGGGCGCGGACAGGCTCAGCACCGTCACCCCGTAGAGCAGCAGGAACGGCCGGAGCAGGCCGGTGCCGAGCGCGTCCACGGTCATGGCGACGGCGTAGCGGGGGCCTCCGAAGGCGCGGACGAGGGCGCGGGGCCGGATCTGGGTGGTGGTTGCCATGGCGACAACGGTGCGTTCGGCCGCCGCGCCCGCCGTGTCGGTTGACGCAGACCGTCAACCGACGCGGCCAGGGGCCTTTGCGCTGCTCATAATGGGCGGGTGACCTTGCGGATCGACATCGGCGGCCTGCCGCCCGAGCGGCTGCGGTTCGCCGCCTCCCCGCTGGCGGAGCTGACGGCGATGCTGCACGTCCTGGCGGAACCCGGACACCATCCGCGGCTCGCCGGGTGGGCCGCGGACGTGTGGGCCGCGCTGCGGCCCGAGCTGGCCGAGCGGCTGCGGGAGGCGGAGTTCCTGTGGCGGTCCTCGCGCGCCGACTTCCTGGTGCCCGCCCGGCCCCGGCCGACCCTCGCCGAGGAACTGGACGATGTGGACCGGATCGACGACGCCCGGTACGTGACCGCCGCGCTGGTCACCACCTGCGGCAGCAACCGGATCCACTTCGGCTCCCCGTCGCCGCTCACCGACGCGACCGCGCGCGAACGGGCCCTGGACCTCGCCCAGGCGCGCGGCGCGTTGCAGGAGGCGTTCGCGGAACGGCTGCTCGCGGACCCGGCCGCCGTGCGGGCGCGGGTGCGCGACACCCTCGAACAGTGCGCCGGGGCGTTCTTCGACGCCGCCTGGTCGGGGGCCGCCGTAAGCATCGCCTCCGACCTGCGCCTGAAGCACGACCTGCTCAAGCGGCAGGGTCTCGGTGCGGCGCTCGCCTCGGTCTCCGGCGCGGTCGCCCTGGCGCCGGGCGGTGACCGGATCGTCGTGGACAAGCTCCAGGACAGCGCGACCGCCGCCCGCGACGACGGGGTCACCTTCATCCCGAGCGTCTTCGGCCGCCCGCACCTGGTGGCGGTGCACGCGCCCGGGTGGCGGCCGGTGGTGCAGTACCCGGTGGCCGAGCCGGGCCCGTCCGAGCAGGTGCCGATGGAGACGGTCACCCTCCGGCTGGAGGCGCTCGCGCATCCGGTACGGCTGCGGCTGCTGCGCACCCTCGCGCGCGGCCCGCACACCACCGTCGAACTGGCCCACGCCTGGGAGCTGTCGCCCCCCGAGGTCTCCCGCCACCTCGCCGTCCTGCGCCGCGCGGGCCTGCTCACGAGCCAACGCCACGGCCGTTACGTCCGGTACACCCTCAACGCGCCCGATCTGACGTCGCTCGGCTCCGATCTGCTGGCGGCCGTCCTGCGCTGAGCGGCGCCGCTCGGCGCTGGCGGCCGTCCTGCGCTGAGCGGTGCCGCTCGGAACGCCCCGCCGCAGCGGGACGCCCTCGAACGGCCGCGGCTCAGCCTTCCGCGCGGGCTACCAGATCGCCGGGGTCGGTGTTGGCCCCGCACAGCAGGACCGCCACCTTCTCGCCGGGGCGCGGCTCGTACGGCCGCCCGCCGCCGTCCTCTCCCCCGGTCGGCAGCAGCGGCGCGAAGGCGGTGGCCCCGCCCACCTCGGTGACGATCCTCAGCTCGTCCCAGAGCGTCTGGCGGGCGGCGATGATGGCCCGGTCGGGCACCAGGACGGACCGCGCGTTGTCCTGACGGCCCGCGTGGACCGCCATCTCGGTGGCGCGGCGCGCGCCGAGCGAGTCGCCCGCGACGGAGTCCACGGTCACGTCGACCGGGTGGCCGGCCTCGACGGCCGCGTGCAGCGTACGGGCGTTCTCCGGCTCCACGGCGACGGCGCGGATGCCGTGCTCGCGCGCGGCGGTGGCGACCCCGGCGAACAGTCCGCCGCCGCCGACCGCCACAAGGACGGTGTCCAGGCCGGGAATCGCGGTACGGATCTCGTCCAGTACGGTGCCCGCCCCCGCGGCGATGTACGGGTGGTCGTAGGCGTGGCTGCCCAGCGCGCCCGCGGTGGCGGTGAACTCCTCGCAGGCGGCGAGCGCTTCGGCGTACTCCTTGCCCACCAGGCGTACGTCCGCGCCGTAGGCCCGCAGGCGCGCGACCTTCACCGCGGGGGCCGTCTCGGGCACGAAGACGGTGGCGGGGACGCCGAGAGCCTTGGCCGCCCACGCGCAGGCGAGCCCGGCGTTGCCGCCGGACGCGATGGTGACGCCCGCGGCCGGGAGGGTGCCGGCGGCGCTGTGCGCGAGCAGGAAATTCCGCGCGCCGCGCGCCTTGAAGGAGCCCGTGAACTGGAGGTATTCCAGGGCGAACCACAGCTCGTAGGGCTCGCCGCCCCGGCCGCCGCCGACGAGGCCGGGGTCGGCCCTGGTGACGGCCACCGGCCTGATGTGGCCGTCGATGCGGTCGGCCGCCTGCCGGATGTCGTCATAGTCGAGGTGGCGCACGCGCTGCTCCGGGGGTTCGGGGGTTCGGGGGACGGTGAAGGGCTTCAGGTCAGGTGCTTCAGGTGAAGCGCTTCAGGTCACGGCTTGAGGTCAGGGCCGCTCTTCGCGGTCCGATCATCGTGCCACGCGCCCGATCGGCGCCCCGCGCCGCCCAGGACGCCTGGTGGCACCCGGTCGACGTCGCCATGGAGATCCCCCCGCCGCGCGGACGGCGACGGCTGCGGCCAAAGCGGCGCCGTGCGAGGGTGCCGACCGGGGCGCGGGGGGACGCGGCCTTGCGCGGGCCCGGTCCGGCAGGCGTCTGTCTGGTGCGCCTCTCCCGTAAACCTCGGCCGGGAGGCCAGACTTGGCGGTGTGGTGAACAAGCGCAGCGCCGGGGTCCTGCTCTTCCGCGAGGTCGGCGGCGCGGACCGGGACGCCGGGATCGAGGTCCTTCTCGGGCACATGGGCGGGCCCTTCTGGGCCCGGCGCGACGCGGGCGCGTGGTCGATCGTCAAGGGCGAGTACGGGGCGGACGAAGCCGCGGTGGACGCCGCCCGGCGCGAGTTCCGGGAGGAGGTCGGCCTGCCGCTGCCCGACGGCGAACTCCTCCCGCTCGGCGAGACCGAGCAGTCCGGCGGCAAGGTCGTCACGGCCTGGGCGCTGCACGCCGACTTCGACCCGGCCCTCGCCGTGCCCGGCACCTTCACGATGGAGTGGCCGAAGGGGTCGGGCCGCCTCCAGGAGTTCCCGGAGATCGACCGGGTGGCCTGGCTCGGTCTGCCGCAGGCCCACGAGAAGATCGTGGAGGGGCAGCGCGTCTTCCTCGACCGCCTGGCCGCGCTGCGCGCCGGTTGACGAGGGGCATACGGGGCCGCCCCCACCGGCCCTACGGCGTCGGCCCGTCGAGCGACCGCCGCCTGCCGCGCAGAAAGGCCCGCTCGGCCGCGTTGTCGGTCCGCCCGAGCGCCGCGTCGTAGGCCGCCGCGGCCTCCCGCGTACGGCCCAGGCGGCGCAACAGGTCGGCGCGGACGGCGTGCAGGACGTGGTAGGCGTCCAGGTCGAGGCGGTCGACGAGGGCGAGCGCCGCCGCCGGTCCCTGGACCTCGGCCACCGCGACCGCGCGGTTGAGGGCGACGACCGGGCCGGGGGCGACGGCGAGCAACTGGTCGTACAGCGTCACGATCTGCGGCCAGTCCGTGGCCGCCGCCGTCGGCGCGTCGCTGTGCACGGCGTTGATCGCCGCCTGGATCTGGTACGGACCCGGCTGCCCCCGCCGCAGGCACTGCCGTACGAGATCCTGGCCCTCCGCGATCAGGGCGCGGTCCCACCGGCTCCGGTCCTGGTCGGCGAGGAGGACGAGGCCGCCGTCCCCGGCGGTGCGCGCCGCCTCCCGCGACCGGGTGAGCAGCATCAGCGCCAGCAGGCCGGGCACTTCGGGCTCGTCGGGCATCAGCGCGTGCAGCAGGCGGCCGAGCCGTACCGCCTCGGCGCACAGGTCGGCGCGGACCAGCCGGTCGCCCGAACCGGCCGTGTGGCCCTCGTTGAAGATCAAATAGACGACGGCGAGCACCGCGCGGAGCCGGTCGGGCAGGTCGGCGTCGGACGGGACGCGGTACGGGATGCGCGCGTCGCGGATCTTGCTCTTGGCCCGCACCAGCCGCTGCGCCATGGTCGGCTCGGGCACCAGGAAGGCCCGCGCGATCTCGGCCGTGGTCAGCCCGCCGAGCAGCCGCAGCGTCAGGGCGGTCCTGGCCGCCGGGGAGAGGGCCGGGTGGCAGCAGGTGAAGATCAGCCGCAGCCGGTCGTCGTGCACGGGGCCCTCCTCTCGCGCCGGTTCCCGGTCGGCCCGCAGCAGCGCGGCCTGGGCCTGGTGGTCCGCGCGGGAGGACTCGCGGCGCAGCCGGTCGATCGCGCGGTTGCGCGCCGTGGTGATGATCCAGCCCGCCGGGCTCGGCGGCACCCCGTCGGCCGGCCAGCGCCGTACCGCCGTGGTGAACGCGTCCTGGACCGCCTCCTCGGCGACGTCGATGTCGCCGAAGGAGCGGACGAGGACGGCGACGGCGCGGCCGTACTGCTCGCGGAAGACGCGGGCGGCCTCCGGCTCGGGCGCCGCCCCCTTTCCCGGCCCGTACGCCGCCCGTGGCTCCGGCCCCGGCTCCGGCCCCTCGTACGGCGGCCGTCGCTCCGGCTCGCGCGTCATGCCGACGTCACTCGGACGGCCCGTACCGGAGCGGCCTGACCTCGATCGGGAGGGTCGTCGCGCGGGCGAGCGCGCGGCCCCACGCGAGGGCGGCGTCCAGGTCGGGCGCCTCGACGATCGTGAAGCCGCCGAGGTGCTCCTTGCCCTCGACGTACGGGCCGTCCGTGGTCAGGATGTCGTCGCCCTTGTGCCGCAGCACGGTGGCCGTGCCCGCCGGGAACAGGCCCGCGGCGAAGACCCAGGCCCCGGCCGCCTTCATCTCGGCGTTGAGCGTGTCGAGGTCGCGCCGGATCGGGGCGAGGAATTCGGCGGACGGCGGCTCGTCGGTGTCGGGCTGGTAGACGCTGAGCAGATACTGCGGCATGGGGTGCCTCCCGGGTCCGTACCGGGCTCCTGCCCGGTTCCTGCGGCCGGTGCGCCGACCGGCTCTCACTGTCCATACGAACGGGTCGGGCCCGGATCGACATCTCGGCTGTTGTTGAATGGTGGACGGCCCGCCGCCGACCGAGGGCGTGCCCGGTGAGGTCCGGCCCGAGGTGAGGCAATCAACAGGTGAGTGCGCGTCCCGTGTCCCTGAGGAGTCTGATACCGGCGGTCTTCCTGCCGGTCCTGATCTTCGAGACGGGCATGGGCGCCCTCGCTCCGGTGCTCGCGCTCAGCGGCAGAGCGCTGGGCGCGAGCGTCGGCAGCGCCGGGCTGGTGCTGGCGCTGCTCGGCGTCGGGCAGATCCTCGGCGACGTGCCGGCCGGTGCGCTGGCGGCGCGGCTCGGCGACCGCAAGGCGATGCTGGTCGCCTCCGGGGTCACGGCGGTGACGCTGTCCGGCTGCGCGCTGGCCCGCAGCGTGTGGCAGCTCGCGGTGGCGGTGACCGTCACCGGCGCCTCCAACGCCGTCTTCATCCTGGCCAGACAGTCGTATCTCACCGAGGTCGTGCCCACCGGGCTGCGCGCGCGGGCGATGTCCACACTCGGCGGCATGTCGCGCGTCGGCGCCTTCGTCGGGCCGTTCCTCGGCGCGGCCGTGCTCACCAGGTTCCCGGTGCACGACATCTACTGGCTGGCGCTGCTGTGCACGGCGGTGACGGTCGTGGTGCTGCTGACCGTGCGCGACGTCGCGGACCCGGCGGCGGGGGCCGTACGGGAGACCGCCTCGGTACGGTCGGTGCTGCGCGGCCACCGCCGGGTCTTCCTGACGCTGGGCCTGGCCGTCCTGCTGGTGGCCTCGGTCCGCGCGACCCGGCAGACGGTGCTGCCGCTGTGGGCCGACCATCTGGGTCTGAGCCCTTCGTCCACCAGTGTGGTCTTCGGGATCGCGGGGCTGGTCGACACCCTGACCTTCTACCCGTCGGGGCAGGTGATGGACCGGGCGGGCCGCCTGTGGATCGCCGTGCCGTCCATGGTGGTGCTGGGCTGCGCGCAGGCCGCGCTGCCGCTGACCCACAGCCTGGCGTCGCTGACCGTCGTCGCCATGCTGATGGGCTTCGGCAACGGGATCGGCAGCGGCATCCTCATGACCCTCGGCGCCGATGTCGCGCCGCCGCGCGCCCGCTCGCAGTTCCTCGGTGTGTGGCGGCTGTGCGCGGACTCCGGCGCGGCGGGCGGTCCGCTGGTCGTCTCGGCCGCCGCCGCCCTCGGCAGCCTCGCGGCCGGGATCGCCCTCATGGGCGCGGTCGGCCTCGCGGCGGCGGGCGCGCTGCTGCGCTGGGTGCCGCGCTATTCGGCCTACGCGACGACCGGTACCCGCCGGTCGAGCACACGGGTCGCGGGCGGCGCGGCCCCCGCCCCCGTACCCGAGCCGCGCCCGCCGGGGGACGCGTCCGGGCAGCCGGAGCATCCGGTCCGGGGCAGGGGCGAACCTCCGCGTACGTGAGGGCCGCCCCCTCGTACGCGGAGCGGACGGCGGCCCGCGGTGTGCCCACGTACCGTGGTCAGACCGCCCGTTCGGCCAGGAACGCCTCCCAGGTGCGCTCGCCGACGGTGGCGCCCTCAGTCGTCAGATTCTCCCCGTCCCGGTACACGCGCCCGGCCTTGCCCGGCATCGGGACCGGCATGATCGGGCGGCGCTTGCCGACCGCCTGGAGGTAGCCGCGGGCCGCCTCGGCCAGCGTGTAGACGGTGGGACCCACCATGTCGGGGACCCGCCCCGCGGGCTCGGCGAGGGCCAACTCCACCATGCGGGCGGCGACTTCGCGTGAGTCGACCGGCTGGAGCCGCATCACGCCGGGGATCGGCAGCACCGGCAGCTTGGCCATCTTCCCGATCACGGTGAAGGCGAACTCGTGGAACTGCGCGGCGCGCAGCGTCGTCCACGGCAGCCCGGACTCGGCCACCATCCGCTCGGCGGCCAGTTTCACCTTGAAGTAGCCGAGCGGGACCTTGTCCGCCGCGACGACCGAGATGTAGACGAAGTGCCGTACGCCCGCGGCCGACGCGGCGGTCAGCAGGGCACGGGTGGACTTGTCGTCGCTCTTCGCGTCGCCCGCGAGGTGCAGGACGGTCTCGATGCCGTCCACCGCCGCGTCGATTCCCTCGCCCGTGAGCAGGTCGCCGGTGACGTACTCGACGCCGTCGCCGGACGCGTGGGCCGTACGGCTCAGCACCCGGGGTTTGGTGCCCGCCTCCGGCAGGAGCGGGATCACGTGCCGCCCGAGGGTGCCCGTACCGCCGGTGACCAGGATGGATGCTGTCATGACGTCTTCTCCGTGTTCGTCTGGCGAGTCGTCCGGCGGTCTCGTTCGGAGCCGGAATCCGATGGTCTGTCGCGGGGCCACCGTGGGGACACGGCGGGGAGACCGCAGGTCCCCACTAGCTGAGGCCGCCGTCCGCGCGGAGATTCTGGCCGGTGAGCCAGCGGGCGGCGGGGCCGGCGAGGAAGGCGACGACGTCCGCGATGTCGGCGGGGCGGCCCAGGCGGCCGAGCGGGGTGAGGTCGATGAGCGGCTGGAAGTCCGCACCCGGGTTGGCCTCGCGCAGGAGGTCGGTGTCGGTGGCGCCGGGCGAGACCGTGTTGACGGTGATGCCGCGCGCGCCGAGCTCGCGGGAGGCCACTCGGGTCAGTTGCTCGATCGCGCCCTTGCTGGCCGCGTAGGGCGCGTTCCCGGGCGCCGGGCGGAGCGTGTTGAGGGTGGAGATGTTGATGACACGGCCGTCGTCGCGCAGGTGCCTGGCCGCGTAACGCATGGTCAGGAAGGTGGACTTGGCGTTGCCCGCCATCACGCGGTCGTACATCTCCTCGTCGGTGTCGGCCAGGGGCGCGGGGGTGATGCTCAGCGCGGCGTTGTTGACCAGGATGTCCAGGCCGCCGAGGTGGCGGTCGGCGGTGGCCATCAGCCGCTCGGCGGCGCCGGGTTCCACGAGGTCGGCCCGGAGCGCCCGCGCGGTCCCGCCCGCCTCTTCGACGGTGCGTACGACATCGGCCGCGGCCTCGGCGTCGCGCGCGTAGCCGAACACGACGTCCGCGCCGTCGCGTGCGAGCCGTTCCACGATCGCCCGGCCGATGCCCCGCGAACCGCCGGTGACCACAGCGGTCTTGCCCTTGAGCACGGTCATGCAGCCCTCCCCCGGCGGCCGTTGCGGCCGCGGTCTCCGCCCCAGAACCTACGCCGGTCCGTACCGGCGCGGAACAGGGCGCGCCAAGGGCGGTGCGAGCCGCGCTCACCCCGGGAGGCGGTCGCCGCCCGTGTCGCGGTCGACCCGGTCCCGTGCGAGGGCGGGCACCAGCGACGAGTGGAGGTGGCGGGTGACCCGGCCCGGTGCGGGGGTGTGCGCGCGGTGGGGCGCGGGGACGCGCGCGTGCACATGGACGTGGTCGCGCACGGTGGCGGGCGGCGGCTGGGCCGCGCGGTCGAAGAGGTGCTCGCCGGTGCGTTCGACGGCGGCGGTGGCGACCGTACTGGCGACCAGCAGCGCGGCCAGTGTCGTGAGGGCCAGCGGGCGGCGGCGCGGCGGGCGGCCGAGCAGGGCGTGCACCCGCGCGGGGACGTCGCTGCCGGTGGCCGCCGCGACGGGCGCGGCTCCGGCGGCCGGGTGCGGCGCGTCGTGCTGGAGCAGCGCCGCGCGGGCGATGGTCCTGGCGACGAGCTGCCGGTCGCCGACGCTGCGGGCGGCGTCCTCGTCCGCCCAGCGCTCGACGGCCTGACCGGCAGCCTTGGCGGTACGGCGCAGCAACGGGTTGACGCCCGCGGCCAGTTCGGCGGCGAGGATCCACCAGACGTGCCGGTGGTTGAGGTGGGAGTGCTCGTGGGCGAGGACGACCTGCCGCTCCTGCGGGGTGAGCGCCCTGAGCAGGCCGGTGGTGATGACGATGCGCGCGGCGGGAGCGGGGGTGGTGAAGGCGTCGGGCCACGCGTTGTCGACGACGAGCACGGGGTCGGCGGTGCGCGGGCCGCGGGCGATCCGGTAGACGGCGGCCAGCGCGCGCAGTCGGCGGACGACGGTGAGCGAGGCGTGCGCGACGGCCGCGGCCAGCAGGACGAGGCTGGCCGCCGCCAGCGGGTCGGGCACGGGGTCGAGGGCGTCGAGGCGCTTGGGCGACCACGGTCCGAGCGCGGCGATCGCGGGCACCTGTCCGAGCCAGGTGAAGCCCAGCTCGCCGAGGACGAACAGGGTCGAGGCGGCCACCGCGAGCGCGGCGGGCACGAGCAGCCGGGTGGCCGTGGCGGGCGGCAGCAGCTTTCCGAGCCGGGGCGCGGTGAGCGCGAACAGCAGGCAGACGAGGGTGGTCGCGCAGACGGCTCCGGTCACGTCGCCTCCCCGGTGTCGGCCGCCGGCCGCCGGTCCGGGGGTGCCGGACGGCGCGACGCGGTCGAGCAGGTCGGGTCCTGGGGCGTCGATCCGCGCGACGCGGTCGAGTCGGTCGGGTCCGGGGACGCCGATCCGGGCACGGCGGTCGGGTCTTGAGGCGTCGGCCCGCGCACAGCGGTCGGGTCCGGGGACGCCGAACGGCGTGACGCGGTCGGGTCCCTGGGCGTCGGCCCGCGCACGGCGGTCGCGCCCGTCGCGTGCCGCCCGTTCGTCGCGTCCACCGCTGTCAGCACCTTCACCGCTCTCCGTCCGGCTCCGGTCCGTCAGACGGATCGGCCGCGCCGTCGGTTGCCTCGCCGTTCCGGCGACTTTCGGGGCCCGGAGGGTCGAGGAGGCTGCGCAGGAGGTGTTCGTCGGCGGCCTTGAGCGTGCCGACGAAGCGGACGAGCACACCGGCGCGGTCGTCGTCGGCGTCGAGCAGTCGCTGCATGCGCTGCGCGGTGACCTCGGCCGGGTGCGCGGGCGCGGTGTACGCGTAGCCGCGGCCCTCCTGCCGCCGGGTGACCTCGCCCTTGGCGTGCAGCCGGGTGAGCACCGTCATCACCGTCGTGTAGGCCAGCTCCCCGCCGAGCGCGTCGCGGACCTGCGCGGGGGTCATCGGTCCTGCGCCCGCGGCGAGTACGGCCTGGATGTCGCGTGCCAGACTGCCGCGGCTCCGGCGCTGAGGGGCCATCGGTGATCTCGTCTCCCCTTATTACGCTACTACAAGGTCTGTAGTAGCTTCCGGTTCCGGGTGGCTACTACAAGGAGTGTAGTAACCACCGGCATCACGGCGTCCCGGAGCACCGGGCCGCCGACCGGGAGAGGGCCGACAGGGAGTGGCCGCCATGGACCGTTCGCCATGCGGATGACAGGGCCGGGCGTGTGCGTCGTCGTCATCGCCCGCGACGACGCTGAAACCGTCGGCGCCGCCGTACGGTCCGCGCTCGCGCAGGGCCCGGCCGTCACCGAGGTCGTCGCGGTGGACGACGCCTCCCGCGACCGGACGCCCGACGTCCTGGACGCGCTGGCCGCCCGCGAGCCCCGGCTGCGCGTCGTGCACCGCGCCGAGAACAGCGGCGGTCGCGGCACGCCCCGCAACGACGGCGTCGCGGTCGCCACCGCCGAGTACGTGATGTTCCTCGACAGCGACGGCGTGCTGCCGGACGGCGCCGTACGCGCGCTGCTGACCGCCGCGGAGACCCACGGCACGCCGGTCACCGTCGGCGTCGCCGTCCGCCGCGAACTGCCCGGCGGCCGTGAGGTGCGCTGGCAGCCCGCGCTCTACCGCGAGGCCGCCGTCCTCGCGTCCCCCGAGGACCATCCGGAGCTCCTGCGCGACACCCTGTGCGTCAACAAGCTCTACCGGCGCGCCTTCCTCGACCGGCACCGGCTCCGCTGCCCCGAAGGCACCTTCGCCTACGAGGACTTCGTCTTCACCGCCCGCGTGCTGGCGGCGGGACCGCCGATCGCCGTCGTGCCCGACACCGTCTGCGTCCGGCGGGCGCGCCGCGAGGCCGGGGAGCCGGTCGCGCCCGCCCGCCGGGGCATCGGCGACTGGGCCGCCCGCGTCGCCGCCCACCGCCAGGCCGTCGACGTCTTCACCGCCGCCCGCCGCCCCCTGCTCGCCGCCGCCTGCCGCACCAAATTCCTCGACGACGACCTGTGCCTGTACGTCCGCGAACTGCCCGGCCGCGACCCCGCGTACCAGCGCGCGTGGTGGAGACTGGCCCGCGCCTACCTGGCCTCCTTCACCGACGCCGAGCGAGCCGCGGCTGCGGCCCCCGCCCGCTGGATCGCCGCGGTGGTGCTGGCCGGTGACGCCCCGCGCGACCTGGCGCGGCTCGCGCAGCTCGCGGCGGACCCGGCCAGACTGGCCCCGCCGTACGCGCGGACGTCGGCCGGTCCCGTCTGGTCGGACGGCCTGCGCGACGTCAGGCTCGACGGGCTCGGCCAACTTCCGCTCCAAGCACTGCCGTTGACGGTCGACGGCACGCTGTTCACCGGCCGCCACGGGCGCCTGCGGCTGCGAATCCGCGATCTGTACGGCCGCCTCGCCGCGGTCGGCGGCCCGGTCGCCGTGGAGGTCGACGTCATCGCACGGGACGGCGCGGAACCCGCCGTCACCACCACGGCCACGGCGTACGACGAGTGCGGTCGCTGGCGCGCCAGCGTCCCGCTCGACGTGGGCCGGCTCGCCGCCGCGGGCTGTCGCGGCACCCAGACCTGGGACGTACGGGTGCGGCTGCGGTACGCCGACGGCACGGTGACGGCCCCGCTCGCGCCGCGCGCCCAGGACTCGGGGCTGCGGCGCACGGTCACCCCCTGCGGGCGGTACGGCGTCGCGCTGATCCAGGCGTACCGGACGGCGGGCGGTTCGCTGGCGCTGCGCCTGGCACCCGGCGCGCGCGGGGCCTTCGACGTGGCCCTGAGACGGCTGCGGAGCCGGTCGCGTACGACGGCGTCCGCGGTATGAACCCCGGCGGTCGGCGCCGGAGGACGACGAAGCGACGAGATGCCGAAAACTACTACAAAGAACGTAGTAGGATACGCCGGGAGACGATCCGAGGCATACGAGCAAGCGGGACACGGTGCTGACCTCCTCCTCCGCGGCCATCGACACACCCCCAGCGGCGCCGCCCGCCGGTCCGCCGCGCCGCCCGGCGCTCCGGGCCGCCGCGACACCGCTGGCGGCGCTGCTCGCGGCGGCCGTCTCCATGGGTGCCTACTGCCTGGCGCTGGCCGTGCACGGGACGTACCCGTTCGGACCGAGATCGCGGGCCGTCAACGACCTCGGCAACCAATTCGTGCCGTACCACGCCCACTTGTGGGACCTGATGCACGGCCGCGCCACCGGCGACCTGATCGTCAACTGGGGCAGCGGATACGGCGTCCCCTTCCTCGCCGACTTCTTCACGTATCTGATGAACCCGTTCTCCTGGCTGGTCGGGCTCTTCCCGCGCGACGCCGTCAACGCGGCCGTCTTCACGGCCACGGTGCTGAGCATCGGACTCGGCGCGGCCCTGATGACGGTCTGCCTCGGCAGGCTGCGGCCGGGCTCGCCGTGGCTGCGCGCGCTGCTCGCGGTCGGCTACGCGGTGAGCACCTGGACGGTCTCGGACGGCTTCGGCGACCCCATGTGGATGTGGGGCCTGTCGTCCTTCCCGCTGCTCGGCATCGCCTACGACTGGTGTCTGCACAACCGCCGTTGGGTGCCCGCGACGCTGGTGATCACCCTGTGCTGGGCGGCGAACTTCTACACCGCGGCCATGGCGACCCTCGGCATGGGTCTGGTCCTCGGCG
Organism: Streptomyces sp. NPDC008079; assembly: GCF_042957385.1. Lineage (NCBI taxonomy): Bacteria > Bacillati > Actinomycetota > Actinomycetes > Kitasatosporales > Streptomycetaceae > Streptomyces > Streptomyces sp. NPDC008079. The sequence goes on from NZ_JBIBIC010000005.1 coordinate 210,694, forward strand.
CCCGCCTGCTGCTCGACTCCCGTCCGGTGCGGGACCGTTGGCGCGCACTGCTGCGCGCCGCGGCGGCGACCGCGACCGGCCTGCTGCTGGCCGCGCCCGTGCTGACGGTGAGTTACACCGCCAGCAAGGCGTCCCAGCCCGCCGGGCCCCAGGACTACACGCCGCCCGCCGCCCTCGACTACCTCGCGCACCTGCTGCCCGGCGGCCTCTACCCGTCCGCCCCGCGGATCTCCGTCGGGCTGCTGCCGCTGCTGCTCGTGCTCGCCTTCCCCTTCATGCGGCGGGTGCCGGGCAGGGAACGCGCGGTCTGGACCGGGCTGCTGGTCCTGGTGGCCCTGTCGTACGTCTGGAAGCCGACGGTCCTGCTGTGGCACGGCCTGGCCATGCCCAACGGCAGCCCCTACCGCGCCGCCATCGCGCTGACGTCCATGCTGGTGGCGGTCGCCTGGCTGGCGCTCTCCCGCAGGCCACGCCCACGTGAACTGCTCGCGGGCGGGGCCGCGTTGGCGGCCCTGCTCGCCGTGGTGAGCGGCGGCCACTACTTCACGCGCGGCGAGTGGATCCTGATCCTCGCCGACAGCGCCCTCGTCCTCGGCCTTCTGCTGCTGCTCGCCCGCCACCGGACCGACCGCCGGGTACGTATCGGCGTGTTCGCCGCGCTGACCTGCTCGGTCTTCCTCGCCACCGCCTACAGCGTCTTCTCCGTCAGCGTGATCAGGGACGACAACCCCCGGTGGACGCCGAGGGAGACGATCAGCGCCGCGTCGCTCACCGCGCACGCGGCGGTCGGCGCGCGGGACGACTGGCCCGCGACCCGCACCGACCCCGGTCCGCACCAGTACACCGCCAACGACCCGCTGCTGCTCGGCGGCGAGGGCGGCTCGTACTACAGCAGCTATCTGCCCGCGCGGACCGCGGCCACCCTCCAGGCCCTCGGCTCCGCCTGGACCATGAGGGGCCGTCACATCTACGGCCTCGACGACCCGGTGGGCCGGGCGATCATGGGAGTGAGCAGTTCCCTCGGCATTGTGCCCGGCGCGCCGAGCGCCGTCGCCCAGCACACCGCGCCCGCTCCCCCGATCGTCACCCTCAGGCCCGGCGCCGCCTTCGACGGCGCCGTCCGCGACACCTCGGTCTTCGCCCGGCAGCAGCGCGTGCTCGGCGCCCGGGTCTACCGCGTGCCGCTGCTCTCTCCCGCCTCCGGGCCCCGGCCCGTCCCCGAGCCGAACGGCACCTGGCGGCTGCCGGGCAACGCCAAGGGCGCGGCCTGGACGTCGTTCACCGCGACCTGCGCGCCGGGCACCCTCGCGTATCTGTACGTGCCCTGGTTCTCCGGCCCGGTCCGTGCGAACGGCGCCGAGTACCGGGCGGTCGGCGTCCACGACCTGGCCGCCAACGGGATCATGCCGCTCGGCGCCGTGCCCGCGAGCGGCCGGATCCGGCTGGCGCTGGGCACCACCACCGCGCAGGACATCCCGCGGTTCCCGGTCGGCTGCCTCGACCAGGGCGCGCTGCGGCGCGCGGTCGCGAAGCTGCGGGCCACCGGGCCGGCCGAGGTCACGGCGGGCGGCCACACGATCACGGCCGCCTTCCGCCGGGGCGGCCACGGCACCGCGGTCCTCGCCGTGCCCGCCGTGACCGGCTGGCGCTGTTCGGTCGACGGCGGCGCGTCGACGGCCCCCCGCACCCTCGGCGGCCTCATCGCCGTGGATCTGGGCGGCGGTTCGCGGGTCTCCTGCTCGTTCCGCACACCCGGTCTGAACGCCGGGCTCCCGGCCTCCGGCCTCGCCCTGGCCGTGCTGCTCGCGGTCGGCGTCGGCGGCCGGTTCCGCGACCGCTCGGGGCGCGACGGCTCCTCGGGTACCGCCGGACGCACCCTCGCACGGCGGCTCTTCCCCCAACGCCCCACGCCGGACGGGCTCTTGGCCGGGTCCGCGCTCCGCGGAACCGCCCTCGGTCTCCGTCGCCCCGGGAGGCGCGCATGACGAAGCTCTCGGTCGTCGTGCCCTGTGACGACGAGGAGGCGGTCATCGACCGCTTCGACGCGCGGACCCGTGCCGTGCTCGGCGGGCTCTCCGCGGCCTGGGTCACGGTGGACGCGCTGGTCACCGGGGTCGACGCGCCCGGTTGTGTCACCCTGGTCGCCATCGTCGTGGGCCTGGGCGGCGTCCAGATGGTGATGCCCGGCCTGATCGGCGAGTACATCGGCCGGATCTCCTACGAGACCAAGCGGCACCCGCACTTCCTGGTCAAGGAGGCCCGCCATCCGTCGTCGCTGGCGCCGGAACCGCTGGACGCCCTCCGGCACCGGCGGCAGCGGGAGTTCCGGCACGGCAGGGTGATCTGACGGTGTATCACCCTGTCGCGCCGCGGCCCCCGCTGTCGCCGAGCCGACACCGCACGCCCGCACGGGCCCGGAGTTCGGGGCCGTCGACCGTCAACCCTTGCGTTTCCACGCCTGGTTGCTGCCGCCGTTGCACGGGTGGAGCTTGATCGGAGTGCCGTCGGAGGTCGCGGCCATCCATACGTCGACGCACAGGCCCGACTGGTCGCCGCGGATCACGCCGCCGCTCAGCGTGAACTGCTGCGCCGGATTGCCGCTGCAATAGGCGATCTGGACGATCGTCCCGTCGTCCGTGCTGCCCCAAGCGGCGTCCATGCACAGGCCCTTGCTGCGGATCGTGCCGTCGGAGGCGAAGGTCCACTGCTCGTTGACGTTGCCGTTGCAGGTCCACAGTTGCAGGTGGGTGCCGTCCGAACCGGCCGAGGCGTTCAGGCACTTGCCCGACCCGGCGCTGACCAGGAAGTCGCCGACCCTGGCCGGAGCGGGCGGCGCGGCGGCCTTGGTCGCCTTCGCCGGCGGCTTGGCGGTCTGCCTGGTCGCCGGGCTCGTGGCCTTCTTCGTCGCCTGGGTGCGCGGAGCGCCGCCCCCTGGTCCGGCCGAGCCCCCCGAGCCGCCGGAACCGCTGGAGTTCCCGGCGGGCGGGGCGGCGGCGTGCTTGGCCGCGGGCGGCCTGGTCGTCGGCGGCGGGTTCGTCGTGGTCACCGCCGCCTCGGGGGTGGTGGCGGTGCTCGACGGCGTCGCGCTCGGCGACTCGGTCCGCGCGGCGGCGACCACCGTGTCCGACGTACGGCCGCCGTCCCCGCCGTTGTCGCCGCCGAGAGCGCCGAGCAGCGGGACGACGAGCACGCAGACGGCCGTCACCGCCGCGGCGCCGCCGATCGTGCCCCACACGCGCACGCCGGGCACCAGGCCGCGGCGGGGCACGGAGGCGTGCTCGGCGAAGGTGGCGGAGAAGTCCGAGGCGGCGGGCGGCGGCGCGGACGCGGGCTTGTCCAGGGCGGGCGGCGGGAAGTCGGGCGTCGGCACGGGGTGTCTCCGGGGGGATGTCGGGCGCGGGGGCGGGGTGTTCGCTCGGGGCCGGGGCCTCGGCGTCTCCTCAGAGTCTGAGGACGGGGCGGGCGACGGCGGGTGCCGCGGGCAGGGCCACGGATTGCGGCGGCAAGTCGTCGGCTTCGAGGGCGACCAGGTCCTCGGCGCGCGGATCGGCCAGTTCCGCGACCCGTTGCGCCTGACGTTCCGTCATCTCCTGGAACACCTGGCGCGCGGAGCGGCCGTTGCCGAAGCCCTCGCCGCGCGGCATCCGGTCGAAGAAGCCGCTCAGTTCCGCGCGGGCCTTCTCGGTGAGTTCGTAGCGGTGCTCGGCCGCCTGGTGCTCCACGATCGAGACGAGTTCCGCCGCGTCGTAGTCCACGAAGTGCAGGGTGCGGCTGAAGCGGGAGGACAGGCCGGGGTTGGAGGAGACGAAGCGGTCCATCTCGGTGGGGTAGCCCGCGGCGATCACCACGATGTCGTCGCGGTGGTCCTCCATGAGCTTGACGAGCGTCGAGACGGCCTCGGTGCCGAAGTCGTTGCCGCTGTGCAGCGGCGACAGCGCGTACGCCTCGTCGATGAACAGCACGCCGCCCAGGGCCTGTTGGAAGGCGGCGGTGGTACGCGGCCCGGTGTGGCCGACGTACTCGCCGACCAGCGCGCTGCGGTCGACCTCGATCAGGTGGCCGCGGCGCAGCAGGCCGAGCGCCTTGAGCAGACGGCCGTAGAGCCGGGCGACGGTGGTCTTGCCGGTGCCGGGGTTGCCCGCGAAGACCAGGTGGCGGCTGAGCGGCGGCGCGGGCAGCCCGGCCTCCTGCCGTCGCCGTACCGTCCGCATCAGCTTGACCAGGGAGCCGACATCGCCCTTGACGCCGTCGAGGCCGACCAGCGAGTGGAGTTCGGCGAGCAGGTCGTCCAGATCCTCCTCCGGCGCGTCCGGGTCCGGTCCGTCGTCACCGGGTGCGCCGGGCGGGGCCGTCCCGGACGGCGACGCGGGCAGGCCCCCGGCCCGGCCCGCCGCTCCCCCGCCGAGCTGCGGAATCGTCGGCCGCCGTACGTCGTAGGAGACGCAGTCCTCGAAGGCGGGCCGCGCTCCCTCGTCCTGGCCCAGATCCTCGGCGCAGTCGCGGACCCGGCAGCGGCGGAAGACCGGGGCGGCGCCGCGTGCCACGTGGAGGGCGGGGAAGCCCGCGCCCGCGACCTCGCAGGAGGTGAAGGTGCCGCCCGCGTCCTCGGCGAGGTAGATGCCGTTCTTCGCGGGCGCGTCGATGAAGACCCCGCTGACCTCGGGGAACGCGCCGGTCCACACGACGATCGCGGAGCCGGCGCTGCCTTCGACGGAGCCGCCGTCGACCCGCGCGGTGCCGCCGGAGTCGACCACGATCCCGGCCGCTCCCGCGGCGACGACCCGCACGTGGGAGAGCCGTACGCCGCCGCCCGCGCCGACCTCGACGCCGGTCTTCGCGGCGCGCAGCACCGTGCAGTGCTCCAACTCGGTGCCCGCGGCGGAGACGGCGTGCACTCCGGTCGCGGTGTCGGTGAGGCGGCAGCCGCGGGCGGTGAGGGTCGCGGTCTGCGCGGTGTGCAGGCCGGTCATGGCGATACGGGACAGGCCGCATTCGGTGAGGTCGGCGTGCGCGGTGCCGACGGCGTGCAGGCCGTGCTCGGCGCTGTCGCGTATCCGGCAGTCGAGCAGGTCGGCTTGGGCGGCGTCGGCGAGGTGGACGGCGCTGTAGCCGGTGCCGGAGATCGCGCAGTCGGCGAGGCGGGCCGTGGCGGCGCCGAGGACCAGCAGGCCGTTGGCGCGGGAGTCGGTGACCGCGCAGCCGGTGGCGGCCAGCCGCGCGGCGTCCTGAGCGACGAGACCGCTGGTGACGGAGCCGGTGATCCGGCAGTCGGCGATCTCGGCGGTGGCGGAGCCGGTGAGGCGGATGCCGACCGCGCCCGCGCCGGTGACGCGGGTGTCGCCCGCGACGAGCGCCGCCTCGTCCTCGACGAGCAGTCCGCTGCCGCCGGTCCCTTCCAGCGCGCAGTCCACCAGTGCGGCGGCGGCCCGGCCCCGGATCCGCAGGCCCGTGCCGGTGCAGTCGCGTACGCGCAGCCGCTCGGCGGAGAGCCGGGCGGTGCCGGACAGGACGACCGCGGTGCCGTCGACGGCCTCGATCCGCAGGTCGTCGGCGCGGGCGCGGGCGGTGCCCGACAGGTGCAGGCCCGCGCCGCCCGCGCCCGCGATCCGGCAGCGCAGCAGGAGCAGCGCGGGTCCCGGGTCGCGGGTCGGGGCCGGATCGGGGTCGGGGTCGGCGTCGAAGTCCAGGCCGTCGGGGTCGGGGACAGCCAACTCCCTTGTTCCGTGCATCCCTTGGGAGCCGTCGTCGGCGTCCGTGCCCGTCACCTCGACCCGGCCGCCGAGGACCACGCAGTCGTGCAGCGCCAGCGTCGAACCGTCGGTCACCCGGACCGCCGCCTCTCCGGGGCCGGCGCCGCGCAGGGTGAATCCGTGGACCGCGCAGTGCGCGTCGGCCACGGTCAGCGCGGGCGTTCCCTCGGCCGCCGGGTACAGCGTGACGCTGCCCGCGCCGTGTTCGGCGCGCAGCACCACCGGCCGGTCCACGGTCAGCGACTCCCGGTACTCGCCGGGCTCCACCAGGACGGTCGCGCCGGGCCGGGCGGCGCGTACGGCGGCGGCGATCGTACGGTGGGCGCCGCGTCCCTTGGCGGCGACGTGGACGGTGTGGGCGGTCGTACGCTCGGTGGTCACGGCTGCGGCTCCCCGCTGGTGTCGGAGGTGCCGGTGCCGGTCTCGGCGGTGCCGGTGTCGCCGTAACCGCCCTGGTACCACCAGGGGTTGATGCCGGCGCGGTACCAGTTGGTGAGCTGGGAGGTGAAGACCTTCTCGGGGAGCTTCCAGCCGAACTGGAGGAAGAACTCGGCGAAGCCCTGCCGATGGAAGAGCCGGCTGCCGCCGCCCATGATGAACAGGTTCTTCATGGCGCCGACGCTGACCGCGCCGGTCATGCCGGAGACGGCGTTGATCAGGCCGTCCAGGGCCGCGGCTCCGCCGCTGAGGTAGACGGTGTCGCCATTGGCGTCGGTGATGCCGAACACCGAGGCGTTCATGCTGCCGTTGACCCACGCGGCGAGCGTGGAGGTGCCCGCGTTGTAGCCGAAGTCGTACATGCCGCCGCGCCAGCGGGTGGGGGCCTCGTTGCCCGCCCACTCGTTGGACCAGTGCTTGTCGTGGTTCATCGGCTTGCGGTACCAGGGCTTTCCGCTGTCGGTGTTGGCCAGGCCGTTGCGCCAGTCGCCGGTGCGCTGCAACCCGCTGATCTTGTTGTCGTGGACGAGGCTGCCGACGGCGGTCTTGATGCCCGCGCTCACGCTCGCGTTCGCGAACGCCTTGAGCGCGTCCTTCCCGGAGAACGGCCTGTTCTGGATGTCCGCGACGATCGCGTTGACAGCGAGATTCGCGGTGAACTCCAGGACGAATTCCTGGAAGAGTTCGATGGCGGCCTTCTCCATGACCAGCTTCCACTGCGGCTGGTAGAGGCCGTCGCCGATCCGGGAGATGTCCAGGCCGCTGAGGTCGGTCTTCCACTGCATGCGGTTGGGCTCGCGCAGCCGTCGTCCCCAGCCGCGCAGTTCGGCCGCCGGGCCGCGGAAGTCGACGCCGCGTCCGGTGAGTTGGAGGCGTCCGAAGGTGTCCGCCTCGAAGATGTAGCCGCTGTCGGAGCCCTGGGCGTGGATGACGCCGTTGCCGTCGTGCCGTACCCACTGGCCGCGCCAGGCGTCGGTGGTCAGGATCTGGTTGGTGCCGACGGCCTTGCTCTCCACGACGGCCGCGTTGTGGTCGAACTCCTTCCACACGTTCAGGTTCACGGGGTTGGGGGCGCCGGGGCCGAGGCGGGTGCCGTCGGGCAGGTACTCGCGCACGCGTCCCGTGGTGCTGGTGGTGGGCACCTCGCGGACGGTGATCGGCGCGGCGCCGCCGCCGAGGTCGACCCGGTCGCGGAAGAACCGGGCGCCGGTGAACCAGTCGTCCACGTACGCGCCGGCCCCGCCGCCCGCCCGCGGATTCCACCACTGGCGGGTGCCGGCGCCGTGGAAGTCCACGGCGTTGCCGAACGCGTCGTACTTCGCCCAGCGCCACTGGTGGCTGCCGTCGGGGTTGGTGACGCGCCAGGAGTCCACGTGCTCGCCGCCGCCGAGCATGTCCCGGCCGCGGATCGCCACCGGGCCGTTGTCGGTGCGGAGATACGCGCGGAAGGAGTCGTCGAACGGTGTGGCGCCGTTGAAGCCGCGGCCGAACTCGGTGAATCCGGTGGTGCGGTTGCCCGCGCCGTCGAGTCCGTCCCAGGCCCAATGGCGGGTGTCGGACCGGCCGTTGTAGCCCGACCAGTCCCAGTGCCGGGAGCGCGGCGCGGTGGTGGTGACGGTCGTCGGGCCGTGTCCGTGGCCGGGCCGCAGGTCGGCGCCGGGCCAGGTCCGTACGTCGCCGATGGGCGCGCCGTGCACGTTCTTGGTCAGGGCCGGGCCGCCGTTGCCCTCGAAGGCGCCCGCCCGCACGCCCGGGCCGCCGTCCAGGACGGTCCCGGCGGCCGGGACCGGCTGGAACTCCACGACGGTGCCGTCCGCGTAGCCCGCGCGCGCCACCCGGGTCGGGGTGGCGTCCGCGCCGTACCAGTCGCCGCCGGTGAAGGCCCCGTTGTGGTCGACCTTGAAGTGGTCCTCCCAGATCCGGCCGCCGGGCGCGCCGGGCGTCTCGATCCGGTAGCCGGAGAGCTTCCCCGCCCCCTCGGTCCACGGCATCCGATGGGCGACGGGGGCGACGCCCGCGGGCAGCGTGACGGAGTCGCCGACGGTGAGGGTGTTGCCGTGGTCCAGCTTGAACGTGCCGCGCGTCAAGGTGCCGTCCGCCGCGATGTCCAGCACGTTGTCGTTCATGGCGGTGAAGCGGAAGCCGTGGGTCTCGGCGCCGGTCGCCAGATCCGTCCTGGTCCACTTCGACATCTGGAAGCGGGTGTCGCCCTTGAGGAAGCCGTGCGTGTCCCACACGGCGTCGCCGATGCCGATGAGATGTTTGCGGACCCACTGCGGCGGGCGCTGCTCGGACCAGCGCCGGACTTCCAGGAGTTGGTGGTCCGGCAGCTTCTCCAGGGCTCCGGCCGACTTGCCGTGCTCCGACTGCTCCTTCCACAACTGCCTGGTGGAATTCGCCCCGTTGGGGTCGATGGTGACCGTCTTGGGCAGGTGCCCGTTGGCCGGGTCGAGCACGGCCTCGCGGTAGTGGTTGGCGTGGGACTGCGGCAGGTGCGCGGGGCCCCACTGGCGCTGCACGACGATGTCGTCGCCCCCGAGCCGCAGATGGTCGGTCCAGCCGCCGTCGGCGTCCATCGTGCGCCTGCCGCCGAGCACCGGCCGGTGGTGGGCGTCGTAGCGCACCCACGACCAGTCGCCCGCGCCGTCGCGGACGCCGAGGACGCCGCCGCCGTCGATGCCGGTGCGGAACTCGTGGACCAGGGTGCCGTGGTGGTCGATGCCCCGCCACGCCTTGCCGTCCAGCGTCCCGACGTTGCGCAGGCCCCAGTTGGTGACATTGCCCGCGTTGTCGGTGTGCGTCCAGCGGGTGTTCTGGCCGGAGAGCCTGCCGAAGCCGCTCGCGTCGGTACGGCGGAGGGAGTCGAGGAAGCCGCCGGTCGCCAGCGGTCGGCGTTCGAAGACCTCCACGGCGCTCTTGCCGGGCTTGGCGACCAGCTTGACGTGGCCCGCGTCGGTGGCCACGTCGACCGTCCCGGAGTGCAGCAGGCCGCGCCCGGCGCCCGTGAAGGGGGCGCCCGCGACAGTGTCCATGAGCTGCCAGGTCTTCGCGTTCGGCGTGAAGGTGAGGACGAACCGCTGTCCCGGCACGCGGACGCCGTCGCGCGTGACGTTGATCGCCTGCTGGTGGATGCCGCCGTCCGCGCCGAACTGCCGGTACTCGCCGCCGCGTACGCCCGCCGTGCGGTCCGTGACGCGCCAGCCGTCGCCGTGCGGCGCGAAGTGCGGCAGCGCTACGCCGTTGGCGTCGATCGCGAGCCGCTGGGCGGCGCCCATGGTGCCGGGCGCCGGATGGCGGGTGACGCCGAATTCGTGCAGGGGCGCGCCGCCGGGGCCGTGCAGCATCACGGCGTGGTCGCCGAGGTGGCCGCCCGCGTGGTCGTGCGTCCAGTAGTCGCCGCGGCCGGTGTCGGTGACGCGGATCGTGGCGGGGTTGCCGGTGGCCGGGTCGAGGTCGACGCGTACCGCGTGGTGCGGCACCGGCTGCCACGCGCCGTCCAGGTGCCCGGCAGCGCCGCCGCCGACGGGGAAGTCCACGGCGCCGCTCGGTCGGCCGTCCGCGCCGAGGAGTTGGCGGCCGTTCCCGGCCAGCATGTGGTCGGGGCCGAAGCGCTGGTACGTCATGGCCTGTCCCGCGCCGCCGGGCCGTTCGACGCGCAGGCCGCCTCCCGCGTGGTCGAAGACCTGGACGCCGCCGAGCCTGACGCCGCCCGCCAGTTCGATGTGCGGGGCGCCGCTGCCCACCGGGCGCACCACGAGCCGCCCGTCCGCCGCGCCGCCGGGCAGCCGCAGCGGCGTACCGGTCTCCACGGCTTGCCCGCCGGTGATGTCGTGGCGGACGAAGGCGCCGTCCGCGCCGTTGCGGTCGATCCGCACGGCGACGGTGGCGCCGGTCGCGTCGGTCTCGCGGACCGGCGTGAAGCCGTGCACGGGCGCGCCGTTGGCGTCGAGGAGCTGTGCGCCGCCGCCCCGGCCGGGCGCGGGGAATTCCACGAAGTGCGGGGCTCCGGTGGCGGTGTGGAGCCCGTGGCCGTCGGCGAGGTGCAGGCCGCCGGAGTCGAAGAGCTGGTAGGTGGCGGACGTGCCGGGTGTCGCGGCGCGGTCGACGCGGAAGCCGTCGCCGGGTACGGGCAGCCGGGTGACGGTGGCGCCCGCGTCCACGGCGCCGCCGGTGACCAGGTGGTGGGTGGCCGCGCCCGTCGGGTCGAAGGTGACGGAGATGCCGGTGCCGAGCGGCGCCTGCGGGCCGCGCAGCGGGACGGTCTCGGCGCGCAGCGATCCGTGCGAGTCGAACGTCTGCCGGATGCCGGTGTTCACGTCGTGGACGGACAGTCCGCCGCCGTTGACCTGGACGACCTGGTGGGTGGTGGCGGTCAGGTCGTTGCCCGCGCCGTCGAGGAGCCTGATGTCCACGCCGTTGACGTGGTAGCCGATGCTGACGCTGAGGCCGTGCGGCAGGCCGGTCGGGCCGCTCAGCGGCACCGACTCCTCGATGAGACGCCCGCCTTCGGCGCCCTCGACCCGGATGACGGGCGGCGGCACCGCGCCGCCGAGGAGCCGGGGCCGCTCGCGCAGCGACTGGAGGTTGAGGTCGGTGATGTGCTGGTCCATCGCGGCCGGGTTGATGCCGTGCTCGCGCAGGCCGCGTACCGCGACGTTGAACTGCTGCTGGGCGGCGGCCAGTTGGGTCCTGATCTCGGTGACCGCGCGGGACTCGCCGCTGGAGGGTCCGCCGGGCATCGCGCGCAGGTCGTCCAGGTGCTGTTCGAGGCGCCCGAGGTAGTGGCGTGCCAGGACGAAGTCGCCCCAGGCGTCGAAGCGCAGCGGCCGTGACGGGTCGGTCGCCGGGCCGAACAGCGCGCCGATCCGCTCGCTGTCGGCCGACCACGCCCGGTCCAGTTCCTTGGCGGTCAGCCGCGGCGGCGGTCCGCCGAGCCGTACGTCACCGGTCGTGTGCGGGGTCGCGGCGGGCACGGGGGCCGGTTCGGGAGCGGGGGCCGGTTCTGGGACGTGTGCCGGTTCTGGGACGTGTGCCGGTTCGGGGAAACGCGCAGGGGCGCCCGCGAACGCCTTGTCGCCGAGTCCCGGCACGGCGGTGCCGGCGAAGGCCGGGCCGTCCGCGCCGTGGCCCGAAGCCCCGTGGCCCGAAGCGCCGTGGCCAGCTGTGCCGTGTCCGGACGCGGGGTGCGGCAGCGGCGAGGGGCGGCCGAGTGAGCCGTTGTCGAGCAGGTCCATCGCGGCGTCGAAGCGGTGCGCGGGCGGGAGGTCCACGCCCGCCGCGCCGCTTCCGCTGCCGTTGGCCGTGAGGACTTCGGGCCCCTTGCCCTTGCCCACCCCCGCGCCCGTACCGCCGAGGTCGAAGGTGGTCACCGCGGGCGTACCCGGCATGTGGGTGACGGCCACGGGCGGCGGCATGTGCGTGACCGCGGCGGACGGCGGGACCTGGGCGACCGTCGCGGGCGGCGGCATGTGGGTGACGCTCGCGGGCGGCGGGGCGGAGACGACCGACGCGGGCGGCGGGGTCGCGGTCAGCGCGGTGGTCGGCGGCGGGGTGAGGTCGCTCGCGGTGTGCCCGACGGTGTGGACCGGGCCGAGGTCCACCGAGATGTGCTGGGCGAGCGTCGCCATCGTGTGGCTGTTGGCGATGTTCGCGGCGGTGCCGGTGATGAGCGCGTTGGGGGTCGGCGCCAGGGCGTGCACGGCGACCGGGTTCGGGGTGTGCAGCAGGTCGAGCGCGTTGAAGGAGCCGCCGGTGTGGATGTCGGTGACCACGTGGGTGACGCCGCCGGTGAAGGTCGCGGGGACGTGCCCGGTGACCGGCACGGTCGCCGCGTGGAAGTTCAACGCGCCGTTGGTGGCCAGGTGCGGCAAGGCGGGCGCGGGCACCGTGTGGGCGAAACCGGCGGTGGCGGCGGGCGGCGGCATCGAGACCGCGCCCGCCACGCTCACGTTGACGTTCACATTGACGTTGACGGCCGAGGCGGGCGGCGGGGTGGCGATCGCCGCGGCCGGGTTCGTCAGATGGGCGCTGGTCACCGGGGTGGTCGGGGTGAAGGTGTGCACGGTCCCGGCGGGCGGGGTGGTCACGACGGCCGCCGGGGTGATGTGCGGGACCCCGATCGAGGAGACCACGGTCTGCGGCGGCACGACCAGGTCGGTGGCCTGCGTGACGATGTGGCTGGGGACGGCGTTGGCGCCGATGCCCGGCACGTGGAAGGAGGGCGCGCCGACCTGGGCGTGCACGCCGGTCGCGCCGATGCCCGCGGTGTTGATGCCGGTGGTGGAGATGTGGATCGGCGGCGGCGGAGCCAGGATCGCGGCGGCGGGCGGCGGCAGCGCGTGCACCCCTGCGCCGACGTCGAAGGTGATGCCGGTCGGGGTGTGCGTGACGTTCGCCCACTCGCCCAGGTGCATCGAGGACAGTTCGGTGATCGGGGTGTCAAGCAGCGCGTCCTTGCCCATGATCGCCTGGAAGCTGAAGGTGATCGAGTCGCTGAATTTGGGCCCGAGGTCGAGGCTGAGCTTGGGCGGGTCGGGGATGAACAGGCCGGGCGCCGAGTGGCCCGCGCCGCTGAACTCCGGCGTCGGCAGGTGGCTGACGCCGCTGCCGACGGCCTGCACGCCGGGCCGTACGATGTCCGCCGCGCCGTACTTGAACTTGCCGAACACACCGCGGTCGACGAGCGCGATCTTCATGGCGCCGAAGACGCCGAACTTCCCGATCTCGTCGCCCTCGGCGGGCAGGAACACCCGCAGCCACTTCGCGCCGCCGAACTCGTTCTTGAAGAACGTCGCGCTGCCCTTGCCGAAGTTGGTGACGAATTCCGGAACTCCCTTGAAGAAGGCGGGAATTCCCTTGATGCCGGTGAGGACGGTGAGCGAGCCGACCTTGAAGGCGTTGGCGCCGAGTTGGCCGAGGCCCTTGCCGACGCCCGACAGCCACAGCCCGCCCGCCTTGGTCCAGCTCCCGGTCAGGTGGGCGAGTTCACTGAACGAGGGCAGCGCGACGAACGGCTTGGCGATGCCGGTCATCATGTCCTTGAGGAAGGTCAGGGTGGCGATGCCGCCCGCCTTGATGGCCTGCCAGCCGAGTTTGAAGCCCTTCGCGATCAGCGAGAAGATCGGCACGGCGCGGGTGGTGGGCGCGATCATGCCGAGCGCGGACAGGAACAGGTCGAGCGCGCCGACCTTGCCCTGCGCGAAGTCCACCGCGGTCTTGATGAAGATGGTGAGGTTGACCGCCATCGCGACCAGCGCGATCGGACCGCCGAAGATCAGCGCGGGCAGGATCAGCGCGATGGCGATCCACTGGAAGATCTCCCAGAACTCCGCGCAGCCGGACACCGGCGACTTGATGTTGCCCGACGCCTTGCGCAGCGTGGTGGTGGCGGCACTCGCCGCGTCCTTCTGCGTCTGACCCGCGTCGCGCGCGGTGCTCGCCAGCGTCTCCAGATTCGGGTCGTCCTTGGCCAGCCCGCGCCCCTGGTCGAGCGCCGCGTCCGCCTTGCTCTGCGCGGTCGACATGGCGTCCGCGTACGTGGTCAGAGCGGTGCTCGACCACTCGAACGCCTCGGCGATGCTCTGTACGAAGCCGCGCAGCCGCCCGCTGATCTGGTCCCGCAGCGCCTCGGCGGTCTCGCCCGAGAACGCCTCAGGCCCGGTCTTGTTGAGGACCGTCTCCATCGCGGTGTCGATCTCCCGGGCGGTCCTGCCCAGGTCGCCGATCGAGGTCGCCACGGTGTGGATCCGCACCGGGTCGCCGGGCGTGGGGTCGCCGCTCACACCGAGCGCGTCCCAGTCCATGGGGCGTGGCATTCCGGGTCCTCTCCTGCCGTACCGCCGTGTGCCGCGAAGGTCTGCCGCATGTCTCACGTACGAGGAGCCCCGGCGGTTCACTGCGGGAAGTCCCGGACCCACGTCCCGGACCTGGGTGAACCGCGGGGACCGCTGGTACGTGAACATGTCGGACCGGCTGGTTCCGGTGACCCCGGCGGCCCCCGGCGCCCGGCGCCCGTAAGGAGGAGATGGCATTGGTCGACTTCGCGCTCGACTACACCGTTCTGCACACCGCCCGCAACGACCTGCACGAGCTGGCCGACAAGATCGGGCCGACGCTCAAGAACAGCGACTACGCCACGCTCGGCAACGACGACTCGGGCGACGCGCAGGACGTGTTCGGCGACGCCCAGCTCACCGCCGCCTTCAGCACGCTGTACTACCGCTCCAAGCACCCGATGGAGAAGGCCGAGGACGACCTGCGGCAACTCGGGGACACCTTCGGGGCGGTGGCCGACGGCTTCTTCAACATGGACGCGCAGATCGCCGAGGGCGCGGGCATCATGAGCGCCGACATGGGCCTGAGCGACTGGGTCGCCAAGCACAAGGCGTGGCTGGGCCACGACCAGTGGGTCAAGGACCACGACCTGTGGGAGCAGTACCAGGCGAATCCGGACTCCTGCGAGGTCGCGCCGGGCGAGACCGCCCCGGCGTACTGCTCGGCGTCCGACCCGGGGCCCGAGCCCACCGACCCCGGCGCGCCGCCCACCGACAAGACGCTGACCACCGCGGACGGCGGCACCGTACACACCCAACTGACCCTGGACGACGACTACAACGTCGTCACGGAGAAGACCACCGTCACCACCGGCGCGGGTCAGACGTACACCTCGACCACCACGTACCAGGACGACCACCGGTCGTACATCACGGACACCGTCTACGCCGACGGCAGCAAGGCGCACTCCGACGTCCACATCAACGAGGACGGCAGCGGCACCATGGCCGTCACCGACGGTGACGGCAAGGAGAGCGACTACACGCGCACCGGGGCGGGCGCGGAGTGGAAGCTCGTCGGCGACGAGGACGGCGACGGCGTGGTGGACAGCGAGGAAGAACCCGACCCCAGTTACGACTACATCGGCTACTAGCGCCGTCAACCTGCCCGTCAGCCCGGCCCGTCAACCCGCGAGGAGCACACCCGCGATGCCCAACATCTCCCTCGACTACGAGAAGATCGAGACCACTTCGTCCAAGCTGGACACCGCCAACGAGAACATCGTCCCGATGCTCAACCAGCTCCGCACCGACGTGAACAATTTGCTGGACGACGGCATGGTCTTCGAGCAGTCCAGCGCGGCGCTGAAGGAGTCGTACGAGAAGTTCAACTCCAGCCTGCTGCTCGCGGTGAAGGGCATCAAGGACTTCGCGGAGCAGTTCCGCGGCATCAAGCAGTCGATGGCGGACAACGACGCCGACCTGGCGAAGAAGATCCGCGACGCCGCCAACGGCTGACGGTCCGTCACGCACTCGCGCCGGGCTTCCCGTTGGTACGGGAGCCCGGCGCTTGTGCGTTCAGGACGTCTTGAGCGTGGTGACCGGGACCTGCACGGTGAGCGCCGTGCCGCCGGGGCCCGAGGTCCAGGCGCGGCCCGCGCGGGCGTGCGACCGTACGGCGCTGATGGACAGCCGGGCGCCGATCAGGTCGCCGTCGGACATGTTGCGCGGGGCGAGGACCAGGCCGCGCCGGGACCGCTTGGCCGCGGTGAGCCAACTGCCCAGGCCCAGCGAGAGGGAGTCGGCGGGACCGGCGGCGAGCAGGCCGATGCCGCGTTCCCTTCCGGAGACCACGATGTCCTTGAGGATCTTCTCCGCGCCGCCCATCGCGACCAGGTCGGCGTCGTCCACGATGACCACGCGCGGTCCCGCCATCGCGTCCAGCGCCTCGCGCACGGCGTCGGCGGACGGGTCGGGCTCGGTCAGCAGCCGGACCTGCGGGTGCCGGGCGAGCGCCCGCAGCGGCGACTCGCGCGGGGTCAGCACCACCAGCGAGGTGCCGCCCGCGAGCAGCGAAACGGCCAGGCAGGCAAGGGTGTTGCTGCGCCCGGAGCCGGGCGGCCCGGCGACGAGGAAGGACGGCGCGCCCTGCGCGAAGTCCACGCCGACCGCGCCCGCGCCGTCGCCGCCGACGCCCAGCAGGCCCCACATCGGGCGGCGCAGATTGGCGGGCACCTTCTCGTAGACCTCGGAGAAGTCGGCCACCGCGGGCAGCGGGGCGACCGGGAACGGGCGCCGGTCGTCGGGTACGTTCACCGCGCGCCGGGCGGCCGCGGCGCCGATCCTGCGCAGCGCCTCGACCTGGCCCTGGCCGCTGTCGTCGGCGTCGAGGAGCGCGATCTGCGTCTCGGTGCGGCTGACGATGTGCCAGCCGCGGCCGTCGGGGACGGACGCGGGGACCTGGCTGGGCAGCATGCCGATGAGGTTGTAGTCGCTGCGGTCGGCCTGCCGCAGCAGCAGCTTGTGGTCGTTGTGGGCGGCGATCCGGCCCGCGATCAGGGAGCGTTCCGAGGTGGCGACGACGTGGATGCCCGCGGCCGCGCCCTCGCGCAGCAGGCGGGTGATGTCGCCGAGCAGCCGCCCGTTGTCGTAGTCGTCGATCAGCGGGGACAGCGCGTCCCAGCCGTCCACGAGCAGCAGGATGTGCGCGGGCCGTTCCGCCTCCGGCAGCAGGTCGCGCAGTTCGTT
The DNA here is from genome assembly GCF_042957385.1 of Streptomyces sp. NPDC008079. Classification (NCBI taxonomy): domain Bacteria; kingdom Bacillati; phylum Actinomycetota; class Actinomycetes; order Kitasatosporales; family Streptomycetaceae; genus Streptomyces; species Streptomyces sp. NPDC008079. Next base: position 227,402 of record NZ_JBIBIC010000005.1, read on the forward strand.
GAGCCCGGAACAGCTCCGCGCCGAGCACGCCTCCTGACGCTCGGTCAACTCCCTTACCAGGCGGCCGAGGAGGCGTTCCAGGTGCTCGAAGTCGTGCCGGGACACCACGGCTCCGCAGTGCGGCAGCGCGGCCACGGCGGCCAGTCCGCCGCCCGCCGCGTCGATCCCGTAGATGTGCAGGTCGCTGAGGCGGGCGGTGCGCGCGGCGGAACCCGCGATGGTGCGCAGCGCCTGGGTGCGGCCCGAGCGCGGGGCGCCGATCACGTAGAGGTGCCCGAAGGTGGCCAGGTCCACGGTGGCGACCCGGCGTTCCTGGAGCTGCGGGATGTCCTCCAGGGCGTACGGGAACGGCGGTGGGAGCGTCTTCAGGCCGGTGGCGCCGGGGCGTTCGACCGCGGGCAGCTCCTCCAGCAGCACCTTCGGCTCCAGTGCGGGCAGCCACGGGCTGGGCTGCGGCTCGTAGTCGTCGAGCAGGTCGGCGGCCTCGCGCAGCGCCGCCACCAGGACCTGGAGGTCGGTGGGCGCGAGCGGCCCCTGCTCCTGCGGGGTGTCGTCGTCGCCCGCGGGCGGGGCGGCGGGGCGGCCGAGCCGGGTCCAGGACAGTTCCGCGGCGTGGACCTTGGGCCGGGCGAGCGCGGGGCGCGGCCGGCCGTCCGGGTCCTCGCTCTCCTCGGCGGGGCGTTCCGCGCCGACCCACGCGGACTGGAACGGGACGGCCGAGCGGTGTCCGTAGCGGACCAGCGCGCGTCCCGGGGTGCTCGGCGAGATGTGCACGGCGTCGCCGGTGTCGATGATGTCCTGGCTCTCGACCATGTCGGTGACGCGCAGCGCGATCCGCAGGTTGGTGTTGGCCTTGATGTCCGCGGTGACCGCGCCCGCCGGGCGCTGCGTGGCGAGGATGAGGTGGATGCCGAGCGACCGGCCGCGCTGGGCGATGCTGATCAGCCCGGTGACGAAGTCCGGCACCTCGCGCACCAGCGTGGCGAATTCGTCGATGACCAGCAACAGCCTCGGCAGCGGGGGGAGTTGCGGGCCGGTGGCGGAGCCAGCGGCGGCGGCGCGCTTGGCCCGGTACTCGGGGTGGTCCTTGGCGTCGTGCTCGGCCAGGATCCGTTCCCTGCGCCGCAGTTCGGCGGCGAGCGAGTCCAGGGCGCGCTGGACGAGGTGCGCGTCGAGGTCGGTGACCATGCCGAGGGTGTGCGGCAGGTTGGCGCACTCGCGGAAGGCGCTGCCGCCCTTGTAGTCGACCAGTACGAAGGTGAGTTCGTCGGGGCGGTTGCCCGCGGCGAGGGAGGCGACGAAGGACTGGAGGAGTTCGGACTTGCCGGATCCGGTGGTCCCGGCGACCAGGCCGTGCGGCCCGTCGCGTACCAGGTCCAGCGACATCGGCCCGTCGTATCCGGTGCCCAGTACGAAGGTGGTGGTCGCCGGGCGCCTGGTCCAGCGGTCCACCAGCGCCCGGGCGTCCGGGGGTTCCTGGCCGAGCAGGTCCAGCAGCCGTACCTCGTCGGGCAGTCCGCTGTCGTTGTCCGGGCTGACGTCGCGCAGCGGCGCGAGCGCCCTGGCCACCCGCTCGCACCAGGCGGAGGCGACCAGATCGGGCCGTACGCCGGTGACTTCGGGCAATCCGGTCCTGCGGACCGTCAGACCGGTGCCGGAGACGGTGACGACCGCGCCGCACTCCTCGGGGAGCAGCCGTTCCTGCTCGTCGAGGCAGAGGCTGAAGACACGGACCGGCGGACCCTCGGTGAGGATCTGCACCATGCCCGGCACGTCGCGCAACTGCCGTGCGCTGTCGGCGATCACGAGGATGTCGGGCGCGGTGAACATCGCGCGTCCGATGGACGAGCCGAGCGCCCGCTGCCGTGCCTGGATCTGCGAGACCAGTTCCGAGACGCGGTTGGCGACGCTCTCCGGGTCGTTGCCGATGGCCACGACCGGGCCGTTGGGCGAGTACGGCCGCAGGTGCGGCAGCCATCGCACCCAGCCCCACTCCTGCGCGCGGGACGGTTCGGTGAGCACGACGATCCGCAGGTCGCGCGGACTGTGCAGGACCGCGGACTGGGCCACGCACCAGCGGGCCAGCGCCTGGACGGGCGCGGCGGTGCCCGCGACGCCCACGACGCCGAGTTCGGTGATCTCCACGCCGATCGGGATGTCGGGCAGATTCCAGCGCACGGTGCGGTGGTTCTCGTCCTGCGCCGGGTCCTCGATCGCCTTCACCGACGGCATGTCGACGGTGCCGACCCGCAGCACGAGGTGGTCGGGGTCGCGGCGGCGGCGTTCCCACAGCCGGCTGCCGGGTCCGGTGGCGATCAGGCCGAGGGCCGCCGGGTCGGGTCCGGTGTCGCAGCGCACCCGGCGCTCGCGTACGACGGCCGCGCGGATCTCCCGCTCCACCACGCGGCGGCGGGCCCGGTAGCGGCGGCGCGACTCCACGTGCGTCTTGTGGTTGTTGCGGCGGCCCATCACCCAGTTGGAGATCGCCATCAGCGGCGTGAAGAGGATGAACACCAGGTAGAAGTACGAGTGGAAGATGCCGACCATGACCAGGCCGAGCACGACCGGCGCGAACATCATCAGCAGCGGGAACGGCACGCGGACGCGCTGTCCCGGCGGGGACGGCAGGCGCAGCGACTCGGCGTCCAGGTGCGGCGCGATGCGCGGCGGCCGGTTGAAGTCGACGCCGATGCCGTCGGCGGAGTCGGCGACCGCGGCGTCCGCCTCCACGGGGGCGACCATGCGCAGCAGCGTCGTGCCGACGGCGAGGTCGACGTCAACCGGCCACGCGGTGCGGTGGTCGGCCTCACGGCGGGCGGTGGTGTCGGCCTGCGCGGGCGTACGGGCCGCGACGGTACGGGGGTCGGCGGCCGGTCCGCGCGCCGCCTTCCTGGCCGCCTTCCGCGCGGCCCGCGCCGCCTTCTCCGCCTCGTCCACGGCGCGCGCCGCGTCCATCCGCTCCTCGGGTGTGGTCCGGTCGGGCGCGGTGCCGGTCAGCGGGTCGACATCGGAGGGCGGGACGGGGACGCAGAGCCGTACGGAGCCGCCGTCGATCCGGTCCTCGGCGCGCTCGCGGTGCCAGTACGCGCTGCCGTCCGCGGCGATCGTCACCCACAGCCCGTACTCGGGCGCGTCGGCGCCGCGGACCCGGATCGCGCAGCGGACATCCGTGCCGATCTCGTAACTGCCCTGCGCGAGCTGCCAACTGCGGCCCGCGCCGGGGCCCGAGACGCTGTGCACCTCGGCGAGCACGGGTTCGCCGGGCGCGGGCTGGACGCGGCCCGCGAGCGGGTCGGGGTCGGGCGGGGTGCCGCCGACGCCGAGGACGCTGCCCTCGCGGATGCCGCTGTCGCGGATCGGGGCCTCGGGGGCGAGCGGTGCGGCGCCGAGGTGGAGGGCGGGGCCCGCGTCGGGGTCCGCCGGGCCGTCGGGGCGTGCCGGGTCCGCCGCGGGCGCGCCGGGGCGGCCCGCGGTGGCGGGTGTGCCGTCGGCCCGGACGCCCAGCGCCTCGGCCAGGTCGCCCACGGTGCAGCCGTCGGGGAGTTCCAGCAGGTGGTCGCGGTGCACGGCGCCCGCGGTGGTGCCGACGGCGTCGACGGTGGTGAGAGTCAGCTTCACGATGTCCAACCGGGGTGGTGGGGGCGGCCGGGGGCGGCGGTCAACGGTCGGTCGGCGGTCAGTCGCCGCGCGGGGCGGGCGCGGTGGTCACGGCTCCCGAGCCCACGGACTCGGCGTCGGGTGTCCCGGCTCCGCCCGCGGGCTCACCGGCGGCGGGTCCGGTGCGGGCGCGTCCCCCTGGCGGGGTCGCGCCGGATCCGGGCCCGGCGGCGGCCGACGCCGAGACGCCGATCGGGCCCGACTCGGCTTCGCCACCGCTGCGTTGACGGGGCGTCACCTGGGCGTGGCCGACGCCCCGCGCGAATTCTGTGGACGGCACGCTCGCGGCGGACACCGCGGAGACGCCCACCGTGCCCGGCTCCTCGGCCCGTTCGACGTGCGCGTGCGGTGCCGGGGCGCGGACGGGCGCGGCCAGCGGCGGCGGTTCGTACGGCGGCAGCGACCCGATCGCGGCGGCCACCGCGCGCGGCACGGAGGTCGCCCGGACCCGCAGCGGTGTGCCATGCACGGTGAGCAGTCCGTCGCGGTCCACGTCCAGCAGCCGGGCGCGGCCGTGCGTCCTGCCGTACGCCAGCACGCGCGGTCCCGCGGCGCCCGCGAGGTCGGCGGCGTCGGGGAGCGGGCCCTGGCAGACCACGAAGGCGGGGCCTTCGTGGGTGTCGCTCCACCGGGCGGCGTCGCGCAGCGCCTGGGCGACGGGCGGCCCCGCGTGCCGGGGGTGCACGCCGTCGGCGACGGTGACGGCGCCGGGCGGCAGCCGCCGGTCGAGCTGGGCGGCGAGCGCGTGGACGAGCGGGCGGGCGACGCGTTCGTCACCGTCCAGCGAGGTGACCGGCGCGCCCGAGGCGAGGTCGAGGAAGACCGCGCGGTCCCCCTCGACGCCGACGGCAGCGATCAGTACGGGCGGTGCGACCGGCCCCTGCTCCCAGCCGGCGCCGTCCCCGAGGGCCAACCGGCCCGCGAGTCCGGCGGGTTGGAGGTCGTGCCACTCCTCGTACGCGCTCCACCACACGCGCGGGTCGCGGTCGTCGGCGACCCACGGCGGCGGCGGTTCGGGGACGTCCCGGCCTGCGACGAGGACCCCGACGAGACCGTCGTCGGTCCCGTCGCCGACCAGCACGCCGTACGGGCGGCAGCGGTCGGGGGCGGCGGCGTGGGCGGCGCGCAGCGCGCGCTCCCCGGTCCGCCAGACGCCGGGGTCGTCCAACAGGCGTCCCAGCAGTCGGAGTTGCCGCCGGTAGCGGACCCACCCGCGCAGCGGCGCGGTGAAGGCGTTCGCGGTGAGGCGGCTCTCGCGGCGCGCCCAGCGGCGCACCACGCGCCATCCGCCGATCCGGCGGACCGACCGGTTGGTGAGGACCAGCACGGCGATGACCAGGCCGAGGACGCCCAGCACCGTGCAGATGGCGCCCCGGTGGTCGGTGAACACCTGGAGGGGCCCGCCCGCCAGCTCGACGACGGCCGGTTGCGGACGGGTCATGCGGCCGTCTCCTCGTTCTCCAGCACACCCAGCTCGCGACGCAGCGAGCGGATCGCGTGGTGGGTACGGGACTTGACGGTCCCGCGGGGTATCCCGAGGACGTCGGCGACCTCTTCGCTGCCGCGTCCGTAGATGTGCACGTGCACCAGTACCTCGTGGTGCGCGTAGGGCAGTCGCCGCATGGCCTGTTGCAGCCACCGCCGGTCCACCACGCGGTCGGCGAGGTCGTCCCAGTCGGCGGTGTCGGGGCGGACGTCGGCCGCACTGCCGACGGGTATCGCGCGGTCCTTGCGCCAGGTGTCGACGGCCAGATTGTGCGCGATCCTGAACAGCCAGGGCCTGATCGGCCGCTCCTGCCAGTCCAGTTGATCGGCCCTCAGCCACGCCCGCAGCAGGGTCTCCTGCACGACGTCCTCGGCGTGCCGCAGGTCGGGGGCGAGCAGCTTCGCCACGTACCGCAGCAGCGCCTCGCGTTCGCCGCGCAGCCGGGCGGCGGCCAGTTCACCGCCCGCGACGGAAGGACCGGTTAAGCCGCTCGCCTCGCCGGAGACCTCACCGCCTGACAGTGCGTCAGGAAGATCCTGTGTCGGTTTCACCACAGTTCCCTTTCTGCCTGCCAGCTCTCCCGATCACAGTAGGCGGCCGGTCGTCACCGTCCGAGAACCCCTGATGAACACCGCGCAACAACCACATGACTCCCATGCGAATCAGCTGCCCCGGCGCTAGCGGCCCGCCGAACGCCCTCTGAGCTGGGAGGAGTTCGCGGGCAGCCGAGACCCGTGCGGTCCGTGCGAAGGGGACGCCGCCGCCGTGCCGAGGGCGTCCGCGCGCCCTGCCGCGCCCCACGTCCTGCCGCGCCCTGCCGTGCCTCGCACCCCGCGCTCTGCCGCGTCCCGCCCTACCGCGCCGACATGTCCTGCGTGCCGATGACCGAGAGCAGCTCCAGTTGCTCCGCGCCCTCGGTGCCGGGGGCGGCGCTGAACCAGAGCAGCCGCTGCCGGCCGTCCTCGCTGAACAGGCAGTGGCAGTCCAACTCGATGACGCCCAGCGACGGATGGACGATCCGCTTGTGGTCGGTGCGGCGGAAGGCGACGTCGTGGGCGTCCCACAGAGCGGCGAATTCGGCGCTCTCACGCCGCAGATGGGCGACCATCCGCGCGACCTCGGTGTCCCGGCCGCGCTGGCCCGCGACCGCCTGGAGGTCGGAGACGAAGACCCGCGAGTGGTGCGGGTGGTCCTCGGGCGGGTAGATCCCGCGCGCCCGCGGATCGGTGAACCAGCGGAAGACGAAGCTGCGGGCGGGGCCGCGTACGGCGGGTGGACGGCCGAGGAGCGCGGCGGCCGGCTCGTTCTGCGCCAGCGTCTCGTGCAGGTCCGAGATGACCTGGGCGGGGGTGGTGGTCAGCCGGTCGAGCAGGCCCAGCAGCGCGGGCTGTACGGGGGCGGCCGAACCGTGCGCGGAGGGGGGCACGGGCCGCTCGGCGAGGTGGAACAGGTGGTCGCGCTCGTCCGTGGTCAGCCGCAGCGCCCTGGCCAGCGCGGCCAGCGTCTGGGCCGAGGGCTGGGCGCCGCGGCCCCGCTCCAGCTCGGTGTAGTAGTCCGCGGAGAGCCCGGCGAGCTGGGCGACCTCCTCGCGGCGCAGCCCCGGCACCCGCCGCCGCGGCCCGGCGGGCAGCCCCACTGCGTCCGGCCGTATCCGGTCGCGCCGGGTCTTCAGGAACGCCGCCAGCTCGGGAAGATTCACCCCTCCATCGTCACTCGCCGCGCCCGGCGGGGCCAGGCCGCAGCCAGGGGACGGCAACCCCTGGGTGGGCTCAGCCCTGGCTGACCGCGTGGAAGCGACCGACAGTGGGAAGCGGACCGGCCCCCGGCAGGACGTACGAACGCCGGAGCGGTCCGGCCGCCCGACCGCCCCCGTTTCCGTACAGGAGCCCCCCCCATGACGACCACCCCCGAAACCCCCGCCCGGCCGCGCGTCGCCGTCGTCACCGGCGGCTCACGCGGTATCGGCCGCCAGGTGGTGACCCGGCTGGCCGCCGACGGCCACGCCGTGGTGATCGGCTACGCGGGCAACCGCGGCCTGGCCGAGGCCGCCGTCGAGGAGGTGACCTCGGCCGGCGGCCAGGCGCTCGCCGTCCAGGCCGACATCGCCGACGAGACGGCCGCCGCGGCGCTCTTCGACGCCGCCGAGTCCGCGTACGGCGGTGTCGACGTCGTCGTGCACGCCGCCGGGCGCATGGCGCTGTCGACCGTGGCCGAGCTGGACCTGGCCGAGCTGGACGCGATGCACCGCACGAACATCCGCGGCACCTTCGTCGTCGCCCAGCAGGCCGCCCGCAGGGTGCGCCCCGGCGGCGCCGTGGTCACCTTCTCCACGTCCGTGCTGGGCCTGTCCTTCCCCGGATACGCCGGTTACGCCGCCAGCAAGGGCGCGGTCGAGGCGGTGACGCTGATCCTCGCCCGCGAGCTGCGCGGCCGGGACGTCACCGTCAACGCGGTGGCGCCAGGCCCCACCGCGACCGACCTGTTCCTCGACGGCAAGGACGAGGAGACCGTCGCCCGCCTGGCCGCCCAGCCCCCGCTGGAGCGGCTCGGCACCCCCGCCGACATCGCCGAGGTCGTCGCCTTCCTCGCCTCCCCGGCCGGTCACTGGGTCAACGGCCAGGTCGTCCGCGCCAACGGCGGCATCGTCTGACCGGCCCCTTCGAGCGGGCGTCGCGCGCGGCCGTACGGCCTCGGGCCCCGGCGACCAGGGCCGTCGCGGACGGCCGCGCGTACACACACACGGCCGTACGGCCTCGGGCGCGCGGTCAGCCGATGACCGGGCCCGAGGCGACGCGGCCGTCGCCGCCGCGGTTCAGCCACGCCGAGATCTCGCCGCCCGCGGTCTTGCCGTCGCCGTCGAAGTCGGCGCAGCGGACGTGGCTCGCGTCGGCCGTCCGTCCCGTGGCGATCTGGCCGAGCGGGGCCGTGGAGCCACCTGCCGGTGCGCGACGGCGCGCCGGGCGCCACCGGGCGCTTCGCGCAAAGCGCGCCCGCGCGCCTTTCCCGGTGTCAGCCCGCCGTGTCAGCCCGCTGGTACGACCGTCAGCACGACCGCCGGAAGCGCCTCACGGAATCCGGCCGCGCGCCAGGCACCGTCAGACGGACGCCCCTTCACGACAAGCGCGCCCGCGGCCTATCCCGGTGTCAGCGCTGCCAGCAGGACCGTGCGGTCGTCCGTGGTGGCGTCGGCGGGCGGGTCGCGGAGGAGGGTGTCGCAGAGGGACTGCAACTGCTCCTGGCCGACGTCGACTTCGGCCAGTGCGGCGGCCTCGGCGGCGGCGCGGGCGGTGGCGCCGCCAACGGGACCCGTACCGGGGCCGGTTGGGGCGCGGTCCGCACCGTCGGCACCGTCGGCACCGATGACCGGGCCGCCCGGCGCCCGTTCGCCTATGCCGTGGTCGAGGGAGCGGGCGAGCCGGGCGATACCGGCGTCGATGTCGGAGCGGCGGCTCTCGATCAGGCCGTCGCTGTAGAGCAGCAGGAGCGTGGGCTGGTGGATCTCCAGCACCGAGGGCTCGGCGCTCCAGGCGCTGAGCCCCAGCGGCAGTCCAGCGCCGAGCGGGACGGGGCGGGCGGCCTCGCCCGGTGCGCGGATCAGCGGCGGCGGGTGGCCCGCGCCGACGACGGTGCAGGTGTGCTGTTCCGCGTCCCACTCGGCGTACACACAGGTGGCGAAGGAGGCGTCGGGGGTGTCGGCGGCGAGGGCGTCGAGCCGGTGCAGCAGTTCACGCGGGTCGGTGTCCAGTGCGGCCAACGTCCTTGCGGCGGTGCGCAGTTGGATCATCGCGACGGCGGCTTCCGGGCCGTGTCCCATGGCGTCGCCGACGATCAGGCCGACCCGGCCGCCGGGCCTGGGCAGGACGTCGAACCAGTCGCCGCCGATGATGTCGTGCGGGCCCGCGGGCCGGTAGTCGTGGGCGACGCGGCAGCCCTCGAAGGTCCGGTCGGTGTCGGGCAGCATGCTCCTGCGGATGGCCAGCGCGGTACGGCGCTCGTGCTCGTATCGGCGGGCGTTGTCCAGGGCGACCGCGGCCCGCGCGGCCAGCGACTCGACGCCCGCCATGTCCTCCAGGCCGAACGGCGGCAGGTGCGGGCCGCGGGTGCAGGCGATGAAGCCGATCACGGCGCTCTGGAGGCGTATGGGAACCACGAGGAAGGACGCGGTGCGTAACAGGTCGTGGATGCGGGCGTCGCCGCGTCCCGAGGCGGCGAGCCGGTCGAAGGTGTGGGTGTCGACCGCGTCGAGCAGTTGGGCGTGGCCGGTGGCGAGCGCGCGGGCGTACGGGGTCTGGCGCGGGAAGACCAGCACCTCGTCGATCGGCAGGACGCCTTCGGTGCTCTCGGCCGCCGCCGCGCCCATCCGCAGCGCGAGCCGCCTGGCCTCGATCTGCGGCGGATCGGCGGACGTCCCCGCGCTCTCGTCGACGAGCCAGCGCTCCAGCAGATAGACGGAGGCGGCGTCGCAGAATCCGGGCGCCATCGCGTGGACGACATGGTTTCCGGTCATATGCAGATCGAGCGCGGAACCGATGACATCGGCCGCTGGACCGACCGCCAGCCGCCCGCGGCGCGGGGGCGGCGGCTTCTCGCGGAACGCGGAAGCGGCCCCCGGCGCGTCCTCGAGGGCGCTGTCCTCGGGCTGTTCGTGCGCTTCGTGTCGCAGGGTCGTGCCTTCCGCCGAGCCGTTGCGGCGGGCGGCCGAAACCACCCGGTGGAGACGTACGCACCCCGCAGCGCCCCGTCACCAGGATTCTATGATGACCGTTCAAGACGCGGCCGTCGAAAGGGACTTGTGGTGAGCGGACGCAAAGATGTCCCGGAGGGCGTGGATCCGGCCAAGGCGAGCGTGGCGCGGATCTACGACGCGATGCTCGGCGGGGAGCACAATTTCGCCATAGACCGGGAGGCGTTGGCCGCTTTCACCGCCATCGACCCGCAGGTGCGGGCGCTGGCGCGGGCGAACCGGGCCTTCCTGGGCCGGGCGGTGCGCTATCTGGTCGACGCGGGCGTCCGGCAGTTCGTCGATCTGGGCTCCGGCATCCCCACGCAGGGCAACGTCCACGAGGTCGCGCAGTCGATCGCGCCGGGCACGCGGGTGATCTACGTGGACAACGATCCGGTGGCCGTCGCGCACAGCGCGTCACTGCTCGCGGACAATCCGGACGCCGACATCGTGAGCGCGGACATCCGGCGGCCCGACGACGTACTGAACTCGCCGCAGCTACGGAAGCTGATCGACTTCAACCAGCCGGTCGCCGTCCTGATGATCACGATCCTGCACTTCATCACGCACGCGGAGGACCCCGAGGGGCTGGTCGCCGCCTACCGCGACGGGCTGCCCGAGGGGAGCTGGCTCGCGCTGAGCCACGCGACCGACCAGGACCGCCCCGGCACCGCCGCCGCCGTCGGCCAGCTCTACCGGTCGAAGGCCACCTCTCCGGTCACCGCCCGCTCCCACGACCAGATCGCCGCGCTCTTCACCGGCTTCGGCCTGGTCCCGCCGGGACTGGTCTACGTCCCGCTGTGGCGCCCCGATCCGGCCGACGAAATCCCGGACAATCCCTCGGAGTTCTGGGTCTACGCGGGCGTGGGCCGCATGAGCGGCTAGAGCGGCGGATCGCGGCGGGGCCGGGAATCGCGCAGGTCCGGACAGCGGACCGCGCGGGTCCGGTTCGGCTCCCGGGCCTGTGCGCGGGCGGGTGGCGACGTACGATCAGCGGATGGCTGACATGACCGAAACCACGCCCGGCTGGCTGGCTCCCGACGAACTGGAGCTGACGCGCGCACGTATGCCGATCCTGTATGTCGACGCCGTGCCGGTGCGGGTGGACGACAGCGGGGAAGTCACCCACATCGGGCTGCTGCTGCGCATCGGGCCCGACGGGACGATCAGCCGCACGCTGGTGTCGGGCCGGGTGCTGCACCACGAGCGGGTCCGCGACGCGCTGCTGCGGCATCTGGAGAAGGACCTCGGCCCGGTGGCGCTGCCCCGGATCCCGGCCTCCCCGCAGCCGTTCACCGTTGCCGAGTACTTCCCGACCGAGGGGGTCACCGCCTACCACGACCCCCGGCAGCACGCGGTGTCCCTCGCCTACGTCGTACCGGTCGCGGGCGACTGCCGCCCGCGCCAGGACGCGCTCGACCTGGTGTGGTTCACCCCGCAGGAGGCGTCCTCGCCGCAGCTCCAGCAGGAGATGCCGGGCGGTCGCGGTGTCCTGCTCCGGCAGGCCCTGGCGAGCGTCGGCTGCCTGTCCTGACGGTCCGGTCCCGGCCCGCCGCCCTGTCAATTGTCAGGAGCGGCGGGCCGTTCCCCTTTCCTACGGTGCTGGTGGCGGCCTCGAAGGGCCGGTTCCGCGAGGAGAGGGAGAGCGACATGGGCAAGGTCATGCGGGGCGTGGCGGCGCTGGCACTTTCGGTGATGGCCGTCGGCACGGTCGGCGCGGCGCAGGCCGACGCGGCGGGCGGCACGGTCCACGGCTGCCCGTACGGCGCCGTCTGCGTCTACCCGAACGACACGGACTGGGGCAACGACCACCCCAGCTTCGTGTACTGGAGCTACGGCGCCCACAACCTGAGCAATCAGTACGGGTGGCACGACGTGCTCAACAACCAGTCCGGGGGCGCCCGGGCGAGGCTGTGGACGGGCTACAACGGCACCGGCCAGGTCGTCGACGACCTGGTGGCGGGCGGCGCCTGGCACTACGACCTCGGCCCGGTCAACTCCATCACCCTGGACCGCCCCTGACAGTCCGTCAATTTGCTGACCTGGCCGCCGGGCACGTTCAAGGTCCGCACCAGCCGGTCGAGGTCGGTGTACGCAGTCCGCGTACCGGAGGCCGTACCGGACGTCGCACCGGAGGCCGTACGGGACGTCGTATCGGCGGCTGTGCCCGTCGCGTAGGTGTCGGTGTGCGGATGCGACCGGCCGCTCGCCGCCGCTTGGCCCTGCGCTTGCGCCAGTGCCTGGGGGGCCACGGCGCCGAGGTAGGAGCGGGCCCGCGCCTGCCGCTTCTGACAGGTGACAGGGGTCGCCCGTACGGCGGCAGGGCGCGGCACGGGCCAACGGCCGGTCGTGCCGGGATTCCGGGTCGTGACGGCCCCCCGGAGCGGGCGGGGGGGCGCCCGCTGAACGGCTGCTGGGGCGGCGGTCCTCAGAGCCGGTCGGCGTCCGCGATCACTTCCATGACGAACGCGCCGGTCAGCCGGAGCCGCCGCGCCCCGTCGGCGAGGTCCGGGTCGCGGGCGAGCCCGGCCGGAAGCGGCTCAGCGCGGCGATGAGCGAGGGCCGTACGGATCAGCGGGTGCCAGCGCGGCGCGAAGGTCTCCAGGGCGTACTCCCCCGCGCCCTCCTTGGAGACGATGTCCCCGGTGGCGACCGTGCGGTGCAGCCGGGACACCCCGAGCGCGCCCCAGGTGGTGAGCGAGCGTCCCGCCGAGCGCGCCGCCACCAGCGGCTTGCCGGGCGTCTTCCCGGCCAGCGCCTTCTCGGCCCAGGGGCGCCAGTAGCCGTGCAGATTTTCCAGATTCCACGCGCGCAGGCGTTCCGGTTCCGGGTCGAGCCCGAGGGTGCCGGGGACCGGGCCGCGCAGCGGGATGCCGCGTTCGCGCAGCACCTTCCACACCACAGGGTTGACGTCGAAGGCACGGCCGCGCGCGAAGGAGTTCCCGGTGTGCGAGGCCAGCGGGCGGATGGCCGTCACCGGTCGGCGGAGGTCGGCGGCCGACACGTAGACCGCGTTCACCGTGCCGGGGACCGTCACCCGCGCCCGCAGCAGCGCCCGTACGACGGGGGTGGCGTTGCCGACCGGGTGCAGCACCCGCAGCCGCCGGAGGTCCCCCGCCGTGAAGCCGCCGTCCACCGCCGCGACGACGTCGATGTCGCTGCCGCCCGCGCGCCACGCCCCGAGCGCGGCCGAGCCGACCACGTAGAAGTGGGTGATCCGGCCCGGCAGCAGCCGGTCGGCGACGGACAGATAGCGGCGGGTGAGGCGGGCGGCGTCGGGATGGAGCATTCGGGGAGTCTGCCACGGGTGCCCCGGGGCCGCGGTGCGCTGCCGGCCCGGCGTCCGGTACGAGGACGGCGGGCGGGCGGTCAGCGGGCGGTCGATCGGTCGGTCGGTCAGCGGGCGTCCCGCCCGGCGACGCGCCACTCCGGTGCGAGGATCGACCAGACCTCGGCGTCCTGCCGTACGCCCCGGTAGAGGTAGGTGGCGCGCAGCAGCCCTTCGCGGGTCATGCCGAGCCGCTTGGCGACGTTGACGCTCGGCGTGTTCTTGGGCGACACCATCCACTCCACGCGGTGGATGCCGCGTTCGTACACCGCCCAGTCGATGATGACGCGGGCCGCCCGGGTGACCAACCCCTGTCCGGCGGCGGCCGGTTCGAGCCAGCAGCCCACCTCGCAGTTGCCAGCCGCCGCGTCGAAGACCTTGAACAGGACACCTCCGACGAGCAGTCCGTCGAGCCAGATGCCGTAGAGGCGGCCCGCGTCGGCCGCCGTCTTGTCGGCGTACGACTGGAGCCAGTTCCGCGCCGAGTCCAGGTCGGCGGTGGCGTCGGCCAGGCCGATGTGCTGTCCGATGTACTCGCGCCCGCGGTCCATGTGGGCCAGGAACTCCTCGGCCCGCCACGGCTCCAGCGGGCGCAGCTCGGCGTCGTCTCCCAGGGAAATCGCGAACATCTCGTCCTCCACGTCGGCATCGCACAGCGGCGCCGCTCCACGGCACGCGCCCCCGCAGACCTACCGCAAAGGGAGCCGCCGCGACCAGCGGTTTTCGCCCGGCGCGGGTCCGTACCCCTTCGGACGTACGGCGTCAGCGGTCGGCGCGGGCGCGCCAGGCGAGGAACGGGACCAGGGGCGACTGGCCGTCCAGGTAGATCCAGGGCATCTCGGTGGCCCGGTCCCCGAGGACCTGGAACAGCGGACGCGCGAGGCGGAGGTCCCCGGCGAGCGCGAAGGTCATCGCGAAGGTGTTGAAGGCCAGCGGCCAGTCCCGGCGGCGTACGAAGTCCGGGTGGTAGACCGAGCGCGCGGCGGCCTCGTTGACGGCGCGGACCACGTCGGCGTCGGCCAGATACGGCGACTCCGCGTCGCCGCCGAGTGCCAGCCACTCCTCCAGGTGGGCCTGGGCGACGAGGTGGCCCATCGGGCTCCCGGCGGGGGCCGCCAGCATCGACTCGCGGGCGAAGGCGTGCGTCCGGGCCCACGAGCCGCCCCACTTCGGGCAGAGCTGCTGCACGTGCTGCCGGTGGGCGGCGACATGGCCGGGCGAGCGGCGGCAGGTCGCCGCGAAGCGGCGCTCCGCGACATCGGATCCGACGCCGAGACCGCGCCCGGTGATCTGGAGGAAGTACCAGGGCGCCGCCCAGGTCGGCTCGCGCTCGGCCGCCTCCAGCAGGTGGTCCTCGGCGACGGTCAGCCGGGCCCGGAAAAGCTCCCACTGCTCGTCCGACACGTATCGCGCCGCGAAACCCGTACGGGCGTGCCAGGCCCAGGCGACATGCCGGGCGCCGGAGACCAGCAGCGGCAGCGCGTCGTCCGGCTCGGCGGCGATCACGTCGCCGATCCACCGCTCCACCCCGGCGACGCTCTGCACGCCCTCCAGCAGGAAGGTCAGGTCCTCGCCGTCCGTCGCGGCGGCCAGTCGCGCGCGGATCAGCGGCCACTGCTCGACGCCCTCGCGCGCCGCCGCCCGGATCTCGGCGAGCCGCGCGTCACCGTAGGACAGGTCGATGCCGGGGACCCGCTTGCGGCGCAGCAGGAAGGTCTCCCCCTCCGCGCGGCGCACCCTCAAGAGGCTGGTCCAGGACATACGACGCAGAATACGCCGGGCGCCCGATCGTCGCCGGTCCGGTGGCCGCCTCCCGCCGGTCCGGTGGCCGCCTCTCGCCGGTACGTGGCCCGTCCCCTCGCCGGTACGTCACCGGTCCGGTGGCCGCCCTCGCACGCTGCTCGCCCGGTGCGGCCCGCACGGCTCATCCGGCCCCTGGACGTACGGCGTCCCCGGCCGGTCCGGCACGACGCGGCTCCTGCCCGGGACGCGCGGACCGCGCCACCGGCGGATGCGTCCATTTCGGGGTCCAGGTGTCGGACGCCCGGCCGTCCGGCGCGGTGCCGCGCAGGTGGCGGCGCAGGACGGTCAGCGCTGGATGCGGGTTGTCGGCGCGCCAGACCAGCGAGTGCGGGTCCGTCGCGTGCCTGCTGGAACCGTGCCGCGTCGGCGACGGCGACGAAGGTGCGTACGGCGTCGAGATCCACGCCGACCGACGCAGCTCGCGAGGTACGGCCATCCCGCTCCCCGGCGGACGGCCGCCGCCGGAACCCGGTTGCCCCCGTCCCGAGGCCGCTGCCACAGTCGTCGCCATGACCGCCGACTCCACCGCGACCGCCACGACCGCCGCGACCGCCACGACCGCCACGAGTTCTTTCACCGCGCCCGACGGGACCCGGCTCGCGTACCACGCTCTCGGCGAGGGGCCGCCGCTGATCTGCCTGCCCGGGGGTCCGATGCAGGACAGCGCGTACCTCGGGGACCTCGGCGGTCTCACCGCGCACCGGCGGTTGATCCTGCTGGACCCGCGGGGCACCGGCGACTCGGCGGTCCCCCAGGACACCGGCTCCTACCGCTGCGACCGGCTCGTGGACGACGTGGAAGCCCTCCGCGTCCATCTGGGCCTTGACCGGGCGGATCTGCTCGGGCACTCCGCCGGTACGAATCTGGCCGTGCTGTACGTCGCCCGCCATCCCGAACGCGTCGGGCGGCTCGCGCTGATCACGCCGAGCGTCCGGGCGGTCGATGTCCCGGTCACCGGGGACACGCGGCGCGGAACGGCGCTGCTGCGCGAGGGCGAGCCGTGGTTCCCGGCCGCTTTCGCCGCGCTGGAGGCGGTCGTCGCGGGCAAGGGCGACGCCGGGACGTTCCGGGCCGTCGACCCCTTCTTCTACGGGCGTTGGGACGACGCGGCCCGCGCGCACCGGGACGCGGGCGAGGCGCGCAGGAACGCGGAAGCCGGGGAGGTCTTCGGTTCCGAGGGCGCCTTCGACCCGGCCGCCACCCGCGCGGCCCTGGCGCGTTTCACCGCCCCCGTCCTCGTACTGGCCGGGGAGGTCGACCTCAACACCCCGCCCTCCGCCGCGGCCGAGGTCGCCGGTCTGTTCCCGCGCGCCGAGTCGGCTGTCCAGCCCGGCGCCGGTCACTTCCCCTGGCTCGACGACCCGGCGCGTTTCGTGTCGACCGTGGCGGCCTTCCTGCGCTGACGAGCACGCGGCCGAGAGGTCGGCCGTCAGGCAGCGGACGTGATCGCCTCGTCGAGTACGTCCCTGAACGGCGTCGGCGGGCGGCCGATCAAGGTGGCGAGCGCCGGGTCGACCGCGGTGAACTCGCCCTGCCTGCCGGCCGCGAACATCCCGAGGAGCAGTTCCGCCTGCGCGGGTGAGGCGCCGTGCCCGACGAGGAGGTCCCGGTACTCGTCGTCGCCGATGACGACGCGCTTGACCGGGCGCCCGGACAGTTCGGCGGCGGTCTCCGCGACGTCGGCGAGATCGAGCGCTTCGGAGCCGGTGAGCGGCGCGGTCGGACCCGACGGGCGTACGGACCGGTCGTCGGCGGTCAGCACGCGCGCGGTGGCCTCGGCGAGGTCGGCGTGGGCCGTCCAGGAGATGGGGCCGTCCTCCGGCGCGGCCAGCTCGCCCGTGCGCACGGCGGCGCCGAGCAGCATGATCGCCGAGCTGGCGTAGTAGCCGTTGCGCAGGGAGGTCCACGGCACACCCGAGTCGCGCAGCGCCGCCTCGGTGGCGGCGTGGTCGGGCATGGGCGCGAAGAGGGAGGTCGGGCTCGCGCCCATGTGGCTGGTGTAGAGGATGCGGCCGGCCCCGGCGGCCTTGGCTCCGTCGATCGCGGCGTGGTGCATGGCGAGGGCGGGCTCTCCGGTGACGTCGGCCGAGACGATCAGCACCTGCGCGGCGCCCTCGAAGGCGTGCGCGAGGGTCGCCGGGTCCGTGAAGTCGCCCCGCCGTACGCGGACGCCCTTCTCCGCCAGGTCCCGCGCCTTGTCGGGGTCGCGGACGCTGACGCCGATCTCCTCGGCGGGGACGCGGGTGAGCAGCCGGTCGACGACGGCCCGGCCGAGTTTTCCGGTAGCTCCGGTGACGATGATCATGAGGTGTCTCCAGGTGGGTGAGGGTTTGCGGGGCCTCGGCGCACGGGCGACGCGCGGTCGACAGATCGACATGCCGATAGGTGTCGCCGTATCGGTGGCGGCACGAGCAGCGTCGAATCATCACTAACGACTCACACGCTAGCATCGATACTGAATCACCGCTAACGTGATTCCTGTTACCGTTGACACCATGAGCGTCGGAGACATCGCCCCTGAGGACGGTCCGCGCGAGCGCATCCTCGCCGCCACCGCCAAGCTGCTCGCCGAGGGCGGCCGGGAGGCCGTGTCGACCCGGGCGGTCGGCGCGGCGGCCGGAGTGCAGGCACCGACGATCTACCGGCTCTTCGGCGACAAGCAGGGCCTGCTCGATGCGGTCGCGGCCGACGGCTTCGCGGCCTATCTGGCCAGCAAGACGGACCTGGAGCCCGGCGCGGACCCGGTGGCGGACCTGCGGACCGGCTGGGACCTGCACGTCGGCTTCGGCCTCGCCAACCCGGCGCTCTACCAGGTCATGTACGAGCGGACCAGGGGCTCGGTGCCGCCGACACCCGCCGAGGTCGCGGGCGTGGCGGTGCTGGCCGGGCACATCCGCCGGATCGCCGAGGCGGGCCGACTGCGCGTGAGCGAGGAACGCGCCTCGCTGCTCGTCCAGGCCGCGGGCCAGGGCATCACCAACACGCTGATCTCCCTGCCGCCCGACCGCCGCGACCCGGAACTGGCCGCCCTGGCCCGCGAAGCGGTCATCGCCGCGATCACCACCGACGCCCCGGCCGCCACCGACCCCGCCTCCGGTCCCGTCACCGCCGCCGTGACCCTGCGCGCCGTCCTCCCCCGGACCTCCGCCCTCACCGCCACCGAACAAGCCCTCCTGCGCGACTGGCTCGACCGCATCGCCACCGCGAAGCCGCAGCCGTAGGCCGTAGGCCGTCCGCGCCCCGAAGGCCCGCCGTGGCCGACGGCTGGCGGCTGGCGGCTGGCGGCTGGCGGCTGGCGGCTGGCGGCTGGCGGCTGGCGGCTGGCGGCTGGCGGCTGGCGGCTGGCGGCTGGCGGCTGGCGATCAACCCAGCCCTGAGCGTTCCGGTCGGGCGGTCCGGTGGTCGACGGCGGGGCGCAGCCAGGGCGTGAGCTGGACGATTCCCCAGGTGGCCTCGGCGGCGAGGAACAGCCACAGGATCCGCGAGGCGCCTTGGGCCAGCGCGTACGCCATCCACGCGGAGAACAGGGTGCGCGCGATGCCGTCGAGCAGGCCGTGTTCGGGCAGGGTCCGTACGATGCGGAGGGCGGCCCAGACGACCACGACAGAGCCCATCAGATTCGCGAACAGGGTCTGCCACACGTCGAGTTCGGGCAGGACGCCCCAGCCGAGCGCGTCGCCCGCCGAGGACAGCGCGTCGTGCACCCGCGCGTAGGTCCACGGTGTGACGAACCCCACGGTGACCGCGAGGTCGTACCAGGCACTCGCGCGTACGACGCGGAGATAGGCGGGGCGTGCGGGGGCGTGGAAACGGATCACGGGGAGGCTCCGGCCGGTTGGGGGGCTCAGCGACGGCCTCACGCTAAACAGTGGAGTACGGTCCAAGGTCAAGCTCATCGGCCGAGGGGGGAGGCGCGGCATGCGTATCGGAGAGCTGGCCGCTCAGACCGGGATGACCAGGGACGCGATCCGGTTCTACGAGAAGGTCGGCCTCGTCACGGGCCGACGGCTCACCAACGGCTACCGCGACTTCCCGCCCGAGTCGGTGGCCTGGCTGCACTACGTCCGCACCGCGCAGACACTCGGATTCTCCCTGGCCGAAATCGCCCGGACCGGCGAGGAGTTGCGCGCGGCACCGGACCCCGCCCTAGCGCTCTCCGCGCTGTTCGAGGAGAAGATCCGCCTCCTCGACGCCCGCATGGCCGAACTCGCCACCCTGCGGGCCGAACTCACCGACCGCGTCGGCACAGGGTGCCCGCTCCGGGCGGTCGAACCGGACGGCGACGGTGCCACGCGCGTGACGGCCCGCCCCCTGGCCCACGCCATCCGGCCAGTCGTCTGAAGGACCGAGTGACACGGTGCCGATGCCAGTGCCGATACGGCGGCAAGGCCCAACCCGGCCGCGACGAGCGTCTGTTCCGCGCCCGCGCCGTCATCGCCGCCGCCCCGTGCGTACCGTCCGCATCGGGGGACACGCGTAGGCGGGGGATCGGCGGGGCATATGCCCCTGGCTGTCCGGCAAAGGGGGGTGCGGGGGCGGGATGAGGGCCGCCCCGATCTCCCCTTGGTGCCCGGCCACCAGTACCCTCTTGATCCTCACGGCACCTCCTCCACGGTTCCCGGGCGAACCCCGGTCCCCTGTCGGCGTCTTCGGCGCTCGGCCCTCCCGTGGAAGGGGCAGTTCGGGCGGACAGCCGTGACCCCCGGCAGATCGGCCCGGCTGGCGGTGGGAAATCCGAGTACGGAACAGGGCGTCGAGGTGCCGCGCACAGCGGCTCCTCCTCAAGGGGCAGCGCGAGGGGCGGAATCAGGTGGACGACGACAACGGCACGGGCATACCCGGCGAGGACGGCGCGACGGCCGGGGACGGCAAGCCGGCCGGACAGCGGCAGCCGGGCCCGAGGCCCATGGCCCGGGCGCGGAAGGCTGCGGCGCAGCCCCGTAAGCGCGCCCAGGCTCCCGCCCGGGCGGAAGCGGAGACGGCAGCGGAGACGCCAGCGGACACGGCAGGGGACACGGAGACGGTGGCGGACGCGCAGCCCGAGGGCACCGCTCAGGAAGCCGCCGCGTCCGAGGCGGCGCCAAAGCCCGCGAAGCCCACGAAGGCCGCGCCGAAGCGCGCTGCCGCAAAGCCCGCCGTGAAGACCGCGGCGGCCGAAGTACCCGCTACCGCAAGCAAGGTGACGGAGCCTCAGAAGCAGCCCGAGGCCGCTCCCATGGCAGCCGCGGCGGCGAAGGCGGCACAGAAGCAGGCGGCGGAGGAGCCCGCCGTGAAGGCCGCCAAGAGCGCGAAGACGGCGGCCAAGGCACCGGCCGGGACTCCGGCGAAGGCACCCGCGAAGACACCCGCTAGAACCGTGGCCAAGACGGCGCAGACACGGAAGACCGCGGCGGCGGCCCCGCCCGCGGGCGCGGCGAAGAAGGCGGCGGGGACCAGGCCCCCGGCGAAGGGGCGGAAGACGGCACCGGCCGCTTCGAAGGCGGCGCCGTCCCAGGCCGTGGCCGAGGCCCCGGAGCCCCAGGAGCCCGTGGCCGGGACGCCGACTCCGGTCAGCAGCACCGGACTTGTCGCCCTCCTCCAGGAGAAGGGCGCGCTCGCGCCCGAGGCGGCGCTCGTCGTCCTCAAGGGCTCGCTGGTCGCGCTCGCCGCAGCCCACGAGGCCGGTGGCGCCCACGGCGACATCGCGCCCGAGAACGTCCTGATCACCCCCGAAGGCACGGTCCAGCTCGTCGACGCCGAACCGGCGGCTCCCGCCCCGGATCAGGCGGAGGCGAACGCCGAGCCGGACGCCGTACCCTCCGGCACCCCCTACAGCGCGCCCGAGCGGTGGGCGGGCGCACCGGCGACCGCGGCCTCCGACGTCTACGCGGCGACGGCCGTCTTCCACCAGAGCCTCACCGGCGCGCCGCCGTACGCGGGTGCCACGGCGGCGGAACTGGCGGCCCAGCACGCCGAGGCACCGGTCCCGGCCGAGCAGGCTCCGGAGCCCGTACGGCCGCTGCTCGCACGCGGGTTGGCGAAGAACCCGGCGGACCGGCCGCAGAGCGCGTCCGAGTTCGCCGCCGAGGCCGAGGCGGTCGCCGTCGCCGCCTACGGCGAGGACTGGGAGGAGCGCGGGCGCGGTGAACTCGCCGCGCTGGTCGTCCTGTTGGCGGCGCCGTCCGGCGAGGCCGCGGCGGAAGCGGCCCAGCAGCCGCAGCGCGCCGCCGTACCGGTCGCCGTGGCCGCGTCCGCCGCGTCCGGGGCTGGCGCGCCGCCCGTACCGCCCAAGCACGTGCCCCACCACGCCCCCGCGGGCGGCCCCGAGGCTCCCGCACCCCGCTTCAGCCGACGCGCGAAGGTCCTCGCCGTCGTCGCGGCGGCCGTGATCATCGCGGGCGCGGTGACCGTCACGGCGGTGGCGACCGGCAACAAAAGCGACGACACCCCCGTGGCGGGCCCGACGCCGACCGCCGTCACGTCGCTGACCGCGACGACCCCGACCACCGCGCCCGCCAACCCGTCCCCCACCGTCAGCCTGTCGGCGTCGCCCACGGTCAACGTCTCGCCGACCGGCACACCGACGACGGCGGTCACGCCCAGCAGGACCGTGTCGAGCACGCCCACCAGCACGCCGAGCACGCCGCCCACCACCGCGCCGACCACCCCTTCGGCCGACCCGACGACGACCGGGAAGCCCGCTGCCGGGCCGCACGTGGCGTCCATCGCCGTCACCGGTTTCGACTGCCCGACCGGCAAGCGCCGCACGGCGACCGCCACGGTGTACGTGACCTACGACGGCACCGAGGCGGGCACCTTGCACCTGACGTGGTGGCACAGCGCCACGGGCAAGCCGCAGGGCGCCGTCACGCTGGCCCGGCAGACCGCCCAGTTCCCCAAGGGCGCGCAGAGCTACACCTTCACGGACCGGTACACGTTCACCCCGGACCGCGATCACCCGTACGTCGGGCTGTCCGTCTCCAGCGACCCGGCCGCCGACTCCGGCAACGGCACCTACGGAGTGGGCTGCCGCTGACCCTCCGGCACGTGTCCGGCACCGCGCGGAAGGCGTCGCGCGGTGCCGGACACGTGTCAGTGCGGGCGTCAGGGCGCCGCAGGTGTCAGGACAGTGCAGGGTCAGGACATTGCAGGCGTCAGGCAGGTATCAGGACAAGCGCCAGGGCAAGTGCCGTGCGCTCACCGCGTGAAGATTCCGGCGACGAGGTTGATGGCGGTCGCGAGAATGCTCGTACCGAACAGGTACGACAGCAGTGTGTGCCGCAGGACGACCGCGCGGATCGTCGAACTGGAGACGTCGGTGTCGGAGACCTGGTAGGTCATGCCGAGGTTGTAGCTGAAGTAGAAGAAATCGCGGTAGGCCGGGGCCTCGTCCTCGGAGTTGAAATCGATCCCGCCCTCGGACTCCTCGTAATACAGATACGCGTACCGTGCCGCGTACATCAGATGCAGTGCGGCCCAGGCCATGAAGACGCCGATGAGCGCGGTCGCGGCGTGGGCGGTGTCGGAGTTGCCGAGCAGGAACACGACGATGCCGATGAGGCCGCAGAGCGCGACCGCGACGACCACGATCTCCTCGGCGAGCGGTCGCAGGTCCTCGCGCCGCGAATTGTGGCGGGTCGCGGCGGCGTCCATCGGCCACAGCACGCACCAGCCGACCACGACGAAGAACGACTCGGTGGCCGCGATGGCCGAGAGAATTCCCAGCGGCGTGTCGGTCGACGACCCCACGCACGCCCCGACCACCGCCCCGAAGGCGACCGAACCGGCAAGGCGCGGAGCCGCGGACGGCGAAAACCGGATACTCGTACTCACAGGCCGTAACGCTAGTGGTTCACCGCTGTCGGCACGGCAATGGCCGCGCAAAAGTGCCGTGCCGGATCGGCGCCGGGGAATCGGTCCGGGGATTCGGCGGGATTCGGCCCGGGGCTTCGGCGGGATTCGGCACGGGATCGCCTTCCCTACGTGTCGAGGCGGACGGTCATCTCCACCGTCACGTCGTCCCCCTCGGAAAGCCCCTCCGGTTTGCGCACGGCGTTCTTGAGCGGCAGCAGATAGCCGCCGTCCTTGGGAAAGAGCGAGGTCGCGAAATCGGTGCCGCCGATCCGGGCCAGCACCGGGATCACCCCCCACCCGTACGAGGCCGTCGTCGCCACCTCGCGGATGTCCGCGGACTCCTCCTCCGGCACGGGCACGAAGTAGTACGGCGCCGGTCCGCGCCACTCCACGACCCGCCCCGCGAACACCAGCTCCACGCCCTCAGCCCCTTCTCCCACGTCCTGCTTCCCGCGTCCCGCGCGTCCGTCGGGGACCGCCAGGCTAGACCAGTACGGGTTACGTCTCGTCCGCGCCCGCGCCCGGAGCGGACCCAGCGGGCGGAGGGGGCGGGGCGGGCGGGGCGAAGTGGATGGGGGCGGTGAAGTTGGCGCGGCGGGCGGCGCGGCGGAAGGTGATGAGGGCGGCGGGGCCCGCCAGCAGGATGGCGACGAAGTTGGTGACCGCGCGGCCGGTGTCCCAGCCGAGGGAGGTCGCCACGTCGAAGGCCAGGTAGCGGTGCCACTGCTCGGTGAAGGGCAGGCCCGGCAGGTAGGCGATGGAGCTGCCGGGGTCGAGCGAGAAGGGCCAGAAGGAGAGGTTGAGCAGGAAGCCGAAGAGGTAGCCGGACGCCGAGCCGTAGGCCGCGAGCATCAGGATCTCGGCCCTGCCGCGGGCGCGCGGGAGGAGCCCGGCGAGCATCCCGACAAAGGCGCAGCCGAACATCTGGTACGGCATCCAGGGCCCGACACCGCCGGTGAGCAGCGCGGACGCGAAGAGGGACGTGCAGCCGAGGGTGAAGCCGAAGCCGGGGCCGAAGACGCGGCCCGCGAGCACGAGGACGAAGAAGACGGTCTCGATGCCCGCGGTGCCCGCGCCGAGCGGGCGCAGGGCGGCGTTGACGGCGGACAGCACGCCGAGCATGGCCAGGGCCTTGGCGTCGATGCCGCCGTCGGCGATCTGGGCGAAGACCACGGCCAGGACGAGGATCAGCAGGACGCCGAAGATCAGCGGCGGCGCGTAGGAGGTGCCGAAGCGGCCGGGGGCGACGACGAAGGGCCAGAAGAAGGCGACCAGGCCGATGAAGGCGGCCAGGACGATGGTGACGACGGCCGTCGCGTGCATCCGGACGGCGGTGGTACGGCCCGTCCAACGCCCGGCCGCGCCCTTGCCGTTGCCCGCGCCCCCGCTCGTGTCCGTGGCGCCCGTCCTGGCCGTGGCCATCACTTCGCCTCGGCTTCCGCGAGCGCGTCCGCGACCTGACCGACCGTCAAATAGGGCAGCGGGGCGAGGATCTTGGCGGCCTGCGGTGCGAAGGCCGGTGAGGCGACGATGACATCGGCGGTGGGGCCGTCGGCGACCGTCTCGCCCTCGGCCATGACGATCACGCGGTCGGCGCTCGCGGCGACGAACTCCACGTCGTGCGTGGAGATCACGACGCTGCGGCCCTCGGCGGCGAGCGCGTCCACGATCCGGATGAGGGCCTGCTTGGCCTGGTAGTCGAGGCCGCGGGTCGGCTCGTCCAGCAGGACGACGTCGGGGGCGGTGGTGAGCTGGATGGCCAGCACGAGCGAGAGCTTCTGGCCTTCCGACAGGTCGCGGGGGTGGGTGTCGTCGGGGATGCCGGGCGCGAGCCGGTCGAGGATCGCCCGCGCGGTGCTCGGGGCCGCCCCGGCCGACTCCCGGTCGGCCTGGGCCAGTTCGGCGCCGACCGTCTCCAGGTAGAGCAAATCGGTGGGGGTCTGCGGGACCAGGCCGACGCGGCGGCGCTCAGGTCCCGACGTCGTACGCCGTCCGCCGAACCGTCGTGCCGAGGCCCCCGGCTCGGGTGCGGCCGGGTCCGCGCCCTGCGCGAGCCGTACGGTTCCGCCCTGTCGCGGCCCGGCGCCGTGGATCGCCCACAGCAGGGACGACTTGCCCGAGCCGTTGCGGCCCATCAGCGCGGTGACCTCACCGGCCCGCAGCTCCAGGTCCACCTCGCGGACCGCGACCACGTCTCCGTAGCGCACGACGATCCCGCTGGCGGTCAGCAGCGGTGTGCCCGTGCCGTGCGGGACGCGGACCGGCGGCACCGGACGTCCGGCGAGCCGTTCGCGCAAGGGGACGGCGGCGCGGCGGGCGTCGCGTACGGACAGCGGCAGCGGTTCCCAGCGGGCCAGGCGGCCGAGGTCGACCACGGGGGGCGCGACCGAGGCGGTACGGAAGGCGACGGACGGCGGCGCGGAGGTGACGGTGCCGTCGCCGGTCAGGTGCAGGACGCGGTCGGCGTACTGCACGACGCGCTCCAGGCGGTGTTCCGCGAGCACGACGGTCACCCCGAGGTCGTGCACGAGCCGGGTCACGGCGGCGAGGACTTCCTCGGCGGCGGTCGGGTCGAGCGCGGAGGTGGGCTCGTCCAGCACCAGAACCTTGGGGTGGGCGGTGAGGACGGACCCGATGGCGACGCGCTGCTGCTGGCCGCCGGACAGCTCGCTCAGCGCGCGGTGCCGCAGGTCGGCCAGGCCCATCAGATCGAGGGTCTCCTCGACGCGCTTGCGCATGACGTCGGCGGGGACGGCCAACTGCTCCATGACATAGGCCAGTTCCTCCTCGACGGTGTCGGTGACGAATCCGGCGAGCGGGTCCTGGCCCACGACGCCCACCACGTCGGCGAGTTCACGCGGCGGGTACGACGCGGTGTCGCGGCCGTCGACGGTGACACGGCCCGCGAGTGTGCCGCCGGTGAAGTGCGGCACCAGGCCGTTGACCGTGCCGAGCAGTGTGGACTTGCCCGCGCCGGTCCTGCCGACGACCAGGCACAGTTCGCCTTCCTCCAAGGTCAGGTCCACGTCCCGCAGCACGGGCTGCTCGGAGCCCGCGTACACGACGCTGACCTGGTCGAATCGGATCACAGCAGGGCCTCGCTGGGCTTGTCGGCGGACTCGGCGGTTTCGGCTGTCGTGGCGGTCACGGCGGCTCCGCCGGGCGGCACGGCGGAGCGCCCGGCCGTGGCGCTTCTCGCGCTCTTCGCGCTCTTCGCTCTCTTCGCGGCGGATGTGCGCGGCGGGGGCGGCGCGGCGAAGGCGGCGGTGCCCGCGAGCAGGATCGCGGCGGCGGGCAGCCACGGCAGTGACGGCCAACGCAGCGGATACAGGCTGGGGTTGAGGTCGGCGGCGTTGTAGCCGACAGTCAGGAACAGCACGGTGGCGGTGGCGACGCCGCACAGCGCGACCACCCACTCCGCGGACCGCCAGGGGTCGGGTCGGTAGCTGGTGCGCCGTATCCGCCGCCCGCCGAGCGCGAGTCCGGCGCAGCAGAGCAGCGACCCGCCGAGCATGGCGGGCAGTCCGAGCGCGCGCGGGGTGGTGCCGTCCAGCAGCCCGTAGATGCCGGTGCACAGGCCGAGCATGCCGCCGAGCATCAGGACGGCGGTGGTACGGCGTGAGGCGCGGGTCGCGGTGCCGGCCCGGCCGTAGCCGCGCGAGTCCATGGCGGCGGCCAGGTGCAGGGAGCGTTCCAGCGCGTCCTCCAGTACGGGGATGAGGATGCCGCGCAGCGCCCGCAGCCCCTTGGCCCGGTCGGCCCGCAGCCGTCGGGCGCGCGCCACCCGCTGGACGCTTTCGACGAGTTGGGGGGCGACGCTCAGCGACACCGTGACGGCGACGCCGAGTTCGTACAGCGCGCCGGGCAGGACGCGCAGGGCCCGCTTGGGGTTGGCGAGGGTGTTCGCGGCGCCGATGCAGCACAGCAGGCAGGCCAGCCGCAGTCCGTCGGTCGCGGCGGACAGGGTGGCCTCGAGCGACACCGGGCCGCCGAGCTGAATTCCCGCGTACCAGTGGGGAGTCGGGATGTGCGGCAGCGAGAACATGATGTGGTCGGCGGGTGTGATGCCGCTGGCGAAGACGCAGCGGAAGACGACGCGGATCGCGACGACCGTCAGCGCGAGGTACAGGTAGTACTTGAAGCCCTTCGCCCAGGGGGCGTCGGTGCGGCGCTCGGTGACGACGTAGCCGAGGACGACCAGGACCAGGCCGAGCAGCAGCGGGTTGGTGGTGCGGCTGACCGCGGTGGCCAGGGCGATGCCCCAGATCCACCAGGCGACCGGGTGCAGGGTGCGCGGCAGCCGCCGCCCGGTGTGCGGGGCGGCGGCGTGCGCGGGACCGCCGGTCGGGGACGGAGGCGGGGCGGTGGACAACGCGCTACTCCGCGTTCCGCCGCCGCCGGGTCCTGACGACGATGAATCCGGCGATCACGGCCACGACGGCCGCGGTCAGGGCGAAGGGCAGGACCGAGCCGGACGAATGGCTCGCGGCGGCGGTCGGCTCCGCGTCCTGCGTGCGGGGCTGCCCTGGCGACGGCGTTGCGCCCGTGGCCGTGCCCGTGCCCGGCGCGGTGCTCGCGGACGCGGTCCCGGTGGGGGTCGCGGTGGGCCGGGCCGAGGTGGTGGCCGGTGTCGTACGGGTCGCGGACGGCGTGGTGGCGGCCGGACGCGAGGTCTTCCCGGGCACCGAGCCCGCGGTGGTGTGCGTACCGGCGGGCTTGGTCGGCCTGGGCGGGGCCGAAGTGGCGCCGCCGGACGTGGTGTTGTGCGCCCGGACGCTGTCGGGTGAGAACGTCGGACGGCCCTGCGTGCCCGCGACGTTGGTGGCGCCGAAGATCCACAGGTCCACACTGCCGGGCTTGGGGTGGTAGCTCATCGCGCCCAACTGGCTGTAGGACCAGGTGTTCTGCCCCGCGTCGGCGTGCCAGTACGACCAGTAGGCGGTCGCGGGAGGTGTCAGCACACAGGGGGCGTCCTTGGACGTCGGATACTGCTTGCCGCCCTGGTAACCGGCGTAGCCGATCCGGCAGATGAAGGCCGGACCGTCGTGCTGGGTGCCGGTGGTGGCCCAGCCGCCCTGGTTCAGCAGGGTGTAGCCGGTGGTGGGCGTGGTGCCGCAGGAACGCAGCAGCGGGCCGCCCCAGTGGCTGAAGTCCACCGCGAGCACGACGCCCTTGGTGGTCGTGCACGCGCTCATCGGCTGCGCGGTCGCCATCGCGGGCGCCGCGCCCACGGTGAGCCCGCCGCACACGGCGGCGAGCGTCAGCGCGAGCGCGGTGACCGTACGGGCGAGGACCGATCGTGCGCCGGGCCGCCGTGGATGGCAGGACGCGCCTGCGACGGGCGCCGCCCGCCGGGCCGTTGACCGCATGCCATGGGCCGGCCGAATGCCGTGGATCACTGGTGCCTCCCGCCCTGTTGTGCGGTGCGCCGCCGCCGTACGGTCAGCGCGCTGCCGAGGGCCAGCAGCAGCGCGGCGAGACCGGCCGCCGCGAGCACGCCGGTGCCGGTGGCGGCCAGCGAGCCGCCGGAGCCGCCGGAGTCCGTGCCGCCCGCGGCGCCGGACGAGCCGCCGGAACCGGAAGAACCGGAAGAACCGCCGGTGGAGCCGCCGCCCGAGGGCGCGATGGGCGCGAGCGCGTGGGTGAGCGTGGTCAGCGGGGTGCCCGCGAGTGCCGGGACGGCCTGGGTGCTGGACCGCAGGTCGGAGTCGCCCGCCGCGGCGGTGATCCGGAAGCCGCCGTCCTTGTTTTGCGTGGTGCGCAGGAACTTCTGCCCGTCGCGCGCCTGTTGGGGCCGGATCTTGTCGGTGGCCAGCAGCGCCTGGACGGCGAGCGCGGTGGAGTTGCTGCTGACGCCCGCCGCGCCCTGGTAACCGCCGCTGGACTGCTGGGCCTTGACGAGATACGTACGCGCCTTGGTGACCGCGTCCGCGTGTCCCGGCACCAGGACGAGCGCCTGGAGCGCGTAGCCGGTGGTGTCCACGTCGGAGGCGCAGTCGGCGCCCGGCGCGTCCAGCGTGGAGGAGAAACCGCCGTCCGCGCACTGGAGTTGGAGCAGCCGGTTCACGGCGGCGGCGGGCGGGGTCTGGCCCGCGCGGGCCAGGGCGAGGACGCCGAGGGACTGGGAGACCGTCGAGTACGCCTGGTCGAAGTCGCCGGGGGCGGTGCAGGAACCGTCCTCGGCGGCGGCCGTGCAGACGTGGCCGCTGAGCGTGCCGATCAGGTCGAAGCCGCCGAAGTGCCGCGGGTCCTGGCCCATGACCTGGGCGAGCACCGCGAGTTTGGCGGTGGCGCCGCTGTACGGGCCGGGGTAGGCGGAGGTGCCCGCCGGGTCGGCGTAGTCCGCGACGTGTCCCGCGAGGTAGCCGGTGACCTTGGTCAGCGTCGGGTCCTGGCCGCCGGTGGAGGCGAGCGCGAGGGCGAGGTCGGCGGTCAGACCGTAGTCGGGGCCGTAGGTGCTGGCCAGGTGGTCGCTGCCGTCGAGCTGCTTGACCAGGTACGCGGCCCCTTCGGCCGCCGCCTTCTGGTCGGCGAGGTCGCGCAGCAGGGTGCCGAAGGAGGTGCCGACCGCGCCGCCGACGGCCTGCGTGGAGGCGCGTACGTCGGACTGCTTCTGGTCGGTGTCGGAGGCGACCCGGAAGCCGCCGTCCGCGTTCTGCTGCGCGGCCAGGAACGCGCGCGCCTTGGCGATCTGCGCGCGGTACCCCGTGCCGCCCAGGGTGAGGCCCTGGACGGCGAGGGCGGCGGAGTTGACGGAGTCACCGGCCGCGCCCCGGAAGCCGCCGTCGCCGAGCTGCTTGCTCGCGATCCAGGCCGCGCCCTTGGCGACCGCCTTGGCCGCGGCGTCGCCGGGCACCAGGTCGAGGGCCATGATCGCCATCGCCGTGCTGTCCACGTCCTGGTCGCCGGCGGCCGGGATCAGGCTCGGCCAGGCGCCGCTGGAGTCCTGGAGGCTCTCCAGGTACGCGACCGGCCCGGCCGCCTTGGCGGTGTCACCCGCGCGCAGTTGGGCGATGACGCCGAGGGACTGGGAGAACACCGAGGTGGCGTAGGCGTAGTTGTTCCTGGCCGCGCAGCCGCCCGAGGTGTCGGCCGCGGCGCAGACGGTGGCGTCGAGCGCGGCGATCAGGTCGTGGCCGCCGAAGGCGCGCGGGTCGTTGCCGGTGACCTCGGCCGCGACGGCCTCCTTGGCGAGCGAGCCGCCCTGCGCGTAGGAGGTGCCGATCAGCGTCCAGTCGTCGATGCCGCGGCCGGAGCCGTCCTTGCCGTGCTGGAGGAAGTCGGTGATCCCTGCGAGGGTGTCGTCGGCGCCGCCGGTCGCGGCCAGCGCGAGCACGCCGTCGACGGTCAGGCCGAAGTCGGCGAAGCCGGTGTTCTGGCCCGCGCCGGACTCGTAGTAGTGGCCGTCCACGAGATTGCCGCGGTTGATGAGGTACGCGACGCCCTTGGCCAGGTCGGGGGTTGCCGCGGCCGGGGTGGTCGGTCCGGTCGTGGGCGGGGTGGTCGGCGAGGTCGTGGGCGGGGTCGTCGGCGCGGTGGTGGGGGGCGTCGTCGGCGGGCTCGTCGGGGTGTCGCCGTAGGTGAGGCTGCCGAGGTCGCTGGAGGTCACGGCGAGGACGGCGGCGGTCGAGGCGTACAGGTCCGGGTCGGTGCCGCCGGAGCCGTCGGAGGCGAAACCGCCGCCGTCGGTCTGCCGGGCGGCGAGCCAGGAGCGGGCGGCGGCGGCGCGGTCGGTCTGCGCCAGTACGGTCAGCGCCTGGGCCGCGGAGGAGGTCGTACCGGTGTCGCCGGAGGACGCCCCTTCGTACGCGAGGTAACCGCCGTCGGCGGACTGCGTCTTGGTGAGGTACGCCCGCGCCTTGTCCAGCACATCGCCGGTACCGGGCAGGTGCTTGAGGGCGACGACGGCGTCGGCGGTCGAACCGGGGTCGGACGTGCAGCGCTCGCCGGGCGAGAGCATCGAGCCGGAGAATCCGCCGTCGGCGCACTGCATCCCGGTGAGCCGGTCGACGGCGGGCCGCGGCACGGTGGCGCCGCCGCGGGCCAGCGCGAGCAGGGCGCGGGCCTGGGTGCCGGGCGAGAAAGCGCCGTGGAAGTCACCGGCCGCGGTGCAGTTGCCGAGGCTTCCGGCCGCCGCGCAGACGTTGTCCGTCAGGTCCTTGAGCAGGTCGTGGCCGCCGAAGGAGGTGGGGTCACCGCCCAGGATCTCGGTGAGCAGCGCCAGGTTGGCCGCCGCGGCCGGGCTCGGCACGGTGACCGTGGAGTCCGGGAGCAGGTAGTCGTCGGCGTGCGCCGTCAGAAAGGCGTCGATCGCGCGGATCGTGGCGTCGGGGCCGCCGGCCGCCGCGAGTGCGATGGCGGTGTTCGCGGTGGCGCCGAAGTCGGTGCCCCAGCCGTCGAAGACGTGGTCGCCGTCGGTGAGTTGCCTCGTCAGCCAGGTGGCCGCCGCCGCTGTGTCGGCCTGTCCGCCGGGACCGGTCGGGGGCGTGGTCGGCGGCGTCGTGGGCGGGGTGGTCGGCGGCGTGGTGGTGTCGTGGGCGCGGACGGAGTCCGGTGTGAACGAGGGACCGCCGGTGCTGCCGCCGATGTCGGTGGGGCCGAACACCCACGCCTCGACCTCGCCGTCCTGCGGGTGGTCGCCGAGCGCGCCGAGCGGGCTGTACGTCCAGGTGTCCTGTCCCGCGGGCGCGATCCAGAACGACCAGTACGCGTTCGCGGGCGGGGTCAGGACGCACGCCTCGTCGGCGGTCGTCGGGTACTGCGTGCCGCTGTCGAAGCCGTCGTTGCCGATCCGGCAGATGAAGCCGGGGCCGTCGTGCACGGTGCCGGTGGTGGTGAATCCGGCGTTGTGCAGCAGATTCATGCCCGTGGTGGGGTGCGCGTCGCAGCCGCGCAGCACCGGGCCGTTCCAGTGCCCGTAGTCCACCGCGACGATCGCCCCCGAGGTGGGTGTGCAGTCGCCGATCGGGTCCGCGCCCGCCGGGGTCGCCACCGAGACCAGTCCGGCCGTGAGGCTGCCGAAGGTCAGCGCCGCCGCGGTGAGCAGGACGACGATGCGCGGCCGTCTGTGACGGCGGCGCGGGACAAGACGAAGCACGGGTGGCCCCCCGGGTCGGCCGACGGGGAGGGCGGGCCGCGGAGGCGAGGCGGCCTGGCGGTTGACGCGGCCGTCCTGTCGTCCGTGCCGTAGTCCTCGACGGCGATCGTGACTTGCTGCTCAGCGCAGGTGATCCGGCTCGCCCGCCTCTCGGAGGGCCTACGGTTGCGGGTCAGCGCCGGACTTGGACCGGCTTCCCCTGGCTGCTGAATCGGAAATACGTTTCATAGCACCACGTCGGCGTGTGCCCCGTCAACGTGGCGGGCAGTTGCCTTCACCACTCCCCCGCGACCCTTACGTCACGCGCGTGCTGCGCTAGCCTCGGCTGGTCGCCGACTGGGGGAATCCGGTGAGAGTCCGGAGCTGACGCGCAACGGTAGGGGCCGCCTTCGCGGTGGTCCGAGCCCGATCACCCGCTCGGAGACGCAGCACGTGCGGAAGCCTGACCACGCGTTCGGGCGGCGACCGCCTCGGCGCGGGCCGGTCGTGAGGACAGCCGTGTGCCGGGGCGCGAGGCGCCCCCTTCCAAGGAGAGTCCTCCACTCATGACCGTTCCTGTGACCGTGCCCTCCCGCACCGCCCGGCGCCGGGCACTCGCCGTCGCCGTACCGCTGGCGGCCGGAGCCCTGCTGTTCACCGCGACCGCGCCCGCGCGGGCGACCTCGACCCCGGCGCAGATCGCCACGTCCAAGGCGAACGGCGTCGCCTATCTGAAGTCGCTTCAGGCCGCCGACGGCTCGTACGCGGGCAGCGGTCTGTCCAACGAGTGGGCGTTCAGCGCCTTCGCCGCCGCGGGCACCGCGGCGGCCGACGTCTCTCCCGGCGGCGACACCACGAAGAACGCCAGGACGGTCTACCGGAATCTGCTGGCCACCGCCGCGTGGCCGTCCGCGTCGCCGGTGGTGACGGACTACGAGCGCGGCGCGCTCAACGCGTACGCGGCGGGCATCGATCCGGCCCGCGTCGGCACCGGCCGCAATCTGATCGCGGACATCGCCTCGTACTGGCAGCCCGCCTCGCCCGGCTACTTCGGGCCCCCCGCCAACTTCAACGGCACCGTCTTCGGGCTGCTGGCGCTGGCCGGGGCGAAGACGCAATCGGGCGGGCAGCGCGTGCCCCAGGCCCTGCTCGACGCGTCGGTGGCGGTCGTGCGCGCCAACGAGCACACCGACGGCGGCTGGAACTACGCGAAGGCGGCGGGCGATCCGACGCAGCTCGGCGCCGCGAGCGACATCGACATGACCGGCGCGACCCTGGCGTCGCTGTGCTCGGCCGGGGTGCCCAACACCGACACGGCCGTCGTCGCGGGCAAGAACTTCCTCAAGGGCAAACTCGTCAACGCCACCGGCGCCTTCACCTCGATGTTCGGCGCGAACACCGACTCCAACGGCTGGGCCGTCTCCGGCCTGAACGCCTGCGGATTCAACGCGCAGGGCACGGACTTCACCACCGCGGCGCGCAAGACGCCGGTCGACTTCCTGCTCGCCCAACAGTTCGGTCCGGGCGGCGGCTTCCGCTACCTGCCCACCGACACGAGCCCGTCGGCGTACGCCTCGATCGACGCGGTCCGCGCGGTCGCGGGCGGCGGCTTCACCGCCACTCCCCCGGCCCCGGTCACTCCCGGCGCGCCCACCTGGGCCGCCACCACCGACTTCACCAGCGGCTCCACCAGCAAGCTCGCGCTCATTGTGGACAACGGCGGCGGTTCGCTGAAGGTGTGCTCGGTGCCGGTCGCGGCGACTGGTACGACCACGACGCTCGGTACGGTCCTGGACGCGGCGGCGGCGTCCGCGACGCCCGGCGGCTGCGTCACCGCCGTCACGCCCGCTACCGGCACGGGCACGGTCACGGCGCTCAACGGCACCGTCAACTCCGGTACGGCGACGTGGAAGTCGAGCCTGGACGGCTCGGCGCCGATCGCCGCCTCGCGCGGCACGACCGTCCACCTCGGTGACACGGTCTACCTGCGGTACGGGAGCTGACCGGCTCCCGCCAGCGGGCGCGCTTCCGCGGCGGTGACCGGTTCCGCCGGTTCGACGCCGTGGAGCGCGTGGGCCAGGACTTCGGCGCCGCGCACGACGCGGGGTCCCGGCCGGTTGAAGTAGGCGGGTCCGTCCAGGACCCACACGCGCCCGTCACGCACGGCGGGCAATTGGGCCCATGAGGGGTGGCCGGTCAGCAGGCCGGCCTCCTTCAGGGTGCGCTCGGGCGGGAAGCCGCACGGCAGCAGCATGACCGCTTCCGGCGCGGCTTCCCGCAGCGCGGTCCACTCCATGGGCGCGGTGTGCTCGCCCGGTCGCGCGAGCAGGGGTTCGCCGCCCGCGCAGCGGATCTGTTCCGGGACCCAGTGCCCCGCGGGCCACAGCGGGTCCAGCCATTCGATGGCGGCCACCCGCGGCCGGGGGCGGCCCGCCACCCGCTCCCGTACCGCCGCCAGCCGCTCCTCCAGCTCCGCCGTCCTGCGGGCCGCGGCCTCGGGAACGCCCAGCACGTCACCGACCTGGCGCACGCAGGCGAGTACGTCGGGCAGGGTCTTCGGCTCCAGGCTGATCACGCGCGGTCCTTCGCCGTCCAGCACGCGTACGGAGTCGGTGACCGCGCCGTAGGAGACGGC
This sequence comes from Streptomyces sp. NPDC008079, assembly GCF_042957385.1. Classification (NCBI taxonomy): domain Bacteria; kingdom Bacillati; phylum Actinomycetota; class Actinomycetes; order Kitasatosporales; family Streptomycetaceae; genus Streptomyces; species Streptomyces sp. NPDC008079. Next base: position 261,943 of record NZ_JBIBIC010000005.1, read on the forward strand.
GCACACCTGGCAGAGGTCCTGGGTGAGGACCACGTCGGGCGCCAACTCGGCGAGCAGCGCGGCGTCCAGGGTGTAGAGGGACGAGCCCCGGTGCGCGGCGCCGCCGACGGCCCGCGAGATCTCCCGGCTGCTGAGCGCGTCCGGGTCGAATTCCGCGCCGGTCACCACCGGTACGTCGGCGACCACCTCCGGCGGCCAGTCGCACTCATGGGTACGGCCCACGAGGGCGTCGCCGAGGCCGAGTTCGACGACGATGTCGGTCGCGGCGGGGAGCAGGGAGACGATGCGCATACCGGGAACGGTAGCCGGGCGGCGGGCGGGGGCTCGCGCGGCCGAGGGGAAGCGGAGGACAAGGACAAGGCCGGGTGCCACGGGTTGATCGTGGCACCCGGCCTTGGTTCAGGGGGATTCAGCGGGGTTCAGGGTCTACGGCGAGAGGCGTTCAGCCCCAGGGCCCGTGCCCGGCGGAGCCCACGGTCAGCGGTCCGATCGCCAGGCTCGGCCGCCCGCTGGTGCCGTGCACCGCGCCTGCCGGGACCCGGACCGTCACCTCGCCGTTCCCGCGCGGGGTGACGGTGAACGTCCAGGTCGTGCCCGCCGCGCCGACGCCGTTGGCGGTGAGGCCGGTGACGGTGCCGTTGGACACCCGCAGGTCGGCGGCGGTCAGGCCGGTGACCTGCTGGTCGAGGGTGAGCGTCACCGGGATGGGCTTCCCGCGTGTCGCGGTCACCGCCGTGGTGGCCAGCGAGCCGGTGGGCGTGTCGCCGACCCGGTACGCGCCGCCGCACACGCCCGTCAGCAGCGGGTCAGCGGTCACGGCCCGGCTGCCCGAGATGCTGAGCACATGGCAGCCGACGCCGACGCGCACCGCGAGCCCGCCGTCGTCCTGCCGGGTCGCGGTCCGCGCACGGCCGTCCACGTACACCGTCGTACCCCGGTATCCGTCGGTGACCGGCACGCTCACCGTGGCGACGGAGTTGCCCGGCACCGACACGCCGAGGTCGGTACGGTCGCCCACGCGGTGGAAGGACGCGCCGACCGTGCCCTTGACGGTCGGTGTCGTCACCGAGCCGTACGTCTGGTCGCCCGGTTGCGGACGCACGGTGAAGGTGTCGTAGCCCGGCGTGGACGGCGCGATGCCGTACATGTCGCGCGGGATGACGTACGAGGGGGCGGTGGCCCACGGGTGCGACCACGTCATGTTGCTCTTCTCGGCCGGGTCCCACGCCTCGCCGGTGGCGCCCGCGCCCAGGTCGATCATGTGCAGCCAACTGTTGGTGCCGTGCGAGGTGAGCAGGTCGAGCGCTTCCTGCGCGTGGCCCGCGTTGTACAGCCCCTGGAGCAGGAAGCCCGAGCAGTAGACGCTGCACGCCATGCCGCGCGAGGTGAGGTACGACGCGACCGCGTCGTACTGCTGTCGGCTCGCGGGGACGCCGAAGGCGGCGGGGAACGCGGTCGCCTGGACCGCGAAGTGCCCGGTCGGCTTCATGTCGGCGCTGAGCCCGTCGTCGTACGCGCCCTTGCCCGCGTTGTAGAACGCCGAGTTGAGGGTGGTGCGCAGCCGGTCGGCGATCACGGTGAAGTTCGCCGCGTCGGCGCTCTTGCCGAGGGAGGCGGCCAGGACCGCCATCTGCGAGAAGTTGCTGTACGACAGGGCGCCCAGGATGGTGTTCTTCGCGGCGAAGACATAGCCGTCACGGCTGCCCTCCGGCCAGTCCACGATGGCGTCCGACTGGTCGATGGTGCCGAGCGCCGCGTTGTAGTCCTTGCTGAGCAGCTTGGGCACGAGCGCGTCGTACATCCGCTTGACCTGGTCGGTGGAGCCGGTCTGCCGCCAGTTGTCGTAGACGGATGTGATCACGTAGAGCGGCCATTCCTGCGGCCAGGTGCGGTGGTTGGCGAAGTAGTCCATCGAGTAGACGCCGAGTGTCGGGTCGTCGCTGAGGTAGAGGCTCGCCAACTGGTGGATGTAGTTGTCGGATTCGTAGGGTCCGCGCTCGCGGGTCCAGGAGTCGACGTAGAAGTTCTGGTTGGTGGTCTCCACGGTGTTCTTGGCGAGCTGCCAGACCGAGACGAGATCGGGGTCGGACGAGGTGAGCTGGGCGCCGCTCTCGTCGAACGGGTAGACCATGGCGAGGGCCTGGAGATTGTCGGCCGTGACGGGGACGGGCGAGTTGAGGACGTCGAGGTAGCGGAAGACGCGCATGCCCCAGGTGTCGACGCTCTGGGTGCCGCCGCGCAGGGTGACGACGTCCTGGTACTCGTTGCCCGCGCGCAGCTTGTAGCGCACGGTCGTCGGGTCGGACAGTTCCTCGCCGTAGCGGAGGGTGACCTTGCGTCCCGCCGTGCCGGGCAGGGTGAGGTGGACGCCGCCCTGCCAGGTCTGGCCGAAGTCGACGAGGTAGTTCCCGCTGCCCTTGTCGGTGATCTTCACGGGCCGCCTGAGCTGTTCCCGGACCTTGCCGAACGGGGTCGGCCGCAGGTCCGCGAACGCGGTCTTCGCGGTGGCGGCGGGCCACGCGGAGTCGTCGTACCCGAAGCGGCCGAAGCCGTCCGGGTAGCGGCTCATCGTGATGTCCTCCTGCGGCATGTTCCAGTAACTGGTCCCGGTGGACTTCGCGGACGGCCAGATGTCCGCCCCTGACATGCTCCTCCAGCCGGGTCCTGTGCCGACCGTGCTCGTGCTGCCGTCGGTGTAGCGGATCACCAGATACGCCTGGAAACGCTGGTCCTTGGTGGTGTACGCGACCGCCGACAGCGCGTGCTCGCCGCCGGACCGCAGCGCGGCCGTCACGTCGAAGCCGTCGTAGCGGGTCTCCTTGTCCAGCGCCTCGGTCGGGCCGAGACCCACGAACCGGCCGTCGAGATACAGCTTGTAGACGTACTGCTTGGCCGCGTCGAAGGAGGAGCCGGTCGCGAAGACGGTGGCCCAGGCGACCTGCTTGGTCCGCTTCCCGCTCTTGTCGAGCGTGAAGTCGTGGCGCAGCAGCGCCCAGTCGTTGGTGGCGTGGGAGCTGAGGCAGTCCGTGCTGGTGCCCACGGCGAGCGCGCCGTTCTGCACGGTGCCGCACGGGAAGGGCGCGCCGGTCGCGCCGAAGTCGTTGGCGTAGAGGGTCTTTCCGCTGTCGGCCGCCGCCAGGCTGGTGACGGTGACGTCGTCCGCGGTGCCCGTCTCGGTGCCGCCGGTACGGAATCCGATGCCGCCCTCGGCGAAGGCGGTGTCGGTCCTGGTGTCGACCACCTTGCCGTCGAGGAAGGTGGTGAGCGTCGAGCCGACCGCCTCGACGCGGACGTCGTGCGTGGTGCCGACGGCGAGCGTGGTGTTCAGCGGTACGGGCGTGCCCGCGCGGAAGGTGCCGTTGGTCTCGACGTGCGGGACAAGGGTGTTGGGGTTGCTGGTGTCCGACGCCCTGAACTGCCACATGTAGCCGTTGCGGACGTCGGGCGAGCGGAACCTCACCCCGAGCGCGACCTTGGTCACGGTCAGCTTCACGTCGAGGCGGTAGTCGGTCCAGGTGTCGACGGCGGGCGGCGCGGACCAGATCGGCGCGCTCGTGCCCCAGGTGGCGCCGGGTCCGGTGCCGAAGGTCGCGGGGGCCGACCACGCGGTGGCCCTGCCGCGCTCGTCCCAGACCCGCACCGACCAGGAGTAGCGCTCGGCGGCGCGCAGGGCGGCGCCGCCGTACGGGATCGCGGTCGCGGCGGCCGAGGCGACCTTCGCGCTGTCCCACACGACCCGGCCGCGGCCCGACTCGCCCTCGGTGACGCGGAGTTCGTAGCCGGTCTGGCGGCCGACCCCGGACTGCCAGCCGAAGCCGACGGTACCGGCGGGATCGACGTCCACGGGAGCGGACAGCGATCCGACCGTCAGGTGGGAGGGCGCGCCGCTGTTCCCCACGCCTGCCTGCTGCCCCGGGCCCGGCGCGCCCGGCGGCGCGGCGCTCGCGGGTCCGGCCAGCGGCTGGACCAGGACCAGGGCCGCGAGGGCCGAGGCCGTGGCCAAGAGGGACACCAGTCTTCGACGCATCGTCACAGTCCGTCCACGGAAGGGGATTGAATCGTTTCACTTCATCTGCTAGTGACGTTACGGACGCGTGAACGGGTGTGTCAAGACTCCTGACGCCGGGGGCCGGTGGGCGTATGCGCCGGTCAAGGAGGCGGGGCACCGCGTTCTCGCGGGCGGGGGCTCGGGGTGCGGGGAATCGATTCAGTGGGGGTCGAATGGCCGTCGACGCCGAGGGGAGGGCCGCCCGGCGGCCTTCTTCGGCTCGGGTGGCCGTCGAAACCGCCGGGCCGGGCCGCCTTTGGCGCGCCTTCGGCTGTGTTCGTTCACGATCGAGTCGGTGCGCTGCCGGGCTCGGGCTTCGCCCGCCCGCTCGGGGTGCGGTGGGGCGGGGGCAGCGCTCCCAGGGCCAGGACGCGGAGCGGCCGGACTCCAGGAGGGTGATCATGCCGAAGGCGTGGTCGGTGAGGCCGCCGAAGGTGTGGCGGTTGCCGGTGCCCGAGGGCATGGCGCCCGCCTTGTAGCCGGCCATGTTCCACATGTAGACCGGCACGTTCTTCGGGACGAGGGCGTCGATCTCCGTTTCGCGCATGCCGCCGTGGCCACTGGCGTTGGACGGGAACCAGCCGGGCCTGGTCTGCTCGTCGGTGACCACGACGATCCGGTCGTGGCCGCGGAAGTGGGCCTTGACCGCCGACGGAATGTCGGTGCCGTCGATCCGGCCGAACTTCTCGATCAGGCGCAGGACACTGCCGCCCTTCGGCACGGCGACCGGCCTGCTGCGCATGCCGAACTCGATCAGGGTCGGGTCGGCGGCGCGTACCGCCAGGGCGGCGCCGAAGACCGCGGCCTGCTCGGCCAGGGTGATGTCCGAGCTGTTCGGCGTGGAGAAGCCGAAGCCGGGGAACATCGACGGCGAGCGGTCGACCAGGATCAGCGTGCGGCCGGGCAACGCGGGCACGTTGGCGAGCGAGAGGTTCAGCGCCTTGTCCAGCGCGTGGCCCCAGCGCAGCGATGCGACGTGCTTGTGGGCCGCCCAGAACCGGAACGGGAGCATGCGCGAGCGCGCCACCCGCTCCGGGTCGCAGATCGTGGCCGCGACCTGCGCCGCGGCCTCGTCGGACACCCCGGCGCGGTCGAAATTCCGCAGGTTGCGGACCAGCGCGAAGACACCCATCGACGGGATGACCGTCTCCCACGCGGCCTTGTCCATCGGGCCCTGGAGCCAGCCCGCCAGCGCTTCCCACGTCATGCCGGCGGCGGCGATACGGCTGCTGCCGTCGGTGCCGTCGGTGCCGTCGGTGCCGTCGGTGCCGTCGGTCCGGTCACCGCCACCGCTCCCGAGGAGGCCGCGGCGGTTCCCGACCGGCACGGCCATCAGCTCGGCCCGGCCGCGGACGATCCGCAGCGCGGCCGGGATGTCGTCGCCGCGGCCGTGTCGCCGGTCGATGGCGTGCTTGAACAGGTCGCCCTGCCAGGGCTTGTCGGCGGCAGGCGAGGGGTGGACGAGTTCGAGGACGTCACCGAAGCGGTAGCCCTTGGACTCGGTGTCGTACTTCAGCAACGACCGCTCGCTGTACAGGCGTTGTACGGCGTCGGCGACACCGCGCTTGACGGGCTTGGGAAGCCGGCGGCCGAACGTCGAGGTCCAGTAGGCGAGGAACTCGCCGGGCTCGTCGGGCCGTTGGAGCACCGAGTCGACGACCTGCCGGGAGTAGCCGGGCGCGTCGTTGCGCAGCCGCTCGGCGGTGAACTCCGCGGCGCCGACCAGCGCCGCCGTGCGCATGTTGCCGTCGCCGCGCAGCCAGGCAAGGAGCGCGGCCGTCCACCGCGGGTCCTCGATCGCCAGTCGGCGGACCAGCCGCTGGTACCGGTCGTCGCGGTCGCCGCCCTTCTCGTAGAAGGTGTCGGTTCCCACAACGTTGGATATCGCGAGCAGGAAGAGCTCGGACCGCGGGTCGCGCAGGTGGCCGGAGCCGCCCTCCGCCGTCACGGTCCGCGCGCCGGACGTGGTCACGGGCGACGTGGCCCGCGGCTTGACGCCGCGCTGATTGAAACGAGACATGGAAGAGTCCCCCCGCGTCGGAGGGGAAGCCCAGCGGGGCGGTGTCCGAGATCAGGGGTCGACGACGGGAACAATGCGCTCTGGGCCGCTGAGCTACGGGGTTTCACGCCCGGTGGGATTCGAACCCACGTCTCACCATGAACAGTGGAAGTACCCGTTGTCCGCGCACCGGACACCGCCGATGCTGCGCCCCCCGAGATCAGGACGGCCGCGGTTCTGCGGGGTTCGAACCCCGCCCACCGGAGTGGTTCTACCACAAAGAAGTAACCGCGACCTGCGCACCGGGAGGTGCTGTTGTCGATCGTCAGCATAGCCACGTGCCCCGAACGTGCCGACTGATTTAGACGTCGTTTCCTTTGGTGCTGGTTGTCGTTGAGCAGTGCATGACGGATCTGGTGGAACGGTTGGTGCCGGAGGACCTGTGGGTGCTGTTTCGGCGGGTGGTGCCTCCCACCGAGGTCAAACGTCATCAGGGCGGAGGCCGACGGCGGGCAGGTGACCGGGAGGCGCTGGCGGCGATCATCTTCGTGGCAACATCGGGCTGCACCTGGCGGCAGCTTCCGCCGGTCTTCGGCCCGGCCTGGCCCACGGTCTACCGGCGTTTCGCCCAGTGGAGCAAAGCGCGGGTCTGGGCCAGACTCCACCGCGTCATCCTTGACGAACTGGGCGCCTGCGGTGAGCTGGACTGGTCCAGGTGCGCAGTCGACTCCGTCAACGTCAGAGCCGCGAAAGGGGGCCTCTGACGGGACCGAATCCGACCGGCCGTGGCAAGAATGGATCGAAGATCCACCTTGTCACCGATCGCGACGGACTGCCCCTCTCCCTCGGAATCTCCGCCGCCAACCTCCACGACAGCCAGGGACTGATACCGCTCGTGCGCGGCATCCGCCACCGCATTGCCCGCAGGGGCATCGAGTCCTCACAACGCCTGGGGCGGCACCGCTGGGTGGTTGAGCGGACCGTTTCCTGGCTGGCCAGCTGCCGCCGGCTCCACCGCCGCTACGAACGCACAGCCGAGCACTTCCTCGCCTTCACTGCCATAGCCGCCGCCCTGATCTGCCACCGCCGACTCGCACGACGCGCGTAAATTCGCTGGTCAGACGTATTCCTGGGCAGGCAGGATGCCCTCATGGACCAGCTCGCCACAGTCGCCTGGCAGTACGTCGTGCGTTTGATCTTCCCGGAGGACTTGCCGATGGCGGCGGCCCACCTGCTGGCTGACGGATACGACTCTCCCTCGCTGTGTGAACTGGCGGGCCTTTCCCGACGGGCGGAGACAGCAGAGATCGACGAACTCTTCGACCGGGCGATGGCGGAGCTCGGAGTCCGGATCCCCGATGGCGAGACCGCTGAGCGCTGTCTCCTGCACCACATGGCGACACGGCTATGCGCCGGTGCAGTATCGCCGAGGGTCGCAGCGGCTCGAATCTGGCAGGGGCTCGCGTCGCAGACGAAGGCCGAGCGTGAATTCGTCCAGGCCGTGGGCGAGGAGTACTACCTCGACTACCTGTCTCATGAAGGTCTCCGAGCCTGGGAGAACGCCGTACTCCTCACAGCACAGACCCTGGCCCAGGCAGCGTTTCCAGTCGCAGAGTGACCGAAGCCCCCAAGACGCCTGTCGCCAAATCGGCTCACACAGCCATAAGAAACGACGTCTAAGCCGCGCGGGCCGCACCGGCCGCGGCTCGCGGGTCGGTAAACCCGTCCGCCCGTGGGTCCGTGAACCCGTGAGCCCGTGAGGCGGTCCGCCCGTGGGTCAGGACAGCACGCGGTGCCGGAAGTTGCGCAGGCCCAGGGTGAGGAAGACGGCGCAGGCGGCGATCAGGACCGGGTAGACGGCGAAGAGCGACATGTGGGTGGACTCGGTGAAGGCGGCGCGCATGCCCTCGGTGATGTAGATGAGCGGGTTGACCAGGACCAGGATCTGGAGCCAGTGGAAGCCGCCGAGGTGGACGAGGGAGAGCTTCGTCCACTGGTAGTAGGTGCCGCCGAGGAAGACCAGGGGCAGGACGACGAAGCCGAACATGACGCCGATGTTCTGCGGCTGGAAGGTAGTGCCGAGCATCAGGCCGAGCGAGGTCATGGCGACGCAGGCGAGCGGGATCAGGGTGACCACGATCCACCAGTGGACGGTGAGATGGGCGTGGACGCCGGGCGCGTGGACGACCGCGGCGATCGGGAAGACGATGACCGCCGAGATCAGGGCCTGGACGGCGCCGGACAGCACGCGGGCGACGGCGACCAGCCAGATCGGGCAGGGCGCCTGCACCCGGTCCTCGATCTCGCGGGTGTAGCCGAACTCCTGTGACATCTGGATCGCGACGGACTGGATGCCCTGGAACATGATGCTGATGGCGACGACACCGGGCACGAGGACGGTGGCGAAGTCCGACTCGCCCGTCGAGCCCCCGGCGCCGCCGATGCCCTGCCCGATGGTGGGGAAGACGTAGAGGAAGACGAAGACCAGCAGGAACGGCTGGACGAGTGTCCGGGCGACGAACTGCCCGAAGCTCTTCCACAGCACCCGCAGGTCCCGCCGGACGAGCGCGCCGAGGGCGGTACGGCTGGCGGCGGCCACGGAACGGCTCGGCCGTACGGTGACCGGGCGGTGCGTCGGGGACAGCGGCTGCGAGGGTCCGGCCGGTGGTGCGGTCATTCCCTCAGCTCCTTGCCGGTGAGGCTGATGAACACGGTCTCCAGGGAGCTGCGCACGATCGACAGGTCGACCAGTTCGAAGCCGCCCCGCTCGGTGCTGGCGACCACGCGCGGCAGCAGGCGTTCGTCGCCCTGGACCTGGAGTTCGACGCCGCCGTCGACCAGCCGGGTGCGGACGGCGCCCTCGATGTCCCGGGTGAGGCGGGCGGCGAGGGCTTCGTGGTCGCCACTGGCCAGCACGGTGACGATGGTGTCGGCGCCGACTCCCTGCTTGAGGGCTTCCGGTGTGTCGAGGGCGAGGATCTTCCCGTGGTCGATGATCGCCACCCGGTCGCAGAGCTGGTCGGCCTCTTCCATGTTGTGCGTGGTGAGCACGATGGTCTGGCCGTCGGCGATGAGCCCGGCCAGGATCTCCCACAGCGCGAGTCTGCTCTGCGGATCGAGACCGGCCGTCGGTTCGTCCAGGAAGAGGACGGCCGGGCGGTGCATGATCGCGCGCGCCACCAGCAGCCGCTGCGCCATGCCGCCCGACAGGTTGCCCACAGGAGAGGCGGCCCAGCGCGACAGACTGAAGCGTTCCAACGACTCGTCGGCCAGTTCGCGCGACCGTCCGGCGGAGATCCCGAACAGCAGCCCGTGGTAGTAGAGGTTCTCCCACACCGTCAGCGAGCGGTCCAGGGTGTTCTGCTGCGTCACGACCGCGATGACCTGCTTGGCCAGCGCGGGCTGCGCGACGACGTCGATGTCCCCGACGTACGCCTTCCCGCCGGTGGGGACCACGCGCGTGGCGAGCATGCCGATGGTGGTGGTCTTCCCCGCGCCGTTGGGTCCGAGGAGTCCGAAGAACTCCCCGGCGTAGACCTCGAGGTCGAGGCCGTCGACCGCCATGACGGGCGCTTTGGGATACCGCTTGGTGAGCCCGACCGTACGGATCACCGGGGGCCGTCCGCCGCCGGGGCCCGTCCGCTCCACCGCCGCCTCGACCGCCATGTCCCACCTCCCGGCTCCGCTCGACCCGCATGCCCGTCCGCCGCCCGGCCCGCGCCCGTCGGCTGCCCGATCCGTGCGCCCGCTGCTCTCGTCATCGAAACACGCCCCCGTCCGCGCGGCCCGCGACAACGGTCCGACCGGGGGACGTCGGCCGACGCGGGCGGGGGCGTTTATGATGATCGCGAAAAGCGGACCGCCCGCCTCCCGGCGGGGTCCCCGACCGCCGTCGCGGGGGCTGTGAGCGGCCCGAGGAGCGGGGCCGGGGAACAGGACCGGCGCATATGCCCAATGGCCGCGGATTCCCGAAGTGGCAGTACACGGTTGCGAAGAGCCAGTAAAGGACCCATTCGGGAAACTCGTACAGGATTCAAGGGAATGACGGCGTGAATTCATTCATTCTCACACCATCCGGGTGTTCTGAACATTGATCCGGAGGCGGCCAATAGGGTCTCCGGCGGGTCCGGCCGAGGGCCGCGGGCCGGGCGGGCAGGGGGGACAGCGCATGACCGATACCCCACGGGCGGACATACCGGATTCGCAGCCGGAACGTCGCCGTATGTGACGGGGAAAGACGGACAGGACGCTACTTACGGGGAGTGTCGCGACACAAGGCGGCGGGTCGGCGCGCGGCGGGGATCGGCGCCGAAGTGCGGCCCCGGGAGGAAGTCGATGACGCACTCATGTCACACGCGCCCCACTCACCCCAGTGGCTCTCTTCGAAATCAACCATGCTGCTATGGACATCTTGATTTGTGCTGCGTCATGAATGAGAATTCGTCCAATTGAGCGGCACGGAGTACACGCAATAGAGGCCCGCCGCGCACACCGGGGCCTCGCGCGGCGGGACAGCGCACTCACCCGCTCCGTTACCGACAGTAGCCGGGGGTAAATCGTTGGAGTTCTGCATACTCGGGCACCTCGAAGTCTCGGCGAACGGGCGCCCGGTGCAACTCGGCGGTGCCCGCGAGCGGACGGTACTGGCGATGCTGCTCATCGAGGCCGGTCATGTGATCCCGGTGGAACGGCTCATCGACGCCGTGTGGGGCGACGACCCGCCGGCGACCTCGCGTGGGCAGATCCAGATCTGTATCTCCAACCTGCGGCGGCGCATCCTCGCGGGCGGCGGCGAGGACCTGATCGAGACCCGACGGCCCGGCTATCTGCTGCGGGTCCCCGCGGGCACACTCGACCTGCACCGGTTCGAGGCCGAAGTCCACGAAGGGCAGGCGGCGTTGGCGGCCGGGGACCCGGCCGGGTCGGCCCGCATCCTGCGGGACGCGCTGCAACTGTGGCGCGGTCCCGCGCTCGCCGACGTGGACAGCACGCTGGTGCAGCAGGGAGTGGGGCGGCTCAACGAGCGGCGGCTCGCCGTGCTCGGCGAGAGTCTGAAGTCCGGGCTGATCGCGGGTGAACAGCACCGGCTGATCGGCGAGTTGACGTCCCTCGCGGCCGAGTATCCGCTGCACGAGCACTTCAGGGCGCTCCTGATGATCGCGCTCTACGCGGCGGGGCGGCAGGCGGAGGCGCTGGACGCGTACCGCAAGGTGCGTGAGGAATTGCAGAGCGAACTGGGCATCGACCCGGGCAGTGAACTGCGCGGCCTGCACCGGGCGATGCTCGCCGGTACGTTTTCGCTGCCGGGCGCGGAGCCGGACGAGACGACGTCGGGGCGTTCGACGAGCCGGGACAGCCGGGACCACGACGGTCAGGGGCGTCAGCCGCAGCACCGCGAAGACCAGCGGCGCGACGATCAACACCGTGACGACCAGCGGCGCGACGAACAGCGCCGGGACGACCAGCGGCGCGATGATCAAAGGCGCGACGCCCCCCGCCGGGACGACTACCGCCGGGACGAACGCCGACGCGACGAGCAGCGCCGCGACGAACACGGGCGGGACGAACACGGGCGGGACGACCCGCGCCGTGACGACTACCGCGCGGACGAGCACCGGCGCGACGAACCCCGCCGCGATCAGTGGGACCGCATGGAGCGGGACCGCGACGACCGGTACGGAGACCGGGACGATCCGACGGGCAGCGCGCCCGCGGAGTCGGCCCGGCCGCCCACCTCGGCGGGCGCCCCCATGCCCGGCGCCCGCGCCGACCCGGAGGGCGCCTCGGACCAGGCGCGCGGTCAGGCCGAAGGGCAGTCGCCGCACCAGCCGCCGGCCGAGGAGCCCAAGCGGCGCGCGCCGAGCCTGCTGCCCGCCGACATCCCGGACTTCACCAGCCGCAGCGAGACCGTGAACGACATCGTGCGGCAGATCGGCGGCGACCAGCGCCACCGCAGCGACCAGGCGGTGCCCGTCTGCGTGATCGTCGGACAGGGCGGCGCGGGCAAGACGACGCTGGCCGTGCATGTCGCGCACCTGCTCACCCAGGACTTCCCCGACGGCCAGCTCTTCGCGCACCTGCGGGTCGGCGACCGTCCGGCGAACCCGTCCGACATCCTGGAGCGCTTCCTGCGGGCGCTCGGTGTCGTCGGCCCCAGCCTGCCCAAGTCCCTTGAGGAACGCGCCGAGCTCTTCCGCGACCTGGTCAGCGGGCGGCACGTACTGGTCGTGCTGGACGACGCCATGACGGAGCGTCAGGTCACCTGGCTGCTGCCCGGAAGCGCCGACTGCTCGGTGATCGTGACGAGCCGTCAGCGGCTCACCGGACTGCCCACCGCGGGCCGGGTGGAGATCGGCGCGCTCAGCGAGAGCGGGGCCGCCGCGCTGCTCGCCCGCTACATCGGTGAGGCGCGGGTGGTCGCGGAGGCGGAGAGCGTCACCGAACTCTCCCAGCTCTGCGGCCGGTTGCCGCTGGCGTTACGGATCTCGGCGGCGCGGCTGGCGGCCCGTCCGCACTGGAGCGTCGCCGACCTCGTCGACCGGCTGCTCGACGAGTCCCGCAGGCTGGACGAGTTGAACCACGGTGAGATGCAGGTCAGGGCCAGCATCTCGCTGACGTACGACAGCCTGCCGGACGACGCCCGGCTGCTCTTCCGCCGTCTCGCCCTGCTCGACGTGCCCAACTTCGCGGCCTGGGTGGGCTCCCCGCTGCTCCAGGTCGACGTGCTGCGCGCGCAGGAGGCGCTCGAAGTCCTGGCGGAGGCGTATCTGATCGACGCCACGCCAGGTCCCGGCGGCCATGTCCGCTACAGCTTCCACGACATCATGCGGCCCTTCGCGCAGGAGCGGCTGGCGGAGGAGAGTTCCGAGGAGCGGCTGGGCGCGCTGGAGCGCTGGCTCGGCGCGCTGCTGTCGCTGACCGGTGAGGCGCACCGCCGCGAGTACGCGGGCGGCTATCTGGAACGGCGCAGTTCGGCGGAGCGCTGGCGGCTGCCCGACCGGCTGGTGGAGCGGCTGCTGTCCGACCCGCTGGCCTGGTACGAGCAGGAGCGTACGTCGATCGTGGCGGCCGTGCGGCAGGCGTCGGCGGCCGGACTCGTCGAGCACTGCTGGGACCTGGCGCTCAGCTCGGTGACGCTCTTCGAGGCGTACTCGTACTTCGGCAACTGGCGCGAGACGCACGAGATCGCGCTCAAGGCGGCCTGCCGGGCGGGCGATCAGCACGGCGAGGCGGCGATGCGCTACTCGCTGGGCTCACTGCACATGTTCGAGCAGAGCACGGACCCGGCGATGCGGCAGTTCGAGCGGGCGCACACGCTCTACCACGAACTCGGCGACGAGCACGGCGCGGCGCTCGTACTGCGCAACATGGCCTATCTGGACCGGCTGACCGGTGACATCGCGTCGGCGCAGGAGCGGTGGGAGGAGGCGCTGGGCGTCTTCCAGGTCACCGGCGACCGGATCGCCGAGGCGCACGTCCTGCACAACATGGCCCAGGTGCACGTGGACTGCGGTGAAACGGCCACGGCGCTGCGGCTGTTGGAGCGCGCCGAGGCGATCTGCCACGAGGTCGGCAACCGCCGGGTCACCGCTCAGGTGCAGAACCGGCTGGGCGCGCTGCACCTGCGGGTCGGGCGGCTGGACGACGCGCATGTCGCCTACACGCGTGTGCTGGACAGTGTGCGGGTGACCGGCGACAAGGTCGGCGAGTGCTACGCGCTGCTGGGTCTGGCGACGGTCGACCTGCGCCGCGGCGAGCCGGGTTCCGCGCGGGCGATGCTGACCGAGGCGCTCGAACTGGCGGTACAGGCCGGCGCCCGCATGGTGGAGAGCCGGATCGCGCTGGCGCTCGCCGAGGCGCTGCTCACCTCGGACGTCGAGGCGGCGCCAGAGTACGTCGAGCGCGCGCTGACCGGCTTCGAGGCGATCGGCGCGACGTTGGACAAGGCGCGCGCGATGGTGCTGCGCGGCCGGGTGCACGCGGCGTCCGGCCGTCCGCAGGGCGCGCGTGCCGACTGGCAGGCGGCGGCGGGCATGCTGACCGGGCTGCGGACGGACAAGGGCGGTGTCGCGCTGGTCGAGGAGGTGCGGCGGCTGCTGCGTACGCTGGCCGACGGGGGCGCCGACGCGGGTGTCGCGGCGGCGCAGCTTCCGGCGGAGGCCGAGCTGCACAGCTGAACGGCTTAGGAGTCGCCGGGGAGTTGGGGGAACGCCAGCTCCCGGCAGGGGGCCTGCCGGGTCGGCGGTGTTTCCGGTCGGCGTGAAGGTGCGGCCGACCGGGCGTCGTGGAGCGGGGGCGCCCGCCGGTGCGGGCAGGGAGAATCCGGGCAGCCGGTAGCACCGGGTGTCACGGGGTGGAAGGCGCCCAGCCGTGTGGGCGGCCCGGGGTCACGGGCGTCATGGTGCGGAGGTACCCGAGAGCGCGGGCGGGTGGGGGTGCCGGATCTCCGACGGTGCGGGATGCCCGTGTCGGCACGGGCTTCGTGGGGAGACGATTCGCCGGATCGAACCGGGGCGCCGTGAGAAAGGGCTCATCCGGCCGACCGAGCGGCGGTCGTCGTGGGGTGGAGCTGGGGAAGCGATGGTGCGCGGTGCGGTGGTACGGGGTGCCGGGCCGCGAGGGCCGCGGCGGAGGTCAGTCCCAGATGGTGTTGTCCGTGGAGGCGGTGGGGGTGGGGGTCGGCTTCGGCGTTCCGCCGTCGACACGTACGACCGAGGTGTGGCCGTTCGTGGACGAGTGCGTCGAGGTGACCGCGACGGCGACGCCGCCCGTGAGGGTGACGAGCAGGGCGGCGGCGGTGATGCTGCGGCGGAAGGCGCGAACCGTCATGATGCCATCTCCAAGTCTGTGGGGCCGCCGGTTCAGGTGTCCCGGTGGCTCGATGACTTCATGGTTCGGTGGACCGCTTTCGGTCCGTCCTCGCCCGGCTATCACGGTCGCTATCACGGCGCTCTCACCCGACCGCCGCAGGTCGGCGCGGGGCTCGGCGCGGCGGTCCGGCTCTCGCCCCGCCCTCGTTTCGCTATCGTCGGGGGCCGCCGGTCCTATCGTCCCGGGCCGCCGGAGCGATGGCGGAACGATAGGGGCATCCCCCAACGTCGTGGCCACCCAGGCGCGACACCGCAAAAGGCGCGCCCGAACCCGGAGGCGGGACCCCGTGAGTCTTTGCGTGCACATCGTGGACAGTGCGTTCGGCGTACCGGCAGCGGACGTCGACGTCCTGCTGCGCCAGCCCGCCGGAGACGACTGGCGTGAGCTGGTGCGCGGGCGCACCGGTCAGGACGGCCGGCTGGCGATGCTCGGTGACCGGAACATCCAGCCGGGCATCTACCAGGTGGTCTGCGACCTGGACGCGTACTACGCCGTCCTCGGCTCGCTGCCCCTGCACCCCCGGGCCATCGTCGAGTTCCGGGTGACCGAGTCCGACGCGGACATCCACCTGCCGATCGTGGTCTCCACGCACTCCTTCCTGAGCTACCGCGGCGCCTGAGGCACCACGACTACCCCTTGGCGAGGGCCGGTTGACGCGGGAACAGATCGGCTCCCAGCTCCCCCCTCGCCCGTCCGTCGTCCAGCAGGGCGCCGACCGTGGCCTCCGGCTCGGTGGCCGCGCGCAGCGCCCCGAGCGCGATGGTCCGCAGGACGGCGGTGACATCCTCCTCACCGAGCACGTCGGGGTCGGACCGCAGCGTCAGCTCCACCTGGTGAGCCCCTTCGGCGTTGACCCGGAGATAGAACGGGTGACCCGCCTCGCGGGCCGGGGGCGTCCAGGTCAGGGACGCGCCGGACGGGACATCGGCCCGGTCCCGCGCCGGTACGGGCGGCGGTGACGATGCCGACGGTACGTCGGCGGACGGCTCCGATTCCGCCACGTAGTTGAACCAGCAGTCGTGGACGAAGAGCGAGCCGTCCGGCCCCGGTGCCTCGGCGGCCAGCCGCGCCGCCGCGTCGACGTCGTAACTGCCGTGGCGGTAGGCCAGCAGCGAGCTGAGATGCGCGCGCTTGAGGAAGCCGGACAGCGGCGCGTCCGGGTCCACCGCGCAGAGCAGCGGCACCAGTTGGTTCATGGTGCTGACGACGGGCTGCCACAGCGGGTCGAAGCGGTTGGCGCACATCAGGCTCAGCATGATCCGGTTCCGGGACAGCACTCCGGAAAGGGCCGCGCCGGTCAGCGCGGTCAGAACGCTCTGCGGCGACACCCGGTGTGCGGAGGCGGCGTCCGCGACCAGCGCGGCGAGCCGCGGGGAGCGCAACGTCGCCTGGATGCGGCGCTCGTCGGAACCGGGCGTCCGGGCGGGCAGATTGCTCAGCGGGCCGCCCGCCAGGATCTTCTTCCAGTACTTCTCGGCGCCGCGGCGGTGGCCCGCCCAGGCGTCGCCGTGCTGGAGGACGGCCAGCTCGCGCGGCGCGGGCCCCGGCCGGCCGTCGGCCGCCGGGTCCCCGCCGCCCCTGGCCGCCAACTCCTTGAGCTGCCGTTCCAGTTCGCGGATCGCCCAGACGTCCACCACCATGTGCGACATCGACACGGCCAGATAGCGGGGGCGGCCCGCGGCGCATATCAGCGTGCCGTGCCAGCCGGGGTCGCCCACGACGGGGAAGGGCCGCGCGTACAGCTCACGCAGCACCCGCGCGCCGTCCTGCGGGGTCACCGACGGCAGGTCCAACCGGTCCAGCCGGAGCGGGACTTCGGGGTGGACGCGCTGGAAGGGCCGGCCGTCGGCATCGGTGTGGAACGTCGTCCGCAGGCTGTCGTGACGGTACGTCAGGACGCGCAGGGCACGGTCGATCGCGGGCGCCTGAAGTCCCTCGACGTCCCACAGGGCGGGGACGTTCACCTCCATCAGCCGGTCGGTGGCGAAGGTTTCTATCGATCGCCAGGTCGACAACTGGCCGAAGGTGAGCGGGGCGTCGACGGGCATGGTCCCTCCGTGGCATGAGGTGGGGCACGAGGCGTGGCGTGAGGCGGTGGTCCGGCGTGGCGTGAGGCGGTGGCGCGGCGCGAGGTGAGGCGCCGACGGGGTTTCGGGGCGGCGGTCGGACGGCGGTCGTGCGGCAGGCGTGCGGCGGTCGTGCGCCGAAAAGCGGTCGGTGATCGGTGGTCGGCGGGCTGCGGGCTCCGGGCCGCGCTACGGGTTCGCGTACGGCCCCTCCCCCCGCGCCCGTCGGCGCGGGGAGGAAGGTGACGAGCCGCGCGGCGCGTGGAACGCGACGGCTCAGCGACAGACGGTGCCGCGCGCGTGGCTCACGGCCGTGCAGACGACCCGGGTGCAGACCACCCGCGTACAGACCACCTTGCGCATTTGCTTCACCTCCTCCCGCACCTCGCTCCTGACGGTTTTCCGGCGGCCCTTTCGCCGCATCACACACTTATTCATGGGTCGCTTCTCCTTGTCCATACGCGCGCGTTGGCATCAAGTTCGCGGTATTCCCTGCCACCGCGTTCGGGGCGAACTTACTTGACCCGCCAGGGCCGTGGAGTCCACGCTTCTGCCATGCCCGGAACAGCCGGGGCCACCGGTGAAGACCACGCCGGCCGCCCCGGTCGTATTTCCCGGTCCTGAGCAGCGGAATGCGTTTACCGAACCGTCAGGGCCCGCGAAGAGAAACACGAAGAAGAAATTCACGGCAATGCGCCGCAGTGCGTGCGATGCCGGGCGATGCGTTCTGGAACAGCCAATCCTCGAAAGGTGGGTCATGTCCGCTCTGACTGAACGGTCCACGGCCGCGGAGCCGGTCGCCGTCATCGGCATGTCCTGCCGGCTGCCCGGCGCGAAGAGCCCCGAGGAGTTCTGGCGGCTGCTGAGCGAAGGCCGCGAAGCGGTCGGCGAGGCCCCGGCGGACCGGCGCCAGGCGGACGGTACGGCGGGATCGACGGCGGACGGTGCCGCGGACGGCACGGGCCGGGCCGGGCGCGGCGGATACATCGCCGACGTGGACCGTTTCGACGCCGCCTTCTTCGGCCTCTCCCCGGCCGAGGCCGCGGCGATGGACCCGCAGCAGCGGCTCGTCCTGGAGCTGGCGTGGGAGGCGATCGAGCACGCCCGGATCGTCCCCTCGACCCTGCACGGCACGGCGGCCGGAGTCTTCATCGGCGCCATCACCGGCGACTACGCGCTGGTCCACGACCGGCTCGGCGGCCAGGGGATCAGCAGGCACAGCGTCACCGGCACCCACCGCAGCATCATCGCCAACCGGGTCTCGCACCTGCTCGGCCTGCGCGGCCCCAGCCTCACCGTCGACTCCGGCCAGTCCTCCGCCCTGGTCGCCGTGCGGCTGGCCTGCGAGGAGCTGCGTCGCGGCACCGCGCGGACGGCGCTGGCGGGCGGGGTGAACCTGAATCTGCTCGGCGAGAGCGACCGGGCCCTGGAGCGCTTCGGCGCCCTGTCCCCCGACGGCCGCTGCCACACCTTCGACGGCCGGGCCAACGGTTACGTACGCGGCGAGGGCGGCGGTGTGGTCCTCCTCAAGCCGCTGTCGGCCGCGCTCGCCGACGGCGACACCGTGCACTGCGTCATCCTCGGCGGCGCCGTCAACAGCGGCACAGGAGAGCACCTGACCGTTCCCGACTCCGAGGCGCAGCGCGAGGTCGTCCGGCTGGCCTGCCGCGACGCGGGAGTCGCGCCCGCCGAGATCGCCTACGTGGAGCTGCACGGCACCGGTACGGCGGTCGGCGACCCGATCGAGGCGGCCGGTCTCGGGGCCTCGCTGGAGACCGAGTCCCGGGTGGCGCACGGCGCCCCGCCGCTGCTGGTCGGCTCGGCCAAGACCAACGTCGGCCACCTGGAGGGCGCGGCCGGCATCGTCGGTCTGCTGAAGGTGGCGCTCAGCATCGGCCACCGCACGCTCCCGCCCAGCCTGAACTTCACCTCGCTCCACCCGGCCATCGCGGCCGAGCAGCAGGGCATCGAGGTGGTCACCGCCGCCCGTCCGTGGCCCGGCTCCCCCGACAGCCGCCCGACCGCGGGCGTCAGCGCCTTCGGTATGGGCGGCACCAACTGCCACCTGATCCTGGCGGCGGCGCCCGAGACCGCGCCGAACGAGACCGTGGCGCCCCAGACCGTGCCGAACGAGACCGCGGCGCCCCGGACCGTGCCGAACGAGACCACGCCAAACGAGACCGTCGCGGACGACAGCCCCGAGGTCCGCCGCGACTGCGACGCCGACGCGGCCCCGGCCACCCCCTGGCTCCTGTCGGCCCGCTCCCCGCGCGGCCTGACCGCCCAGGCGGACCGGCTCGCCGCCCACCTCGCCACGCGCCCCGACGTACCGGCGCGGGACGTCGCGCTGTCCCTGCTGCGCACCCGCTCGGCCTTCGACCACCGCGCCGTCGTCCTCGGCGCGGGACGCCCCGAACTGGACACACTGCTCGGCGAGTTGGCGGCGGGCCGACCCCACAGCGAGGTCATCACCGGGCACACCGCGACCGGCGGCGTGGGATTCGTCTTCCCGGGCCAGGGCTCCCAGTGGTGGGGCATGGCGCGCGAACTGCTGGAGATCGACGGCCCGTTCGCCGACCGGATCGCCGAGTGCGCCCGCGCGCTGGCCCCGTACACCGACTACGACTTGGTGGACGTGGTGCGCGGTGCGCCCGGCGCGCCCGGCTTCGAGCGGCTCGACGTGGTGCAGCCCGCGCTGTGGGCCGTGATGGTCTCGCTCGCCGAGGTGTGGCGCGCGGCCGGGGTCGAACCGGACTTCGTCATCGGCCACTCGCAGGGCGAGATCGCCGCCGCGACCGTCATCGGCGCGCTCTCCCTGGACGACGGGGCCCGTGTGGTGGCCCTGCGCAGCCAGGTGCTGCTCCAGGTCACCGGCGGCCGGATGCTGTCGGTGTCCGCGCCGCTCGCCATGGTCGAGGAACGGCTGGCGGCCTACGGGGCGGCGACCCTCAGCGTGCTCAACAGCCCCACCTCCGCGGTCGTCTCCGGACCGCTGGACACGCTCACCGAGCTGGCCGCGAGCTTCGACGCCGACGGCTTCCGCACCAAGGTCCTCAAGATCGACTACGCCTCGCACTCCCCCGCCGTGGAAGTCATCCGCGAGCAGGTGCTCGACGTGCTCGCACCGGTCCGGCCGGTCGCCGTCGACACCCCCTTCTACTCCTCGCTGACCGGCGGCCGGGTCGAGGACACCTCGGAGCTCGACGGCGACTTCTGGTACCGCAATCTGCGCCACGCCGTCCGCTTCACCGACGCCACCCGCTCCGCGCTCGCCGACGGCAACGGCCTGTTCGTCGAGTGCAGCCCGCACCCGGTGCTGCGGCACGCGATCGAGGAGACCGCGGAGGAGGCGGGCCACGAGGCCGCCTCCGTGCCCACCCTGCGCCGCGAGGAGGGCGGCCCCGCGCAGGTGCTGCGCGCCCTCGCCGGTGCCTACGTACACGGCGCCGACGTCGACTGGGCGCCCGTCGCGGCCGTACCGGGAGCCCGTACGACGGACCTGCCCACGTACGCCTTCCAGCGCGAGCGGCACTGGCTGGGCGGGGCGCCGATCCTCGGCGCGGCGGCCGGTCCCGGTGCCGCCGGCACCGCGGGACCCTCGGACGCGGCCCCGGCGCCCGTGGCGGTCCGCACTCCCGAGGCCGTACGCGATCTGGTCACCGCGAGCACCGCCGCGGTCCTCGGGCACGCGGACGGCAGCGCGATCGACCCGCGCCGCAGCTTCAAGGACCTCGGCCTGGACTCGCAGGGCACCGTCGAGCTGCGCAACCGGCTCAAGGACGCCACCGGTCTGAAGCTGCCGACGACGCTGCTCTTCGAGTTCCCGACGCCGAAGCGGCTGGCCGAGCGACTGGCCGAGCTGACAGCGCGGTTGACGCCGCTGACGCCCGAGGCGGACGGCGCGGGCGTCCGGCCCGCCCCCAACAGCGTGACCAGCGACGGCACTTCCGCCGACACCGCTGCCGACACCGGTACGTCCGCCGGTTCCAGCGTCGACCCCGACGCGCCCGAGCCGATCGCCGTCGTCGCCATGAGCTGCCGCTACCCCGGCGGGGTCAGTACCCCGGAGGAGCTGTGGCAGCTCGTCGCGGACGGCACCGACGCGGTCACCGGGCTGCCCGCCGACCGCGGCTGGGACCTGGACGCACTGCTCGGCGCGGGCCCCGACCGGCCCGGCGCCCTGACCACCGTCGGCGGCGGATTCCTGCACGAGGCACCGGAGTTCGACGCCGCCTTCTTCGGCATCAGCCCCCGCGAGGCGCTCGCCATGGACCCGCAGCAGCGGCTGCTGCTGGAGACGTCGTGGGAGGCCGTCGAGCGGGCGGGCATCGACCCGGCCACGCTCGCCGGGCAGCCGGTCGGCGTCTTCTTCGGCTCGATGGCCTCCGACTACGGCCCCCCGCTGCACCGGCCGAACGGCGGCGGTGACGGCCACCTGCTCACCGGTACGGCGCTCAGCGTCATCTCCGGCCGGGTCGCGTACACCCTCGGCCTGCGCGGCCCCGCGCTGACCGTCGACACGGCCTGCTCGTCCTCCCTGGTCGCCCTGCACCTGGCGGTCCGCGCCCTGCGCGGCGGCGAGTGCCCGATGGCGCTGGCGGGCGGCGTGACGGTGATGTCGACGCCCGGCAATCTGGTGGAGTTCAGCAGGCAGCACGGACTCGCCGCGGACGGCCGGGCCAAGGCGTTCTCGGCCGACGCGGACGGCACGTCCTTCTCCGAGGGCGCGGGGGTGCTGCTGCTGGAGAAGCTCTCCGACGCCCGCCGCAACGGCCACCCGGTGCTCGCCGTCATCCGCGGCACCGCCGTCAACCAGGACGGTGCGAGCAACGGCCTCACCGCGCCCGACGGTCAGGCCCAACGCGCCCTCGTGCGCCAGGCGTTGGCCGACGCGCGGCTCACGGCCGACGACGTCGACGCCATCGAGGCGCACGGCACCGGCACCTCCCTCGGCGACCCCGTCGAGGCCAACGCGCTGATCGACACCTACGGCAGCGCCCCGGGCGGCGGCGACCCCGCCGCCGCGCGACCGGTCTGGCTCGGCTCGGTGAAGGCCAACATCGGTCACACGCAGGCCGCCGCGGGTGTGGCGGGCGTC
The DNA here is from genome assembly GCF_042957385.1 of Streptomyces sp. NPDC008079. Lineage (NCBI taxonomy): Bacteria > Bacillati > Actinomycetota > Actinomycetes > Kitasatosporales > Streptomycetaceae > Streptomyces > Streptomyces sp. NPDC008079. Next base: position 284,025 of record NZ_JBIBIC010000005.1, read on the forward strand.
ATCAAGATGGTGCAGGCGCTGCGCCACGAGACGCTGCCGCGCACGCTGCACACCGACGAGCCGACGCCGCGCGCCGACTGGGACGCCGGACGGATCAGGCTGCTCACCGAGCAGCGGGCCTGGCCGCGCGGGGAGCGGGTCCGCAGGGCCGCCGTCTCTTCCTTCGGCATCAGCGGCACCAACGCCCACGTGGTCGTGGAGGAACCGGCCGCGGCCGACCTTCCCGCCGAGCGGACGGACCGTCAGGAAACTCCGGCACAGGGCCTGTTGGCCTGGCCGGTCACCGCCCGCACCCCCGAGGCGCTGCGGCACCAGGCCCAGCGGCTGACCGGCGCCGTCGCCGACAGGCGTCCCGAGGACGTCGCCCGCACGCTGGCCGCCCGTACCGTCTTCGAGCAGCGCGCCGTCGTCCTCGGCGCCGGAACCGACGAGCTGATCGCGGGGCTGCGCGCCCTCGCCGACGGCGACCCGGCCGGGCCCGGCACCGTCTCCGGTACGGCCAGGGGCCGCGCCCGGACGGCGCTGCTCTTCACCGGCCAGGGCGGCCAGCGGCTCGGCATGGGACGCGAACTGCACGCCGCCTTCCCGGTGTTCGCGGCGGCGTACGACGAGATCTGCGCGGCCTTCGACCCCTACCTCGACCGCCCGCTGCGCGAGGTGCTGTGGGCCGAGCCCGACGGACCCGACGCGGTCCTGCTGGACGAGACCCGCTACACCCAGCCCGCGCTCTTCGCCTTCGAGACGGCCGCGTGGCGGCTGCTGCGCTCCCTCGGCGTCGAGGCCGACGTCGTGGCGGGGCACTCGGTCGGCGAGTACGCGGCGGCCTGCGCGGCCGGGGTGTGGCAACCGGCCGACGCCGTACGGCTGGTGGCCGCGCGTGGCCGGCTGATGCAGGAACTCCCGCGCGGCGGAGCGATGTTCGCCGTCGCAGCGAGCGAGGAGGAGATCCGCGGCACGCTGGCGGAGCCGCGGTACGCGGCGCGGGCCGTGGGCCTGGCCGCCGTCAACGGCCCGCTGAGCTGCGTGATCTCCGGCGAGGAGCAGACCTGCGAGGCCATCGCGCGGCAGTGGGCCGACGCGGGCCGCCGCACCAAGCGGCTCACCGTCAGCCACGCCTTCCACTCGCCGCTGATGGACCCGATGCTCGACGCCTTCCGGCGGGAGATCGCCGCGACCACCCTCGCCGAACCCCAACTCCCTTACGAGGCCGCCCTGGGCGCCGACCGCTCCTGGACCGACCCCGCCTACTGGGTGGACCAGATCCGGGACACGGTGCTCTTCGCGCCGGTCGTGGACCGGCTGGCCGCCGCCGGTACCGGCGTGCTGTTCGAGGTCGGACCGCAGGCGGTGCTCACCCCGATGGCCCGCGAGAGCCTGGCCGGGCGGCCCGGCAGCGTCGTACCGCTGGTCCGGCGCGGCCGGGACGAACAGGACGCGCTCCTGCGGGGCCTGGCCGAGGCGTTCGCCGCCGGAGCCACCGTCGACTGGGCCGCCACCGCGGCGGACGGCGCCCGTACCGAGCTGCCCACCTACGCCTTCGACCGGCGCCGGTTCTGGCTCACCGACGCGGGGCCCGACGCGGGCTCGACCGCCCGCACCTCGCTGCTGCGCCGCGCGACCACCGTCGCGGCCGACGGCGGCCACCTGCTCGGCGGACGGCTCTCGCTGCGCTCCACGCCGTGGCTGGCCGACCACGCCATCGGCGGCACCGCCGTCGTCCCCGGTACGGCGCTGGTCGAATGCGCCCTCCAGGCGGCGGAGTTGGCCGGGGCCGAGGCGGTCGGCGGACTCACCCTGCTCACCCCGCTGGTCCTGCCGCCACTGGGCGCGGTCGAGGTCCAGGTCGCCGTCGGCGGCGAGGACGCGGACGGGCGGCGCGCGCTGACCGTGCACGCCAGGCCCGCCGACGACACCGACGCGCTGTGGACGGCGCACGCCACCGGCCACCTGACGGCCTCGGCGGACGCCACCCCCGACGACGGCTGGGCCGCGGTCTGGCCGCCGGCCGGAGCCGAGACGGTCGACCTCACCGACGTGTACGGGCGGCTCGCCGCCGCGGGTTACGGCTACGGCCCCGCCTTCCAGGGCCTCACCGGCGCCTGGCGTGCGGGCGACGACCTCTACGCGGAGGTCCGGCTGCCCGAGGACGTACGGTCCGCCGCGGCCGACTTCGCCGTGCACCCGGCCCTGCTCGACGCCGCCCTGCACATCCTCGTCCTGGAGGCCAGGAACGCCTCGTCGGCGGGCCGCCCCGTCCCCTTCTCCTTCACGTCCGTCACCGTCCCCGCGCCCGGAACCGACGCCCTGCGCGTACGGCTCACCGCGAGCGACGCCTCCGGCGACGGCACCCGGATGTCCCTGTGCGACACGGCGGGACGCCCGGTGGGCGAGGTGACGGTGAGCATGCGCAACGCCCCCGAGGGCTTCGGCCTCACGGCGACCTCGGCCCCCAAGGACATCGGCCTGTACGACATCGCCTGGGTCCCGGCCGCCGCGTCCCCGGCCCCGTCCTCCGAGGACTCAGCGCCCTGGGCGGTGCTCGGCTCCGCCGCCGCCGAACCCGTGGCCGCGGCCCTGCGCTCCTCCGGCCGCCCCGCCTCGGTACTCGCCGACCTCGACACCCCCCGCACGGGCGCGGCCCCGGCCGTCCTGGTCATCCCGGCACCCGAGGACCCGGCGCACGGGGACCCGACGCCCGAGGGCCCGACATCCGAGGAACCGACGTCCGAGGAACCGGCAGCGTCCGGCGGCCTCCCCTCGACCGTGCGCCGCGTCCTCGCGGACACCCTCGACCTCGTACGGCGACGCGTCGCCGACCCCGAACTGGCCGGCACCCGGCTGCTCTTCCTCGCCGACCCCGACTCGCTGACCGGCGGCCCGCTCTGGGGCCTGATCAGGTCGGCCCAGACCGAGCACCCCGACGCCTTCGCCCTGGCGGACGCGAGCGGTACGGCGCCGGACGAATGGCCGCTGCTGGCAGCCGCGTTGCACCAGGCGGAACCCCAGACGGCCGTCCGCGACGGCGCCCTGCTGGTCCCCCGGCTCACCCTCCGCGAGACCGAGACCCAGACCGAGACCCACACCAGCACCGGCACCGGCACCGGCACCGGCACCGGCACCGAGCCGGTCGACGGCGCGCGGACCGTGGACACCCCGGACCCCGGAAGCGCCCTCGGCACCGGCACGGTCCTGATCACCGGCGGTACCGGCGGACTCGGCGCGCGCCTCGCCGCGCACCTCGTGGCACGGCACGGCGCGCGGGACCTGCTCCTGGTCTCGCGGCGCGGCCCGGCGGCCGAAGGGGCCGACGAGCTGGTCGCCGCGCTCGAAGCGCGCGGCGCGGCCGTACGGGTCGCGGCGTGCGACGTGGCGGACCGGGCGGCGCTGACCGCGGTGCTGGACTCGATCGCGGACGACAAGCCGCTGACCGCGGTGGTGCACACCGCGGGCGTGCTCGACGACGGCGTGGTCGCGCGGCTCGACGGTGAGCGGCTGGGGAATGTGCTGCGGCCCAAGGCGGACGCGGCGTGGCTGTTGCACGAGGCGACGGCGGACCTGCCGCTGGCGGCGTTCGTCCTGTACTCGTCCGTGGCGGGCGTGCTCGGGACGGCGGGGCAGGCGGGTTACGCCGCCGCCAACGGCTTCCTGGACGCGCTGGCCGTCCACCGCAGGGCGGCGGGGCTGCCCGCGACCTCGGTCGCGTGGGGCCTGTGGTCCGCGGAGGCCGGGATGGCCACGGCGCTGAGCGCGGTGGACCAGGCACGGCTGGCACGGATCGGCACGCTGCCGCTCGGCCAGGAGGAGGGTCTGGCGCTCTTCGACGCGGCGCTGGCCGCCGACCTGGCGGGCGGCCGTACGGTGGCGGCCCGTTGGGACCTGACCGGACTGCGGGCCCGCGCGGCCTCCAGCGGGTCACCCGTACCGCCGCTGCTGCGCGGCCTGGTGCCGGCGCCGCGCCCGGCCCGCCGGACGGCCTCCGTCCGGCCCGCCGCCGCGACCGGTGCGACGGCGCCCGCGCCCGCCGCGGGTCAGGGCGGACTCGCCGGGAAGCTGGCGGGGCTCGACCGGGAGGCGGCGCACGCGGTGCTGCTCGACCTGGTCAGGGAGCGCGCCGCGCTCGTCCTCGGGCACGACAGGGCCGACCGGATCGAGGTCGACCGGCCCTTCACGGAGCTGGGCTTCGACTCGCTGGCCGCGGTGGAACTCCAGGAGGGCCTCGGCCGGATGACCGGCGTGCCGCTCCCGGCCACGCTGACCTTCGACCACCCGACCGTCGCGGACGTGGCGGCCCGGCTCGCCGCGGACTTCGCACCGGCCGAGCCCGTACCGGCGGGCGACCGGCTGTGGGGCACCCTCGGCGACGCGCTGTCCGCGCTGCTCGACGGCGGCGCCGCGGCCGAGGGCCCGGCCGACCCCGACGAGCGCGACCGCACCGAGGCGCTGCTCCAGGCGGCGCTGAGCCGGCTGCGCGACGGCGGCGAGGGACCGGGGCGGCTCCTGAGCCCGGCACTGCCCGGCGGCGGCCTCGAAACCGTCTCGGACGAGGACCTCTTCGACTTCATCGACAACCAACTCTGACATTCGCGACAACCCGACTTCGTACTGGAGGACACGGCTATGACGAGCGAAGAGCGGCTTCGCGAATATCTGAAGAAGGTGGTCGGCGACCTGACCGACGCCCGGCGCAAGCTGAGCGAGGCCGATGACCGCGAGCACGAGGCGGTGGCCGTGGTCGGCATCGGCTGCCGCTACCCCGGCGGGGTCGAGGCACCTGACGACCTGTGGGAGCTGGTGGACTCCGGCACCGACGCGACCAGCCCGTTCCCGACCGACCGCGGCTGGGACCTGGAGAAGCTGTACGACCCGGACCCCGACACCCCCGGCACCAGTTACACCCGGCGCGGCGCCTTCGTGCACGACGCGGGCGACTTCGACGCCCCCTTCTTCCGGATCAGCCCCCGGCATGCGGTGAGCACCGACCCGCACCACCGGCTCTTCCTCGAAGCGGCCTGGGAGTCCTTCGAGCGGGCCGGCATCGACCCGGCGACGCTGCGCGGCAGCAGCACGGGCGTGTGGGCCGGGATGATGTACGAGTTCTACTCGGCGCGTTTCCTCGGCGCCGTTCCCGAGGACGTCGACGGCACCCTCCTGGTCGCCAGCACCCCGAGCATGCTGTCCGGCCGGGTCTCCTACAGCTTCGGTCTCGAAGGTCCCTCGGTGACCCTCGACACCGCCTGCTCGTCCTCGCTGGTCGCGGTCCACCAGGCCGTACGCTCCCTGCGCAGCGGCGAGTGCACGCTCGCGGTGGCGGGCGGGGTGACCGTCATGGCGGAGCCCGACATGTTCGCGGAGTTCTCGCGGCAGCGCGGCCTGGCCCCCGACGGGCGCTGCAAGCCGTTCTCCGCCGACGCCGACGGCACGGTGTGGGGCGAGGGCTGCGGTGTCCTGCTGCTGGAGCGCCTCTCGGACGCTCAGCGCAACGGCCGCCCGATCTACGGCGTGATCCGCGGCACGGCCGTCAACCAGGACGGCGCGAGCAACGGGCAGACCGCGCCCAACGGCAAGGCGCAGGAGCGGGTGATCGCCCAGGCGCTGGCCGACGCCCGCCTGACGCCCCGTGACATCGACGCGGTCGAGGCGCACGGCACGGCCACGCCGCTCGGCGACCCGATCGAGGCCAACGCGATCCTGTCCGCCTACGGCAAGGACCACACGCCGGAGCGGCCGTTGCTGCTCGGCACGATCAAGTCCAACATCGGGCACACGCAGGCCGCCGCGGGCATCGCCGGAATGATCAAGATGATGCAGGCGATGCGGCACGGCAAGCTGCCGCGCACCCTGCACATCGGCACCCCGACCTCGCGGGTCGACTGGTCGGCGGGCACCGTACGGCTGTTGACCGAAGAGGAGCCCTGGGAGTCGCGCGAGGACGCGCCGCGCCGGGCCGCCGTCTCGTCCTTCGGGATCAGCGGCACCAACGCGCACGTGATCCTGGAGGAGCCGCGACCGGCCTCCGCCGCAACGGAGTTGGAGACCGGGACGGGTTCCGAGACCGGGTCCGACACCGGCTCCGACACCGGGACCGGCGCCGCGTCCGACACCGGGTCCGACATCGCGTCCGACACCGGCAAGGCCCCGCTCGCCTGGGTGCTCAGCGCCCGCAGCGCCGACGCCCTGCGCGGCCAGGCCGACCGGCTCGGCCGCCGCGTCGCCGCTCAACCGGCGCTGCGCCCGGTGGACATCGCCTGGTCGCTGGCCGCCACCCGCGCCCGCTTCGACCACCGCGCGGTCGTCGTCGGCCGCGACCGCGCCGAACTCCTCGACCGGCTCGACGGTTTCGCGCAGGGCAGGGACGGCTCCCCGGTGACCACCGGCGTGGCGTCCGGTACGGCCAGGACCGTCTTCCTGTTCACCGGACAGGGCGGGCAGCAGCCCGGCATGGGGCGTCAACTGCACGCCGCCTTCCCCGTCTTCGCCGCCGCCCTGGACGAGGTGTGCGACGCGCTCGACCCGCATCTCGACCGGCCGCTGCGCGAGGTGATGTGGGCGGAGCCCGGCACGCCCGAGGCCGCGGAGCTGGACCGCACCTACTACACCCAGCCCGCGCTCTTCGCCTACCAGGTCGCCGCCTTCCGGCTGCTCGGCTCGCTCGGTCTGGTCCCCGACAAGGTCGCCGGGCACAGCGTCGGCGAGATCGCCGCCGCCCATGTGGCCGGTGTCTGGGACCTGGCCGACGCGGCCCGGATGATCACCGCCCGCGCCCGGCTGATGCAGCAACTCCCCTCCGGCGGCGCGATGTTCGCGATCTCCGCCACGGCGCGGGAAGTCGCCGTCACGCTGGCGGGCAAGGAGAGCCTGGCGCAGGTCGCCGCCGTCAACAGCCCCGCGGACGTGGTGGTCTCCGGTGACGAGGAGACCTGCGCCGCCGTCGCCGCCCACTGGGCGGAGCAGGGCCGCCGCACCAAGCGCCTCACCGTCAGCCACGCCTTCCACTCGCCGCTGATGGAGCCGATGCTCGACGCCTTCGGCGCCGAACTGGCCGCGCTGACCTTCCGTCAGCCGACGCTGGACAGCGCCGTCAACCTCGGCGCGGACCGGAGCTGGACCGACCCCGGCTACTGGACCGACCAGGTCCGCCAGGCCGTGGGCTTCGCCGACATGACCGCGCGGCTGGACGCGGCGGGCACAGACGTCTATCTGGAGATCGGGCCGCGCCCGGTGCTCTCCGGAATGGTCCGCGCCTGCCTGCCGGACGCCAAGGCCGTGGTGACCGCCGTGTCCCGGCGCACGCTGGCCGAGCCCGAGGGGCTGCTGACCGCGCTCGCCGAGGCGTACGCGGCCGGCGCGTCCGCCGACTGGAGCGCCGCCGCGCCCGGCGGACAGCCCGTCGAACTGCCCACGTACGCCTTCGACCACACGCGCTACTGGCTGCTGCGGACCCCGCCGCGCGGCGACGCCGACGCGCTCGGCCTGACCGAGCTGCGGCACCCGCTGCTGGGCGCGGCGGTCGCCGTCGCCGACGGCGGACTGGTCGCCACCGGCAGGCTGACCGCGGACGACCTGCCCTGGCTGGCCGACCACTCCGTGGGCGGCGCGGCGATCGTGCCCGGCACCGCCCTGCTCGACATGGTCGTCGAGGCGGCGGCGCAGGCCGGTTACGACCGGGTCGAGGAGCTGACGTTCGAGGCGCCGATGCCGCTGCCGGTGACCGGGTCGCTCGACCTCCAGGTCGCCATCGGCGGCGACGGCTCCGTCGGGGTGCACGCCCGGCGCGGCGGCGAGGAGAGCTGGACCCGGCACGCGTCGGGCAGCCTGGCCGCGGGCCCCGCGGAGCCCGACGGCTGCGCGTGGGCCGCCACGTGGCCGCCGCAGGGGGCCGCACCGGTCGACCTGGACGCGGTCTACGAGCGGCTGACGGAGCGCGGCTACGGCTACGGCCCGGCCTTCCGCGGGCTGCGCGGCGCCTGGCGCACCGACGGTGAGCTGTTCGCCGAGGTCGAGGTGCCCGAGGGCGCGGAGAACGACGGCTTCGGCCTTCACCCGGTGCTGCTCGACTCGGCCTTCCACCCGTACGCCGCCGAGGGCGAAGGGGACGAGCTGCGGCTGCCGTTCGTCTTCCGCGGGGTGCGGCTGACCGCGGTCGGCGCGTCCGCCCTGCGGGTCAGGATCGTGACCGAGGGCGCCGACCAGTTGTCGCTGACCGCGGCGGACGAGAACGGCGGACTGGTCCTGGACGCCCGCGACATGCGGGTCAGGGCGGTGCCGGCCGCGGCCATGCGGGCGCTCGCCGGAAGCGCGGCCTCGCCCGAGGGCTACTACGGCCTGGAGTGGACCGAGACGACGCTTCCCGCGGTGAGCCCCGGCAGTTGGGCCGCGCTCGGCACCCCGGTCGCCGCGCTCCCCTTCCACACCGGCCCCGACGCGCTCGCCGCGTCCGGCGTCCGGCCCGACTACGTCCTGCTCGACACCGAGGCACTGGACACCGCCGAGGGCGCCGAACTCCCGCAGAGCGTCAGCGAGTTGACCGGCCAGGTGCTCGGCCTGCTCCAGCGGTGGGCCGACGACGCGGCCTTCGCCGCCTCCCGGCTGGTGATCGCCACCGACCCCGACTCGCTGCGCACGGCAGGGGTTTGGGGCCTGGTGCGGGCGGCGCAGGCCGAACACCCCGGCCGGTTCCTGCTGGTGGGCGCCCGCGGCGGCATCAGCGCGGCCCTCGCGGGTCCCGGCAGGGCGGTGGCGCTGCTCGCCGCCGCGGCCGAGGCCGACGAGCCGCAGGTGCTGCTGGAGGACGGCCGTACGCTGCTGCCGCGGGTCGCCCGCCGGGTGCCCGCACCCGCCGTCGAGCCGGCCTTCGGCGACGGCACGGTCCTGGTCACCGGCGGCACCGGGGCGCTCGGCGCGCTGGTCGCCCGGCGGCTGGTCGAACGCTTCGGCGTACGGCACCTGTTGCTGACCTCGCGGCGCGGTCTCGCGGCCCCCGGGGCGCGGGAGCTGGCCGACGAGCTGACCGAGGCCGCCGGGCCCGGCGCCACCGTACGGATCGAGGCGTGCGACGCCGCCGACCGCGGCGAGCTGTCCGCGCTGCTGGCCTCGGTGCCGCCGGAGCACCCGCTGACCGGTGTGCTGCACGCGGCCGGTGTCCTGGACGACGGGCTGCTCGCGGGCCAGTCGCCGCAGCGCCTGGCGGACGTGCTGCGGCCGAAGGCGGACGCGGCCTGGCTGCTGCACGAGCTGACCGCGGACCTGCCGCTGGCCGCCTTCGTCCTGTTCTCCTCCGTCGCGGGCGTGCTCGGCAACGCCGGGCAGACCACGTACGGAGCCGCCAACACCTTCCTGGACGCGCTGGCCGTCCACCGCAGGGCGGCGGGTCTGCCCGCGGTCTCGGTGGCCTGGGGCCTGTGGTCGACGGCGGGCATGGGCTCGACGCTGACCGCGGCCGACGAGGCGCGGCTGGCCAGGATCGGGGTCGCGCCGCTCGACGAGCGGCAGGGCCTCGGGCTGCTGGACACGGTGCTGACCGACCCCGATGTCGAGGCCGCGGTCGTGGCCTCCCGCTGGAGCCTGAGCGGCCTGCGCGGCGCGCAGGACAGCGGCGAGCGGATTCCGCAGATCCTGCGCGGCCTGGTCCGCGCGGGGCGGCGGACCGCGGAAGGCGGCGGCGCCCGGCAGTCCGGCGCCAACGCCGCGGGCGGCCTGGCCAAGAAGCTCGAAGGACTCACCGGTGACGCCGCGAAGTCCGCGGTCGACACCGCCGTACGCCACCACGTGGCCGCGGTACTGGCCCATGGAGCGCCCGAAGCGCTCGACCCCGACCTGCCCTTCATCGACCTCGGATTCGACTCGCTGACGGCGGTCGAACTGCGCAATCGGCTCCAGACGGACTCCGGTCTCGACCTGGCCCCGACGCTCGTCTTCGATCACCCGACCATCGGCGCCCTGGCGGAGCACCTGGCCATCGCGCTGGTCCCGGCCCCGAAGGATGACGTGACCACCATGGAAGAAGCCCTCGCCCGGATCACCGGCGAACTCAGCTCGTCCGCACCCGCGCTGCGGGACCGCATGGTCGTGGCCCTGCAGGACGCCCTCAACCGACTCGGAGTCCCGATGGACTCCCCCACCGCGGTGCTCGACGAGGCCTCCGACGAGGAGATCTTCGCCTTCATCGACGCCCAGGCGTAATCCCGCGCCGGGCGCACGGCCCGGCCACCGAGGTACAGCGACTCCCCGGCACTCCCACCGGCACTCCCCCGGCACATCGCCGGCGCACATCACCGGCACCACCGGCTCCCGGCACCGGGCAGTCCGTCACCACACCACGAATCGGCAGAGGGCAGGAAGATGGCAGGCGAGGACAGACTCCGCGAATACCTGAAGAAGGCCACGGTCGACCTGGGTGACGCCAGGCGCAAGCTGGCCGAGGCCCAGGCACAGACGCACGAGCCGATCGCAGTCGTCGGCATGTCGTGCCGCTTCCCCGGCGCCGGTTCCGTCGACGCCTACTGGGACCTGCTCGACCAGGGCAGGTCCGCGGTCCTCGACGAGGTGCCGGGCGGCCGGTTCGACCTCGCCCCGCACGTCGAGAACGACGGGGTCTACACCACCCGCGGCGCCTTCCTCGACGACGTGGCGGGCTGGGACGCCCGGTTCTTCGGCAGCTCCCCGCAGGAGGCGCTGCGGATGGACCCGCAGCAGCGGCTGCTCATGGAGCTGACCTGGGAGGCGCTGGAGGACTCCGGTACGCCGCCGCCGAGCCTGGCGGGCAGCCGTACCGGAGTGATGATCGGCTTCTCCGACGTCCTCCAGTACCTGCGCCTGGAGCAGGCCGAGGAAGGTCTGGGCGTGCTGCACGACCCGTACGGCGGCCAGGGCGGTTCCGCCAGCGTCGTCGCGGGCCGGCTCGCGTACCACTACGACCTGCGCGGCCCCGCGCTGACCCTGGACACCGCCTGCTCGTCCTCGCTGGTGGCCGTCCACCTCGCCGGTACGGCGCTGCGCCGCGGCGAGTGCGACCTCGCGGTGGCGGGCGGCGCCTTCCTGCTGATGCACACCGACATGTACGTCAACGCCTGCTCCACCTCGATGCTGTCCCCCGACGGCCTGTGCAAGACCTTCGACGCCCGCGCCGACGGCTATGTGCTGGGCGAGGGCGCCGGGGTGGTCGTCCTGGAGCGGCTCTCCGACGCGGTACGGCGCGGCCACCGGGTGCACGCGGTCATCCGCGGCACGGCCGTCAACCAGGACGGCCGCAGCAACGGCCTGACCGCGCCCAGCCGCAGCGCCCAGGCCGACGTCATCCGCCGCGCGGTGTCCGCTGCCGGGGCGACCCCCGACGACATCGCGTACGTCGAGGCGCACGGCTCCGGCACCAAGCTCGGCGACGCCATCGAACTGGGCGCGCTCACCGATGTGTTCGGGCGCCGCAGCGAGGAACGGCCGCTGCACGTGGGCGCGGTGAAGACCAACATCGGCCACACCCAGGCCGCGGCCGGGATGGCCGGTCTCATCAAGGCCGTCCTGGCCGTCAAGCACCGCACGGTGCCGCCGAATCTGAACATGACCGAGCCCTCGGAGACCGCCCTCGCCGCGGGCGCCGTCCGCCCGGCCTCCGAGTCCCGCCCCCTCCCGACCGACGAGGCGTCGCCGCAGCTCGTGGGCGTCAGCTCCTTCGGCTGGTGCGGCACCAACGCCCATGTCGTCCTGGCGGCGCCGTCGCCCGCGGCGGCCGGGACGGGCACGGCGGCGGGCGTCGGCGGCCCGGTCCGCGCCGGTCTCGCCACCACGGGAGGCACCTCGGCCGACGGAGGTTCCGTCGAAGCCGCCCCGGCGCCCGGCAGGGCCGAACTGCTGCCCGTCTCCGCCGCCGACGACGACGCGCTGACGGCGCGGCTGGACGCGCTGGCCTCGGTCGCCGGACGCACCGGCCTCGACGACCTGGCGTACACGCTGCAAAGCGGCCGCGCGGCGCTGGAGTTCAGGCGCGCGGTGGTGGCCGCCGACCCCGAGGACGCTGCCGCCGCGCTGGCGACCGCGGCGCGGGCCACCGGGGTCCGTACGGTCAAGGGCCGCCCCAAGCTGGCGTATCTGCTGCCGGGCACGGGCGACCACTACCGGGGCATGGCGCGCGATCTGCACCGTACGGAACCGGCGTTCGCCGAGGCCGTCGAGACGTGCCTGGCCGTCGCCGAGGAGCGCTGCGGCATCGACCTGCGGGACACGCTGCTCGGTGAGCCCGCGCAGGCGCCGGCCGACGCGGGGGCGGGCTTTCTGGCCAGGCCCGGCAGCGGGGCCGACCTGGCGGACGACCCGGACAGCCACGCGGAGATCGCGCACCTGTCGCTGTTCACCGTCGAGTACGCGCTGGCCAGGCTGCTGGCCACGCACGGCGTCACGCCCGACCTGCTGATCGGCTACAGCCTCGGCGAGTACGTGGCCGCGACCCTGGCCGGTGTCTTCGAACTGCCCGACGCCCTGTGGCTGGTGGCGCGGCGCGCCCGGCTGATCGAGGCGGCGCCCGAGGGCCGGATGCTGGCGGTCGCCGCCGACGCCGACCGGGTGCGCGCCGAACTGGCCGCGTGCGGCGCGGCGGTGGACATCGCCGCCGTCAACGGCCCGGCCATGACCGTGGTCAGCGGAGCGCCGGACGCCGTGGCGACCGCCGCCGCCCACCTGGCCGAACAGGGCCTGGCGGCACGGCAGTTGCGCTCCGCGCACCCCTTCCACTCGGCGCTGCTCGCCCCGGCCCGCGCGGAGCTGGCCAAGGCCGTGGCCGCGGTGCCCCGGCACGAGCCGCGCATCCCGGTCGTCTCCAACGTCACCGGCGCGCCGCTGACCGCCGAGCAGGCCACCGACCCCGGCTACTGGGCCGACCACCTGACCAGCCCCGTGCGGTTCGCCGACGGTCTGGCGGCCTGCGCGGATCTGGGCGTGGACGGCTATGTGGAGCTGGGCCCCGGCCAGACCCTGGGCGGCCTGCTCCGGCAGAACGACCGCAGCGGCGCCAACCCCACCGTGCTCGGCACCGTCCCCGCGCAGTGGGCGGCGGGCGGCCCCACCGACGGCCGCTCCCGGCTGCTGGAGACCTTCGGCCGGCTCTGGGAGCTGGGCGCCGACCTCGACTGGACGTCGCTGCGCGGCGCACGCCCCGGCACGCTCACGGAACTGCCCGCCTACCCCTTCCAGCGGACCCGCTACTGGCCGCGCACGGGCACGGGGACGGCCGCCGCGACCGGCACCGGCTCCACCGGCGGCGCCGTCCGGCCCGACGACTTCTGCTACGCCCCCGCGTGGCAGCAGGACGTCACCCTGCCCGCGCCGACCGCCGTGGAACCGGCCGCGCCCCTGGTGGTGTTCGCCGACGGCGACGGTGTCGGGACCCGGCTGGCCGAGCTGGCCGCGGCCTGCGGCGCACCCGTCACCGAGGTCGTGCCCGGCGGCGCCTGGCGGCGCGACGGACGGCGGGTCGTCATCGACCCCGCCGACCCCGAGCACTACCGCAGGGTCGTCGCGGAAGCGCTGGCCGGGACCGCGGGACCGCTGCGCGTCGCCCACCTGTGGAGCCTGCGCGACCCGGCCCGCACCCCGCTGTTCGCCGAGGACGCCGAGCTGGTCAGGGCGGTCCGGCTGGGCTTCGACAGCCTGCTGCTCACCGTCCAGTCGCTCGCCTCGGCGGCGGCCGAACGCGGCGTGAAGCTGCTGACCGTGACCGCGGGGGCCGCCCAGGTGCACGGCGGCGACTGCACGGCGCCTGACCGGGCGCTGGCCCACGGCTTCGCGCGGATCGCCCACGCCGAGCAGCCGGGTACGGCCTGGCGCGGCGTCGACCTGGACCCGTCGGCGCCCGCTGATACCTGCGCCGCCCACCTCGCGGAGGAGATCGGCCACCGCGCCTGGCAGCACGAGGACCCGGCCGCCACCCCCGCGCTGATCGCCTGGCGCGCGGGACGCCGCCTGCTCAAGGACTGGCGCCTGGTGCCGCTCCCCGCGGCCGACGGCGCGACCGGCTTCCCCGTACGCCCCGACGGCGCGTATCTGGTCACCGGCGGCACCCGCGGTCTCGGCCTCGGGCTCGCACGGGAACTCGTACGCTCCGGGGCCCGGCGGCTGGCCCTGGTCGGCAGGACCGATCTGAACGCCGCGGCTGCCGCCGACCCCGAGGGGCGGGCCGCCCAAAGCCTGCGCGACATCGCCGCGTTGGAAGCGTCAGGCGCCGAGGTGCTGCTGCTCACCGCCGACGTCGGCGTACCGGAGGACCTGCGGCGCGCGCTGCGCGACTGCCGGGAGCGGTTCGGAACGCTGACCGGCGTCCTGCACGCGGCGGGCGTCCCCGCGGGCGGCATGGCCGTCCGCCTGACGCCCGGCACGGCCCGTACGGTGCTCGCGCCGAAGGTGCTCGCCATGGGCCCGCTCGCCGAACTCGTCGGCCCCGGCACCCCGGAGGCCGACCGGCCGGAGCTGCTGGTCCTGTACTCCTCGGCGGTCAGCGTCTTCGGCGGCCTGGGCGAGGGCGACTACAGCGCCGCCAACACCGTCCTGGACGCGTACGGCGCGGCGCTGGCCGACGCCGCCGCGGCCACCACCAAGGTGCTGAGCGTGGCCTGGGGCCCGTGGCAGCACGACGACTGGCAGGCCGAGGCGTCCGGCGGCGCGCTGGCCGACCGGGTCCGCGAGCACCGCGCCCGCTACGGCTTCTCCGAGTCCGGCGGCAACGCGCTGCTGGGCAGGCTGGCGGGCGCCGCCCGCGGCAGCCTGCTGGCGGTGCGGATGCCGATGGCCGAGGGGCTGCGCGAGTGGGCGGCGCTGACCGACCTGGACGCGCTCGTCGCGGCCGGCGCCCCCGCCGACAGCGAACGGCCGCGCTTCCCCCGGCCGTTGCTGCGTACCGAATACGCGGCCCCGCGCACCGAGTTGGAGACGGTCATCGCCGACAGCTGGGGCCGGCACCTCGGCATCGACGGCATCGGCGTCCACGACCCGTTCTTCGACCTGGGCGGCAACTCCCTGGTCGGGATGTCCATGGTCGCCGACATCGAGAAGCGGCTCGACCGCAGGATCGCCCCGGCCGTCCTGTTCGAGCACCCGACCGTCGCCGCCTTCGCGGCGGCGCTCGACGGCGGTCCCGCCGGGACCGCCACCACCACAGCACGCGACTCCGGCCTCGCCCGGGGCGAGAGACGGCGCCGCGCCCGCGGTGCCCAGCCTTCCATCACCCGGAACTAGGAGGACGGATTCATGCCGCGCATACCCACCGAGGTGTCACCGATGGACATCGCCATCGTCGGCCTCGCCGGGCGCTTCCCCGGCGCCACCGATGCCACGGAGCTGTGGTCGGCGCTCCGCGACGGCCGCTCGGGCATCACCCGCTTCACCGACGACCAACTGCGCGCCGCGGGCGTGCCCGACGAACTGATCGACGACCCCGCGTATGTGAAGGCGGGCGCGGTGATCGACGGGATCGACCGCTTCGACGCCGACTTCTTCGGGATCAACCCGAAGGAGGCGCAGATCCTCGACCCGCAGCACCGGCTCTTCCTGGAGCACAGTTGGCACGCGCTGGAGGACGCGGGCTGCGACCCGGCGAGCTTCGACGGCTCGATCGGTGTCTTCGCGGGCTGCGCGATCAGCACCTATCTGACGCGTAACGTCGCCCCGTCCGGGATCGGCCGCAGCGTCGGCGAGCTGACCGTGGGCCTGGCCAACGACAAGGACTCGCTGACCCTGCGCGTCGCCCACACGCTGGGCCTGTCAGGGCCCGCGTACGGCATCCAGAGCTACTGCTCGACGTCCCTGGTCGCGGTCTGCGCCGCGGCCACCAGCCTGGCCGGCTTCGAGTGCGACCTGGCCCTCGCGGGCGGCGCCGCCATCGCGGTCCCGGACGACACCGGCTACCTCTACCAGCCGGGCGGCATCAGCTCGCCCGACGGCGAGTGCCGCGCCTTCGACGCCTCCGGCCGGGGCAGCCTGGTCGGCAACGGCGTCGGCGTGGTCGCGCTGCGCCGCCTGGTCGACGCGCTCGCCGACGGCGACCAGGTGTACGCGGTGATCCGCGGCTGGGCCGTCAACAACGACGCGGGCCGCAAGGTCGGCTTCACCGCGCCGGGCGTCAGCGGCCAGGCCGAGGTGATCGCCGAGGCGCTCGCCGCGACCGGTCTCGAGCCCGAGGACATCGACTACATCGAGGCGCACGGCACCGGCACCGCGCTCGGCGACGCCGCCGAACTCGCCGCGCTCCAGCAGGTGTTCGACGGCAAGGAGGTCATGATCGGTTCGGTCAAGACCAACCTCGGCCACCTGGACCGCGCGGCCGGTGTGACCGGTCTGATCAAGACCGCCCTGTCGCTGCACCACGGCGAGATCCCCGCGACCCGCAACTACACCGCGCCCAATCCCCAACTGGAGTCGGGCGACGCGCGGTTGACGGTCCTCACCGAGCGGCACCCGTGGCCGCGCGGCGACCGTCCGCGCCGCGCCGGGGTCAGCGCCTTCGGCATCGGCGGCACCAACGCCCACGTGATCCTGGAGGAGGCCCCGCCGGTCGCCGCCCGCAGCACCGGCTCGGGCCGCCGCAGCGAACTGCTGGTGTGGTCCGCCCGCACCGAGGCCGCCGCCGACGAGGCCACCGCCAATCTCGCCGCGCACCTGGACACCATGGACGACGCGGACACCACGGTCGGCGCGGGCATCTCCGACGTCGCCTACACCCTCCAGAGCGGCCGCCGGCTCTTCAGCCACCGGCGCGCCCTGGTCGCGGACTCGCTGAGCGGCGCGGCGCGCGAGCTGCGCGCCGGGTCCGCCCTCGGCCGCGCCGACGGCACCGCCTCCCGGCCGGTCGCCTTCCTGCTGACCGGCGCCGCGGAGCCGTACCCCGCCGCGGCGGCCGAACTCTACGACGCGGAACCGGCGTTCCGTACCGCGCTCGACGAGTGCCGCGCCGCCGCCCAGGCCGTCGGCGGCGCCCCGCTGGCCGGACTGCTCTCCCCCGACCGCACCAGCGGCCACGACCAGCACGGGCACCGCGCCTTCGCCTTCGGATACGCGCTCGGCACGCTCCTGCGCTCCTGGGGCATCCAGCCGGACGCCCTCCTCGGGCACGGCGTCGGCGAGTACGTCGCCGGGTGCCTGGCCGGGGTCTTCTCCCTCAAGGACGCCTTCGCGCTGCTGCACCGCCGCACGGAGACCGAGGGACAGCCGCTGACCGACTGGGCGGCGGGCCACATCACCTTCGGCGAGCCCGCAACCGTCCTGTACTCCGCCGCGACCGGCGGCCGGCTGACGGCGGCCGAGGCCACCGACCCCGCGCACTGGACCGCGGCCCTCACGGGCCCGCCCGCCGACCCCGGCACCGCGCTCGGCGCGCTGCTGGAGTCCGGGAACCACGCCCTGCTGGAGATCGGCGACGGCGCCCTCGGCGCCCACCGCGCCCTCACCGAAGGGCACGCGGACCTGCTGATCCCCGCGCTGCCCGGCGACGACGACCCGCGCGAGGCGGGCACGGTCCTCACCGAGGCCGTGGGCCGCCTGTGGCTGACCGGCGTCGACATCGACTGGTCCGGCTACCAGCACGGCCGTGACGTCCTGCGCACGAAGCTGCCCGGATACCCCTTCCAGCGCTCCCGCTACTGGATCGACGCGCCCGCCGCCGCCAAGCCCGAACTCCCCTCCGCGGCAACGGAGTCCGCCGACTCCGGCGCCGAGGAGCACGTACAGGTCATGAGCCGGGTGTGGAGCCCGGACGCGAACGGCGGCACGGGTACGGCCACCGGCCGGTTCCTGCTGTACGCCGACGCCTCCGGGGTCGGCGACGCGCTGGCCGAGCGGCTGCGCGGCGCGGGCGCCGAGGCCGTCACCGTACGGCCGACGGACGCGCCCGACACCGCCGAGGTGCCCGGCGACGGGCCGCTGACCGTGGTCGTGCTGTCCGCGCTGGACGCGGATGGGCCCGACGCGGACCCGGCCCGGGCCGTCCTCGACGTCTCCCGCGCCGTGTCGGCGTGGGGCGACCGGGCCGGGACCGGCGGTGTCGTCGTGGTCACCCGCGGCGGCCAGAGCGTCACGACCGCCGAGCGGAGCCTCCCGGCGCAGGCCGCGGTCGCCGTCCTGCCGGTCGTCGCGGGCCAGGAGTACCCGGGCCTCGACGCCCGCGGCGTCGACCTGGACCCCGCGGCCGACACCGCGGCCTCCGCCGCCCTGCTCGCCGCCGAACTGGCCGCCGCCGAGGGGCCGGTGCTCACCGCCTTCCGCGCGGGCAGCCGCCTCACCCCGCGGTACCGCCCGATCGACGCGCCCAAGGCGCACACCGACGAACTGCCCGTGGTCCTGCCCGGCGAGAGCTACCTCGTCACCGGCGGCCTGGGCGACGTGGGCCTGATGGTCGCGGAGCACCTGATCCGCGGCGGCGCCGGGCGCGTCGTGCTCGCCAGCCGTACCGGACTGCCCGCCGACCCGGCGGACCCGCGCCGCCAGGCGGTCGTCCGGCTGCGCGCGCTCGGCGCGGACGTCGAGGCGCCCGCGCTGGACGTCACCGACCCCGACGCCGTACGCGCCCTGTTCGGCGCGGAGCGCTTCGACGGCCTGGTGCACGCGGCGGCCGACACCTCGGAGGACACCTTCCTGCCGCTGGGCGCGCTCCAGGAGAGCACCGTCGCACGGCACTTCGCGGCCAAGTACGAGGGCGCTCGCGTGCTGCGCGACGCCGTCGGCGGGCTCGCCGGGGACCGCGCGCCGCGTTGGGGCCTGCTGTTCTCCTCGACCTCCGCGCACCTGGGCGGACTGGCCTTCGGCAGCTACGCGGCGGCCAACGCCGCGCTGGCCGCGCTCGCAGGAGCGGGCCCGGACGACGGCACCGCGCAGACCCGCTGGACCTCGGCCGCCTGGGACACCTGGGCGCCGACGCTGGCCAAGGTCGACGCCAGGACCGGCGCCTCGATGGCCGCGCACGCGATGACCGCCGAGCAGTCGCTGACCGCACTCGACCGCGCGGTGACGCAGCCGCTGCCCGCGGTGGTCGTGGTGGCCGGCGGTCTGGCGGGCCGGCTCCCGAGCCGTCCGCAGGCGGTCCCGGCGGGCGCCGGGAGCACGTCCCCTGTGGCGTCCTTCCCGCGGCCCGACCTGCCGCAGCCGTACACGGCGCCGCTGACCGCCACGGAGCGCGAGCTGTGCGCGCTGTGGACCGACACCCTCGGTGTCGACCCGGTCGGTACCCGTGACAACTTCTTCGACCTGGGCGGCAGTTCGCTCTTCGCCCTCCAGATGCTGGCCACCGTGAAGTCGCGCTTCGGTGTGACGGTGCCGACGGTCACGCTCTTCGAGGCGCCGACCGTGCACCGGCTGGCGGCCGTCCTGGACGAGCAGAAGCCCAAGGCCGCCGGGGGGCCGAGCCCGGCACCGGTCCGCGCCCCGGCGGCGCCCCGTACCCCCGCGGCGACCGTCGTCCCCGCGCCCCGGCCCGCCCCCGCGCCCGTACCCGTCGCCGCTCCGGCGCCGCGTCCGGCCGTGGCCGCGACCCCGGCCGTCAGCGCGGTCACCCAGCACACCGAGCGCGCCGAGGACACCGAACCGGAGAGCACCGAACTCGACCGGCGGATCGCCATCGTCGGCATGGCGGGCCGCTTCCCCGGCGCGGGCGATGTGGCCGGCTTCTGGCGGAATCTGTGCGAGGGCGTGGAGTCGATCCGCTTCTTCACCCCTGAGGAGCTGATCGAGGCGGGCGTCGACCCGGACATGGTCCAGGACCCGGAGTACGTGCCCGCGCGCGCCGTGCTGGACGACATCAGCGGCTTCGACGCCGGATTCTTCGGGATGAGCCCGCGGATGGCGGCGCTCACCGACCCGCAGCAGCGGCTCTTCCTTGAGGTCTGCTGGGAGGGTCTGGAGCACGCGGGGTACGCCAACGAGGCGTACCGCGACCGGATCGGCGTCTTCGGCGGCTCCAACCTGTCCACGTATCTGTTCGGGATGACCTCGCAGCTCGCCGCGGGCGACATCAGCCCGTACGAGATCATCATGAGCAACGACAAGGACGCGCTGACCACGTCCGTCTCCTACCTGTTCGACCTGCGCGGACCGAGCGTCGCGGTGCAGACCTTCTGCTCGACGTCGCTGGTCGGTGTGCACCTGGCGGTGCAGAGCCTGCGCGGCGGCGAGTGCGAGATGGCGCTGGCGGGCGGTGTGTCCATCAGCGTGCCGGACCGGGTCGGCCACCGCCGCCAGCAGGGCGGCATGGAGTCGCACGACGGCCATGTGCGGACCTTCGACGCGCAGGCCAGCGGTTCGATGTTCGGTGACGGCGCGACCGTCGTGGTCCTCAAGCGGCTCTCGGACGCGCTGCGCGACGGCGACACCGTGCACGCGGTCATCCGCGGCTCGGCGATCAACAACGACGGCGCCCTGAAGGTCGGTTACACCGCGCCCAGCGTCGCCGGGCAGGCCCGTGTGGTGCAGGACGCGATGGCCGACGCACGGGTGAGGCCGGAGGACTTCGGCTACATCGAGGCGCACGGCACGGCCACCCCGATCGGCGACCCGATCGAAGTCACCGCGCTGAGCCGGGCGTTCGGCACGGCGGGCGGCCCCGGCAGCATCCCGATCGGCGCGGTGAAGACCAACATCGGTCACCTCAACCACGCTTCGGGCACCGCGGGCCTGATCAAGACGGTCCTCACCGTCCGCGAGCGGATGGTCCCCGCGACCTTGCACTTCACCGCCCCCAACCCGCAGATCGACTTCGCCGACAGCCCCTTCTACGTCAACACCCGGCTGACCGAGTGGCCGGCCGAGGACGGCAGGCCGCGGATCGCCGGACTCAACTCGCTGGGCATGGGAGGCACCAACGTGCACGTCGTCGTCGAAGAGCCGCCGGCCCGCAGGGCCGGCCCCGACACCCCGCAGGGCGGCAGGCGGCACCACTTCCTGCCGGTCTCGGCCCGAACCTCCGACGCCGCCGACCAGGCCGTGAGCAACCTCGCCGAGCACCTGGCCGCGACCTCGGGGGCGAGCGTCGCCGATGTCGCCTACACCCTCCAGGTCGGCCGCAAGACCTTCGAGCACCGCCGCGCCACCGTGGTCTCCAGCGGTGAGCAGGCCGTGGCCTCGCTGGCCGGTACGGACGAGGACGCGCCGCTGTCGGCGCGGGTGGAGACCGCGCACGGCCGCCCGGTGGCCTTCCTCTTCGCCGGGGTCGGCGAGCAGTATCCGGG
Source organism: Streptomyces sp. NPDC008079 (assembly GCF_042957385.1). Taxonomy (NCBI): domain Bacteria; kingdom Bacillati; phylum Actinomycetota; class Actinomycetes; order Kitasatosporales; family Streptomycetaceae; genus Streptomyces; species Streptomyces sp. NPDC008079. The sequence continues at coordinate 305,216 of NZ_JBIBIC010000005.1, forward strand.
TCTGGTCGGCGACCTCTACCGGCACGAGCCGGTCTTCCGCGCCGAACTCGACCACTGCCTGGGCCTGTTGGCCGCGCACCTGCCGGACACCGACCTGATGGGGCTGCTGACCGGGGACCGTCCCGGCGGCGGCATGGACCTGGCGGCGCTGCTGGGCCGGGCGACCGGCGCGGCCGACGACCGGGAGGCGGAGCTGGAGCGCACCGAGATCGTCCAGCCGCTGCTGTTCGCGGTGGACTACGCGCTGGCCTCGACGCTGATGGTGTGGGGCGTGCAGCCGTCGCTGATGCTCGGCTACAGCCTCGGCGAGTACGTCGCGGCCTGCCTGGCCGGGGTGCTGTCGCTGGAGGACGCGCTGGCGCTGGTGGTGCACCGGGCCCGGCTGATCTCCGGGGTCGAGACGGGTTCCATGGCCGCGGTGCCGCTCGGGCCCGACGACCTGCGCGACCGCTACGGACTTCAGGCGCGCGGCCTGGACATCGCCGCGGTCAACGGCCCGCAGACCGTGGTGGTCGCCGGTCCCGCCGACGCGCTGGCCGGCCTCGCCGCCGACCTGGAGCGCGACGGCGTCCCCAGCCGGGGGCTGCGCACCACGCACGCCTTCCACTCCCGGATGCTCGCCCCGCTCGCGGACGAGCTGACCTCGTGGGTCGCGGAGAACATCCGGCTCAACCCGCCGCGGCTGCCGTACCTGTCGAACGTCACCGGCGGTGTCGCCGACGCCCGGCTGGTGCGGGACCCCGCCTACTGGGCGGAGCACATGTGCCGTCCCGTGCAGTTCGCGGCGGCCGTCGAGACGCTGCTGGCCGATCCCGAGCTGGCGATGGTGGAGATCGGTCCCGGACAGTCGCTGGGCACGATGGTGCGCGGCGCGGGCTGCGCTCCGCAGCGCTGGGCGACGATCACCGCGACGCTGCCCGCGCAGAGCGATCCGCGTCCGGCCGACCGGGTCCTGACCGAGGCCCTGTCGCGGCTGTGGCTGACCGGTGTGGACCTGGACTGGGCGGCCTACCACGGCCGCGCCGAGCGGACCGCCGAGCTGCACCGGGGCTTCGCGCCCGGCAGGGTGCCGCTGCCCACGTACCCCTTCCAGCGGCAGCGCTACTGGATAGAGCAGACCCCGCTGATCGGCGCCAAGCCGGCCGCGCCCGCGGCTGCGACGGCGCCGGGCACACCGGGTGTGCCCGCCAGCTTCGAGGACATCGACCGGGTCCCGAAGCTGCCGGAGGAGCAGTGGGTCTGGCAGCCGGTGTGGCGGCAGACCGCTTCCCCGGCGACGGCGGGCGCGCAGCCCGCGAGCTGGCTGGTCTACGCCGACGGGTCGGAGGCCGACGGTGTGCTCGACGAGTTGGTGCGCGCGGCGGCGGCCGACGGCGCGACCGTGACCGCGGTCCGTCCCGGCGGCGGCTGGAGCGCCGACCCGGCGACCGGCTACACCGTACGGCCGGGTCACTCGGGCGACGCCCAGGCGGTCCTGCGCGACTTGCGCAAGCGCGGGCTCGCGCTGGAACGGGTGGTCCATCTGTGGACGCTCGCGGAGCGGCCCGACGACGAGTCGATCGCGTTCGGTCTGCACACCCTGGTGGCACTGGCCCGTGCGGCCGGTGAACTGGGCTCGGGCGACTGGCAGTTGGACATGGTCACCGCGGGCGCCCACCAGGTGCTCGACGGTTCGGAGGTACGGCCCGACGCCGCCACGCTCATCGGCCCGACGCTCGTGGTGCCGCTGGAGTACCCCAACGTCACCACCCGGCTGCTCGACGTCGAGCCGGACACCCCGGCCGCCGCCGTCGCCGCCGAACTGCGCCGACCGCGGACCGACGCGGCCGTCGCCCTGCGCGGCAGCAGGCGCTGGGTGTGCGGTTACGACATGCTCCCGGCGGCGGACGACGAGAGCGCCGCGGCGGTGCTGCGCGAGCGCGGGGTCTATCTGATCACCGGCGGTCTGGGCGGCATCGGTCTGGGCATGGCGGAACACCTCGCACGGCAGGTCGGCGCCCGGCTGGTGCTCTTCGGCCGCCGCGGGCTGCCGCCGCGTGAGCGGTGGGAGGGCATCGCCGCGGGCACCGAGGCGGCCGACGAGGCGCTGCGGGCCAGGGTGAGCCGTGTCCTGGGCATCGTGGAGCTGGGCGCGGAGGTCGAGATCGTCACGGGTGACGTGGCGAGCGCGCCCGACGTCCGGCGCGCCATCGACCTGGCGCAGGAGCGTTTCGGCGCCCTGCACGGCATCCTGCACACCGCGGGCGTGCCCGGAACGGGTCTGATCCAGTTCAAGCAGTCCGACGACTCCGAGCTCGTTCTCGCGCCCAAAGTTGCCGGCGTACAGGCCCTGGACAAAGCACTGCGAATCGGCCACGCTGATGAGACCGCGCTGGACTTCCTGGTGCTGTTCTCCTCGATCACCGCGGCCACCGGCGGCGGCCCGGGCCAGGTCGACTACTGCGCGGGCAACGCCTACCTCGACGGCTACGCGGCACGGCAGGCGGCCACCGGCCGCCGGGTCCTGTCGGTCGACTGGGGCGAGTGGACCTGGAACGCCTGGGACTCCGGTCTGTCGGGCTACGACGAGGGCTTGCAGGCATTCTTCCGCTCGCACCGGGAAGCCTTCGGCATCACCTTCGCGGAGGGCTGGCGCTCGCTGCTGCGGGCCCTGGCCTCCGGCGAGTCGCGGGTCGTGGTCTCCACGCAGGACCTGCCGACGATGGTGAGCTACAGCACCGGCTTCACCGTCGAGGCCGTCATGGCCCCGGCGGGCGGCGGCTCCGGCTCCGCCGACCGGCACCCGCGGCCCGAACTCCTCACCCCCTACCGGGAGCCCTCGGGCCCCGTCGAGGAGCGGCTGGCGGAGGTCTGGGGCGACATGCTCAAGCTCGAACGGGTCGGCGCCCGTGACAACTTCTTCGAACTCGGCGGCAACTCACTGCTCGGCATCGCCCTGCTCGCGGCCCTGCGCCGGGCCTTCCAGGACGCCGAGCTCCCCCCGCACATCCTCTACGAGGCCCCGACCGTCGAGGCCCTCGCCAAGGTCGTGGACGGACCCGCCGCGGACGCGGCGCCCGTCCCGGAGCCCGACGGCCAGGAGCAGGCGCGACTGCGCAGGTCCGGCCTGAAGACCGCCGCCCGGCGGCGCAGGAGCTGATCCCGCGTCAGCGGCACTCCGCACCACGCGACACCCCACGCCCCAGGCGTGGTTCAGCACACCCACAACAGCCAGCACCACCCACCAAGGAATCGGAGAGATCATGACCGTCGTAGGAGTTGTCGGTGCCGGGGTCATGGGCATCGGAGTCGCGCACAATCTGGCCCAGTCCGGTTACGAGACCGTCCTCGTCGACATCGACGAGCGGATTCTCACCGACGCCAAGGCGGCCATCAGCCGCAACTGCCGGCTCAGCCGCCTGATGGGCGGACCGGCCCTTGACCCCGACGAGATCCTGGGCCGGATCACCACCGCCGTCGGCGTCGAGGCGCTCGCCAAGGCCGACTTCGTGATCGAGAACGTCACCGAGAACTGGGAGATCAAGCGCGAGGTGCACGCCGAGCTGGACCGCGTGCTCTCCCCCGAGGCGGTCGTGATCGTCAACACCTCCGCGATCCCGATCACCCGCGTCGCCGCGGTCGGCACGCACCCGGAGCGGGTCGTCGGGGTGCACTTCATGAACCCGGTGCCGGCCAAGCCGGTCGTGGAGCTGATCCCCGGCTTCCACACCGCGCAGGAGACCGTCGAGGTCACCCGCCAGCTCCTCAGCGGCATGGGCAAGAAGGCGGTGGACGTCAAGGACGCCTCCGGCTTCGTCTCCAACCGGGTGCTCATGCTGACCGTCAACGAGGCCGCCTTCCTCGTCCACGAGGGCGTCGCCACCGCGGAGTCGGTGGACGAGGTGTTCCGCGGGTGCTTCGGGCACCCGATGGGTCCGCTGGAGACCGCCGACCTGATCGGCGTCGACACGATCCTCTACAGCGTCGAGGTGCTCTACGAGCACTACGCCGACAGCAAGTACCGGCCCTGCCCGCTGCTCAAGCAGATGACCGACGCCGGACTGCACGGCCGGAAGACCGGCCGTGGCTTCTACACCTACGACAACAAGGGATGACGACCATGTCCGAGAACACCACCGCCCAGACCAGCATCCTCTCCTTCATCGAGGCCCGCTTCCCGCAGGCCAGCATCGCCACCGACCAGGACATCTTCTCGCTCGGCTACATCAACTCGCTCTTCGCGATGGAGCTGGTGATGTTCATCGAGAAGACCTTCGGCCTCACCATCCCCAACGACGAACTGCGCATCGACAACTTCCGCACCGTCGAGGCCATGGCGGACCTCGTCGCCCGCCGGAGCGTCCCCGTCTCCGTCGACTGAGGAGCCAGACCATGACGAGCTTGACCACGGCGCCGCCCCTCGCGGCGGCGCCGGCGGGGGCCCGGATCACCCGGGACTCGGCACGCGCGTTCGTCGACACCCACATCATGCCGGTGGCCGACGTGTACGACCGGCGGGGCGCGGTCCCCGAGGAGTTGCAGGAGCGGATCGGCGAGGCGGGCCTGTGGGCCCCCTTCTACCCGGCCGCGCTGGGCGGCCAGGACCTTGACCTGGTGACGCTCGGTCAGGTGCACGAGGAGGTGGGCCGGGGATGTTCCTCGGTCAGGTCCCTGCTCACCGTGCACACCATGCTGTCGTGGGCGCTGCTCCGCTGGGGCAGCCCCGCCCAGATCGAGCAGTGGGCGCCGTCGCTGGCCACCGGCGCGGTGCGCGGCGCCTTCTGCCTGTCGGAGCCCGCAGGTGGCGGCAGCGACACCGCGGGCATCCGTACCACCGCCGTCCAGGAGAACGGCGGGTGGCGGCTCAACGGCCGCAAGAAGTGGATCACCGGTGGCCAACGGGCGGACCTGTTCCTGGTGTTCGCCCGCACCGAGTCCAGCGTGATCGCCCTGCTCGTACCGCGCCGGTCACCCGGCGTGCGGGTGATACCGGTGGAGGACGTGCTCGGCACCCGGGCCTCGCTCATCGCCGAGCTGGAGTTCGACGATGTGCGGCTCGACTCCGACGCGCTGCTGGGGCCCAGCTCCTTCGCCTCCGGCATGGTGCTCAGCGGAACCCTCGACCTGGGCCGGTTCTCGGTCGCCTCCGGTTCCGTCGGGATCGTCCAGGCGTGCCTGGAGGCGTCGGCGTACTACACCGCGCAGCGCACGGTCGGTGGCAGCAAGCTCCGTGAACTCCAGCTCATCCGGGCGAAGTTGTCGGACATGGTCACCGACGTGCGGGCGGCCAGGCTGCTGTGCCACCAGGCCGGTGTGCTCAAGGACGCCGGGGACCCGGCGACCATCATGGCCACCTGGGTGGCGAAGTACTTCGCGTCCACCGCGGCGGCCCGGCACTCCACGGAGGCCGTACAGATCCACGGCGCCAACGGAATGAGCGCCGACTTCCCGGTCGCACGGCTGTACCGGGACGCGAAGGTCATGGAAATCATCGAGGGCAGCAACGAGATCCAGCGGATCACGATCGCTGACGAGGCATACCGGGAGTGGGCACTGTGAGCACGCTGACGCAACCGCCGGCCACCGCGCCGGCCACCGGCCCGGCGTCGCCGCCGGACGGTCCGTACCGCAAGCCCGCGCAGGGCAAGATCAAGTGCGTGGTGTGGGACCTGGACAACACGCTGTGGGACGGGGTGCTGCTGGAGGACGGCGAGGTCACCCTGCGCCCCGGCGTGGTGGAGCACATCCGCCGGCTGGACGCGCTGGGCGTCCTGCACTCCGTGGCGAGCAAGAACGACCACGACACGGCGATGGCGAAGCTGCGCGAACTGGGCCTTGAGGACCTGTTCCTGTACCCGCGGATCGGCTGGAACGCCAAGTCGGAGTCGGTCCGGCAGATCTCCGCCAAGCTCAATCTGGGGCTCGACGCGTTCGCCTTCGTCGACGACCAGGACTTCGAGCTGGCCGAGATGGAGTTCTCCGTCCCCGAGGTCACCCGGGTCAACGCGCTCGACATCGACACCGAGCTGAACCGGATCGAGTTCCGGCCGCGGTTCGTCTCCGACGAGTCGGCGCAGCGCCGGGCGATGTACCACAGCCAGCTCGCGCGGGACGAGATCGAGAGCGATTTCGTCGGCACCAACGAGGAGTTCCTGGCCAGCCTGGGCATGACGTTCACCATCGCCCCGGCGGCCCGCGAGGACCTCCAGCGCGCGGAGGAACTGACCATCCGCACCAACCAGCTCAACTCGACGGGCCGCACGTACTCGTACGACGAGCTGGACGCGCTGCGCGAGTCGCCCGACCACCTGCTGCTGGTGGCCACCCTCACCGACCGGTTCGGCTCGTACGGCAAGATCGGCCTGGCGCTGGTGGAGACCGGCGACCCGAACTGGCAGCTCCACATGATGCTGATGTCGTGCCGGGTGATGTCCCGCGGGGTCGGCTCGGTGCTGCTCAGCCACATCATGGAGCGGGCGCGGGAGGCCGGTGCGGGCCTGCGCGCGGACTTCGTGGAGACCGGCCGCAACCGGATGATGCAGATCACCTACGCCTTCAGCGGCTTCCGCGAGGTGGCCAGGGAGGGCGACCGGCTGGTGCTGGGGGCCGACCTGGACCAGATCCAGCCGCTGCCCGGCTATGTCGAGGTCGAGGTGACGCGATGACGACCGTGCTGGAGGCGGCGCCCGCCGCCTCGTGGCTGCCCTTCGCGGAGCAGCCCGGCTGCGCCGGCGTGCGGCTGTACTGCCTGCCGCACGCCGGGGGTTCGGCCTCGGCGTACCGTTCCTGGTTCGGCAGGCTGGGCCCGGTGTCGGTGCGCCCGGTCCAGCCGCCCGGCCGGGAGACCCGGCTGCGCGACACCCCGTACGACCGGATGGACCGGCTGGTGCCGGACCTCGCGGACGCCGTGCTGGCCGACACCTCCCCGGAGGGGGAGACGCGGCCGTACGCGGTGTACGGGCACAGCCTCGGGGCGCTGGTCGGCTTCGAGCTGGTGCGGGAGATCAGGCGCCGCGGCGGGCCGATGCCGGTGCACCTGTTCGTCTCCGGGTGCGCGGCGCCCGGCTCGCCCGACGACGGCGACCCGCCGGTGGCGGGGATGACGCAGGACGAGGTCGTGGCGCTGCTGCGGCGGATCGGCGGCACCCCGGAGTGGATGCTGACCGACCCGACGGTGCTGCGGATGATCCTGCCGCCGTTCCGCGCGGACTTCGGGGTCAGGGACTCCTACGAGTACCGGCCGCAGGCTCCGCTGAGCGTGCCGATCACGGCGCTCGCGGCCACCGACGACCCGCGCGCGGGCATCGCAGACGTGGCGGGGTGGCGCGACCAGACCACCGGGCGCTTCACCTCGCACACCCTGACCGGCGGGCACTTCGCGGTGCTGGAGCAGGCCGCGGTCACCCACCGGTACATCGACCGGGCGCTGCGCGGCACCTGGGGCCCGCAGCTTCCGGGCCTCGCGCCCATCCACCCGCAGGAGGCATCCGTTGTTCACCACTGAACCCGCGCGCCTGCCGTCGCGGCCGGGCGGGCCGCGACGGGAGGCCGGGGACCGGCCGCCGGGGACCGCGGGCGCCGCGGTCCCGGCGGGCCGGACCCTCACCGACTGGTTCCGGCACGGCCTGGCGCTCGACGGCGGGGCCGAGGCGCTGCGCGTCGGCTCCACCGCCGTCGACTACACGCGGCTGGACGCCGCCGCGCGGGCGCTCGCCGGGACCGTCGTCGCGGCGGTCCCCGGCGGGCGGCCCCGGCGGGTCGGCCTGCTGGCCTCCCGTACCGTGACCGCCTACGCCGGTCTGCTGGGCGCGCAGTTCGCGGGCGCGGCCGTCGTGCCGCTGCACCCCGGCTTCCCCGCCGACCGCACCGCCCGGATGATCACCGCGGCCGGTCTGGACGCGCTGATCGTGGACGAGCGCGGCGCCGCCGTGCTGCCGGAGCTGGCCGGGGTCCTCGACGGCGTCCCCGTCGTCGGGGAGCCGGTCGGGGAGCCGTTGGAGCAGCCGCTGCCGACGACGCCCGACGACATCGCGTACATCCTGTTCACCTCGGGCTCCACGGGCACGCCCAAGGGGGTGCCCGTGCTGCACCGCAATGTCGACGCCTATCTGCGCTTCGTGCACGGCCGGTACGGCTTCCACAGCGGGGACGTGTTCTCGCAGACCTTCGATCTCACCTTCGACCTGGCGATGTTCGACCTGTTCACCGGCTGGGGCAGCGGCGGCACCGTGGTGAGCGTGCCGCCGACCGCGTACGCCTCGCTGGAGCGGTTCGTCGCCGAGCAGGGCATCACGGTGTGGTTCTCCGCGCCGAGCCTGGTGTCGCTGCTGCGGCGGCGGCCCCGGGGGCTGCCCGCGGGCAGCATGCCGAGCCTGCGCTGGAGCCTGTTCTGCGGGGAGCCACTGCTGGCCCACGACGCGCGGGAGTGGGGCGCTGCGGCGCCCGGCTCGGTGGTCGAGAATCTCTACGGCCCGACCGAGCTGACCATCTCGTGCAGTGTGCACCGCTGGGACCCGGTCACCTCACCGTCGTCGTGCGTCAACGACGTGGTGTCGATCGGCCGTCTGCACCCCGGTATGCGGGCGCTGCTGCACGAGCCCACCGAGGACGGCGACGGTGAACTGTGCGTCACCGGCGACCAGATGTTCCCCGGCTATCTCGACCCGGCCGACGACGAGGGCCGGTTCCTGGAGCACGGCGGCGAACGCTGGTACCGCACGGGCGACTTGGTACGGCGGCTGCCCGGCGACGCCTTCGCGTATCTGGGCCGGCGCGACCACCAGGTGAAGATCCACGGGGTGCGCGTCGAACTGGCCGAGGTGGAGTGGGCGTTGCGCCGCGTCGAGGGTGTGAAGGAGGCCGTAGCGGTCGCCGTGGACGGCGAGTTGACGGCCTTCCTGCTCGGTGAGCGGCGGCCTCAGGCGGCCCTGGCCGAGGAGCTGGCGGCCTTCCTGCCGCGCGCCCTGGTCCCCCGCCGCTTCGTCCAGGTCGAGGAGTTCCCGCTCAACGCCAACCGCAAGATCGACCGCAAGGCCCTCACGGCGCGCGCCGCGGCGGCCGACCGGTGACGGCGCCCCGCCACCGGGTGGCGGAGCCGGGCGTGCACGGGACCACCGCGCGGACAGCACGCGCGGGGCGGCCGACGCGGAAGGTCCGCGACGGCCGCCCCTGGCGGTACGGGTGCCGGTACGTGCCGGTGTCAGCCCTCCACGAAGGACGCCAGACGGCGGACGGTGAAGTGCTCCAGCAGGTCGGTCGGGGCGAGGTCGCACGAGAGGGCCGCGCGGATGCGCGCCGAGAGCTCGACGGCGACGAGCGAGTGACCGCCCAGTTCGAAGAAGCCGTCATCCGCGCCGATTCCCTCCACCGCCAGGACCTGGCCCCAGATCTCCGCCAGCGCCGCCTCCGTGCCCTCGGCGGGCTCGGCGTACGGGGTGCGCAGCTTCGGCCGCGCGTGGCGCTGCCCGTCGTCGGCGGCCCGCTGTTCCGCCGACGTGCCGTCGCCGGTGACCCACTGGGCGAGCCGCGGGGCGAGCGGCCCGGAGGAGATCACCACATGGGCGAGCCGGTCGGCCGCCGCCAGCGCGCGCTCCAGCAGGGTCAGGCCCTCCGGCACCGCCATCTCGTAGGCCCCGGCGGCCGGATCGCCGTGCGCCTCACGGCGCGCCGCGTCGGTCGCCCAGGTGTCCCAGTCGACGGTGATCCAGCGGCCCTCGCCGCGCAGCCGGGCCCTGCGGGCGTACGCGTCCAGTGCCGCGTTGGCCGCGGCGTGCGGACCGAACGTGACGCCGCCGAGCACCGCGGACAGCGAGGACACGGTGATCCTGCGGTCCTTGGCGCGGTCCCCGAGGACCGCCTGGAGGGTGTGGAAGCCGGCCACCTTGGGGTGCAGGTGCGCGGCGCGGTTCTCCCGGTCGGACAGGTGGGCGATCTCGAACCGGCTCGGGTCCCGCGTACCGGCCGCGTGCACCACCGCGTCGATGCCGCCGAACCGCTCGTCGGCCGCCCGGACGACGGCCCGCATTGCCTCCTGGTCGCCGACGTCCGCGCCCATGGCGATCACCTCGGCGCCGCGCGCTTCCAGATCCAGCACGTTCCTGATGTGCCGGGCGACCCGGTCGTCACCGGCCGACAGCTCCGGCCAGCGCTCACGCGGCGGGAGTCCGCCGCGCGAGGTCAGCACCAGACGGCAGCCGTGGCTCTCCGCCAGGTGCCGGGCCAGGGCCAGGCCGACGTCGCCGAGACCGCCGGTGATCAGCACCGTCTCGCCGTCGCCGAACACCGGACGAGCGGGGTCGGTCTCCTCCAGCGGGTGCGGCTGATAGGTCCGCGCCCACAGGTCGCCGGCCCGGACGGCCGAAGGCCCTTGGTGCGGGTGGACGATCGCGGCCAGCGTCTGGTCGACCGCCGACGGTGTGCCGGCGCCCTCCGCCGGGTCCAGGTCGAGGTGACGGCACGACAGATGCGCGTTCTCCTGGCCGATGGTGGGGGCCAGCGCGGCGAGCGCAGCGTGCTCCGGATGCCGCAGATCGGTGCCGGTCACGGAGACGGCCCCGGCGGTCAGCAGGGTCAACTCGGCCTGCGCGGGCTCGGATTCGGCGGCCAGCACGCCGACCAGGCCGAGCGCGGAGTGCGTTCCCCGCTCCTGCTCCGCGGTGAAGTGCCCGGCGCCGTCGCCCTCGGGTGAGGCGAGCGAGAAGCCGTGCACGAGCGTGCGGGGCGCGACGAATTGCAGGGCCAGCAACTCTCCCAGATCCTCCGGGTGTTCGACGCGTACGGTGAAGTCCCCCGCCGCGTCCTGCCCGAACTCCCCGCCGGGCCTTGCCGTGACGACCTCGGCGCCGGCCACCGCCAGTCGGCGTACCAGCGCCTCGGCGCGCTCCTCGGCGGACAGCACCAGCCACGGCCCGGCCGCGCGCAGCCGCTCGTCCAGATCGCGGGTGGGCAGCGGGCGTTGCCGCCACGCGGGCAGATACGACCACTGCGCGAGGTCGTCGACACGGCCCTCGGCCGGCGGCTTCTCACCGCGGGCTCCCGGCCGCGCCTCCACCCAGTGGCGGGTGCGGCGGAAGGGGTAGGTGGGCAGTTCGGCCCGCCGTCCCTCGCCCTTGTGCAGTGCGGCCCAGTCGATCGCGGCGCCCGCCAGCCACAGTCGGCCGATGGTGGTCACGAGCCAGCGCGCCGCCGACCCGGAGGGAGCGTCGGCCTCGGGGGCGACGGTGACGGTCTCGGCGTGCCCGGTCCCGGTGTCACCGGCGGCCCTGATCCGCACGCCGATCGCCCGCAGCCCCTGTTCCAGGACGGCGGAGACGGCGGGGGAAGCGCCGCCCTCGGGGGTTCCCGGCAGCAACGAGGCCGCCGCGGCGGCCAGTTGGGACCGCCAGTCGGCCGGTGCCCGCTCCTCCTCGGCCAGCACCACGGCCGGGTCGTGCCGGGTGGTCTCGCCGTCCACCCAGCGGCCGGGGTCGCCGAGCGCGGCGACCGCGTCCTGGAGGTCGTCGCAGACCACGAAACGGCGCAGTGCGAAGTGCCCGCGCGAGACCTGGAGGGTGTAGGCGACGTCGGCCGGGTCCAGTTCGGGGTGCGCGGCCAGGTGGCCGCGCAGCCGCTCGGTGACCTCGTCGAGCGCGTCCTGGTCGCCCGCGGAGAAGGCCAGCAGGTGCGGTCCGGGGACGGCGGCGCGGGCGGTACGCGGCGGGGCCTGCTCGATGACGACGTGCGCGTTGGTGCCGCCCATGCCGAAGGAGCTGACTCCGGCCCGGCGCGGCTCGGGTCCGGCCGGCCACGGCTGATTGTGCGGCAGTACGGTGAAGCGGTCGGAGGCGGCGGCCAGCGCGGGGTTGGGCTTCTCGAAGCCGGGGATGGCCAGCCGTACGCCGTCGCGGACGCCGAGCGCGGCCCGGATCAGGCCGGTGACGCCGGAGGCCCGGTCCAGGTGGCCGACGGCCGGTTTGGCCGAGCCCAGCACGATCGGTGTCTGCGGTGTCGTCTGGAACACCCGTGACAGCGCGGTCAGTTCGATGCCGTCGCCGAGCGCGGTGCCGGTGGCGTGGCACTCCACGTAGCCGACGGACTCGGGCTTGACGTCGGCGACGTTCAGCGCGGTACGGATCACCGCGGCCTGTCCCTCGACGCCCGGTGCGGAGTAACCGACGCGCTCCTGACCGTCGTTGTTGACCGCGGAGCCCAGGATGACCGCGTGGATCACGTCGCCGTCGGCGAGCGCGTCGGTCATCCTGCGCAGCGCGACCACGCCGACGGCCGCGCCCATCACCGTTCCGTCGGCCGCCGCGTCGAAGCTGCGGACCGTGCCCTGCGGCGAGGTGATGCCGCCCGGGTGGTACATGTACCCGGTCGGCTGCGGCAGCGGCAGGAAGGCGCCGCCGGCCAGGGCCAGATCGCTCTCGAAGGTCAGCAGGCTCTGGCAGGCCAGGTGCACCGCGACCAGCGACGTCGAGCAGAAGGTCTGCACGCTCAGGCTCGGACCGCGCAGGCCGAGCTTGTACGCCACCAGGCTGGTGAGCGAGTCCCGTTCGTTGCCGACCGCGACCAACTGGCCGCCGCCGGGTTCGTCCATGACGTGCGCGACGTTGTCGAGCAGGTAGTCGGGGAAGGCGGAACCGCCGAAGACGCCGACCTGTCCCGGCGGGGCCACCGGCGGGTAACCGGCGTTCTCCAGCGCTTCCCAGGAGCACTCCAGGAAGAGCCGGTGCTGCGGGCCCATCGTCTCCGCCTCGCGCGGCGAGAAGCCGAACGCGGCGGCGTCGAAGTCGGCGATGCCGTCGACCGGCCCGCCCACCCGTACGTAGTGGGGGTTGGCGGCGGTCCGCGCGGAGACGCCCGCCGCGGCCAGTTCCTCGTCGGTGATCTCGCGCAGGCCGCTGACACCGGCCAGCGCGTTGCGCCACAGCGTGGCCACGTCCGGGGCGCCGGGGAAGCGGCCGGCCATGCCGACCAGGGCCACCGCGGAATCGTAGGCGTCGTACGCCTCGTCGGTCTCGTCCGTCTCGTCGGGTATGTCAGACACGATGTCTCCTCACAGCAGGTGGCTGCGGCCCCAGCCGCGAGAGAGCCGGTAGGTGGCGAAGGCGCCGCAGGCCACGCCGATCGCCAGGCAGACCAGCGCCGGGCGCAGCATCCGCGAGGCGTCGCCGTCGATGGCGGCGTGCAGCAGGGACATCGCCCAGTAGCCGGGCGAGGCCGGGGCGATGTGCTGGGCCCAGGCGGGCATCAGGCTGACCGGCACCAGGGCGCCGCCGAGCGCGCTGACCAGCATCGCGCCCAGGTCGGAGACCATGCCGAGGTCGCCGCGGCTGCGGACGACCGTGGCGAGCGCCGTGCCGAGGGCGAGCAGGGTGAAGCCCCACACCGCGACGGCCAGCATGATCCAGCCCAGGGTCGGCGGGACCGGCAGCCCGATCACCAGGCAGCCGAAGATCAGCAGCACGCTCTGCTGGAGCAGCAGGATCACGAAGGCCGGTACGGCCTTGCCCAGCAGGAGCTGGGCCCGTGAGGCGCGGGTGACGCGCAGCCGGTCCCAGGTGCGCCACTCGCGCTCGACCATGATCGAGTTGCCCACGATGGAGAGCGCGAAGACCGAGAACATCACCAGCGGCCCGGTGACCGCCTGGAGCGTGCCGGTCTTGAGCGCGGTCACGTACAGCGGTTTGAAGACCAGCATCAGCAGCATCGGCATCGCGATGTAGCTGATGAGCTGTCCGGGGTCGCGCAGCCGCAGCAGGGCGTTGTACTTGGCCATCAGGCCGGACCGGTAGAGGGATTCAGTCGACATCGAGCACCGCCAGGGATCGGTAGAGGTCGTCGAGGTCGGGCTTGCGGACGTCGACGGAGGTGACCGGCTGCCGCGCCTCGTGGAGCAGCCGCACCAGGGCGGCGGTCGGGTCGGTGGTGGACTCGTGGAGTTCGCTGCCGTCGGCCAGGACCACGCGGACCTCGCCGGGCAGGCCCTCAAGGAGCTGCGCGCTGGTGCCGCGGGCGACCACCCGGCCGCGCTTGGCGACGGCGATGGTCGCGGCCAGTTCGGTGAGTTCGGTCAGGTAGTGGGTGGTGTAGACGACGGCGGCGCCGTCGGCGGCGCGGAGCTTGACGGTGTCGAGCAGCGCCTGGCGGGTCTCCGGGTCGGCGCCCGCGGTGGGCTCGTCGAGCAGCAGCAGGTCGGGGCGGTGGATCATGGCGACGGCCGCCTGCGTACGGCGCTGCTGGCCGCCGGAGAGTACACCGGCCGGGCGGTCGAGGAATTCGGTCAGCCGCAGCGCGGCGGACAGTTCGTCGATGGCGGACGTGAGGGCGCGGCGGCGCAGCCCGGACAGGCCGCCGAAGAACTTCATGTGCTCGCGGACGGACAGCGGCGGGTAGAGGGCGATGTTCTGCGGGGAGACCCCGATCCGCCCGCGCGCCTTGGTGGGCTCCTCGCCGCCGATGCGGACGCCGCCGGAGTCGGCCCTGATGAGCCCGGAGACGATCTCGACGAAGGTCGACTTGCCCGCGCCGTTGTGGCCGACCAGTCCGACGATCTCGCCGCGGTGCGCGGTCAGTTCGAAGCCGTCGAGCGCCTGGACCTCGCCGTAGCGCTTGCTGAGTCCGGTCACTTCGAGCATGGCCCGGTCGCTGTCCTCACCGCTCCTGGCGGCCTGCCGGTCCGGCTTCCGCGACGGTTCGTCCCGCACTCCCGCCGGCGGCGAGGGGGTCCTCAAGCTCATTGCTCCTCCTGGGAATCGGTGTGCTGCCAGTGCAGAACGCGGTGGTCAGGACCGGTGGGCGCCGGGGCGGGGCACCCGTACCGCACGGGGTGGGGCGCCCGCGTCACTGCTCCTCCACCGATTCGGTACGCCGGCGGGTGGGGAAGGAGGCCGCCGGGCGGTGGCGGGGGGCCGTGGAGCGGGGGGCCGGGGTGGTACGGGCCGCGGGGGTGCCGGAGCCGCCGGTGCTGGCGGCCAGGCCGTAGCGGCGCTGGGTGGCCGGGACGCCCCAGGCGGAGGTCTCGACCGGCGTCGCGGGCGCCGAGCCCGCGCCGCCGCGGCCGGGACGCGGGGTCCTGCCGTCGGCCGCTGCCCCGGTCTCGCGGGCCAGCCGCTCCAGCGCCTTGCCCGCCGCCTCGCGCCAGGAGTCGGCGCCGAGCCGGTCGAAGGCGCCGAGCGCGCCCCGCAGCCGGGCGGTGGCCTGCTCGTACCGGCGCTCGCGCAGGTCGAGCGTGCCGAGCGAGAACAAGATGGCGGCCTCGCCGAGGGAGTCCCCGGCGCGCTGCGTGGCGCGCAGCGCGTCGGTGCCCGCGGCCCGCCAGTCGTCGTGCGCCCGCTGGACCGCGGCCAACGCACCGACCGCGACCGCCAGGTGCCAGCACGCCTCGGTCTCGTGGATGTCGGCCGCCTGCCGTACGGCGGCCAGCAGCGACTCGCGCTCGGTGCCGTACCACTCGCCGGGGTCGCTCAACACGGCCCGCAGCATGGGCAGTTCCATCGGCCAGCGGGTGGGGTGGTGGAGTTCGGCGGCCGGGGTGCCGCCCTGGCGCAGCAGCGCCTCGTCGGCCAGCGTCAGCCACGCGCCGAGCAGCCGCCGCCGCGGGGCCGACTCGTCCTGGTCCTCGGCCAGTTCCGCCAGGCACTCGGCGGCGTGCAGCCGGGTCAGGCCGCGCAGCCGGTAGCGGGCGGTGACGCCGCTGCCGCCGACCGGGTCGACCAGCCGGGCGTCGACCAGCGTCTCCAGCACGTCCACGGCCGACGCGGTCGCCACGTCGAGCAGCGGGGCCGCGGCCCACGCGGGGAACTCCGCCGTGGGCAGTCCGCCGAGCCGGGCGAAGAGCTGCCGTGCGGGCGCGGCCAGTTGCTCGTAGGTGCCGCGCAGCGCGGCCCGGACGTCCAGGCCCTGGTGGAACAGCTCGTCCAGCCGGCGGCGTTCGTCGCGCAGCCGCGCGGTGAGCTGGGCCAGGCTCCAGTGCGGGCGGGCGGACAGCCGGGCGGCGGCGGCGCGCAGCGCCAGCGGCAGCCCGTCGCACAGCTCGGCCAGTTCGATCGCCTCGCTGGGCTCGGCCGCGACCCGCTCGCGGCCGGTCATCGCCGCGAGCAGTTCCACGGCCTCGGGGATCTGCGGCACTTCCAGCTCGACGGTGTACGTGTCGGCGGGCGCGGACAGCCGGGCCCGGCTGGTGACGAGCAGACCGCAGGTGGGGGTGCCGGGCACCAGGGGGCGCAGCAGCGTGACGTCGGCGGCGTCCTCGACGACCACCAGCATCCGGCGCTCGGCCAGCGCGCTGCGGTAGAGCGCGGAGCGGCCGTCCAGGGACTCCGGTACGGCGGCGGCGGTGAAGCCGAGCGCCCGCAGGAAGCGTTCCAGGACGTCGGAGACCTCGCGGGGACCTGCGCCGACCGGCAGCCTCGCGTACAACTGGCCGTCGGCGAAGGCCGGGGCGAGGGCGTGCGCGGCCTCGACGGCGAGCGCGGACTTGCCGACGCCCGCGCAGCCGGTGATCACGGCCATCGGCGCCGAGGGCGCGGACAGCCGGTCGGTCAGTTCCGCCAGGACGTCGGCGTGGCCGGTGAAGTCGGTGATCCGGGCCGGGAGCATCCGCGGCAGCGGCAGCGGCGCGGTCGCGTTGACGGTGGCGGGGGCGGCGGTCTGCGGGAGGTCCAGGTCGCCGGAGCCGTTGAGGATGGCCAGCTCCAGCTTGAGCAGCACCGGCCCCGGCTCGATGCCCAGCTCCTCGATGAAGGTGCGCCGCACCTGGTGGTACGCGGCCAGCGCCTCGGCCTGCCGCCCGCAGCGGTACAGCGCGGTCATGAGCTGCACGGCGGGGCGCTCGCGCAGCGGGAATTCGGCGGCCAGCGCGCTGATCTCGCCCAGCACCTCGTGGTGCAGGCCCAGACGCAGCTCGGCGTCCAGGCACTCCTCCAGCACCTCGAAGCGGCGCTCGGAGATCCGTACCAGCTTCGTCTGCACCACGGGGCTGTCGACCTCGGGCAGCGGGTCGCCGTTCCACAGGTCGAGCGCCTCGCGGAAGGCGGCGCGGGCGGCTGCGGGCCGCCCGTCGGCCGCGGCGGCCCGGCCGCGGGCCGCCAGCTCGTCGAAGACGTGCAGGTCCAGCTCGCCGGGGGCGAGGTCGAGGGTGTAGCCGAGGCCGTGCATGCGGATGCGCTTGCCGAGCCCGGCGCGCTCCATCCGCTGGCGCAGCGCCGACACGGCGGTCTGCACCTGGGAGCGGGCGGTCGCGGGCGGGGCGCCGCCCCAGACCGCGTTCACCATCGTTTCGAGTCCCACACCGCGGCCGGTCTCCAGCAGCAGCAGCGCCAGCACGATCTGCTGCCGCCGCGCCGTGACCGCCACCTGCTGCGAGCCGCGCACCTCGAGGGAGCCGAGTACCCGGAACCGGACCGCGGTGCCCACCGGGGCGGCGGGCGCCTGCCCGTCCACGGTGGGCTCACCCGTCAGGTCCGTTGTCGAGTCCGATGTCGAGTCCGCGGGCGGGTTCGCAGCCGGGTCCGGCGTGGGGTCCGCCGTGGCTCTGGCGGGGAGGGGTGATGCGATCGCCATGTCCGTCAGCCTTCCTTGCAACGTGAGGCTCGCGGGGCCCGGTGCCGCCGCGGCGGGTGGGTTCAGATCAGGACTTCGTGCGGTGCCGGATGGCCGAGGAAGCCGACCGGACTGGCCGTCAGGCCGTAGGCGCCCGCCTGGAACACCGCGATGAGGTCGCCGATCTCCGCGTGGGGCAGTGACACGTCCTTGCCGAGCAGGTCGAGCGGGGTGCAGAGGCAGCCGACCACGTCGACCGTCTCGGTGGCCGGGGCGACGGCGGAACCCACCACCGCGATGGGGTAGTTGCGCCGGATCGCGCGGCCCAGGTTGCCGGTGGCCGCGAGCTGGTGGTGCAGACCGCCGTCCACCACGAGGAAGGTGGTGCCGCGGGAGATCTTGCGGTCCACGACCCTGGTCAGATAGACACCGGCCTCGCCGACCAGATAGCGGCCGAGTTCGATGACGGTGCGCGCCTGCGGGAGCGCGGGGCGGATGACGGTGTCGAGGAGCTTGGCGAGGTTCTCGGCGATCGGCCCCAGGTCCAGGGCGCGGTCGCGGGCGGCGTAGGGGATGCCGAAGCCGCCGCCGAGGTTGAGGTAGCGCACCGGTCCCGGCGCGTGCTCGGCCAGTTCCGTGACCAGTTCCACGGTGCCGCGCTGGGCGGCGCAGATGCTCTCGGCGTCGAGGTTCTGCGATCCGGCGAAGACGTGGAAGCCCTGGAAGTCCAGCCCGGCCGCGCCGATCCCGGCGAGCAGTTCCGGCGCCTGTTCGGCGTCCACCCCGAACTGCTGCGGTCCGCCGCCCAGCCGCATGCCCGAACCGCGCACCGCGAAGGGCGGGTTGACGCGCAGGGCGACGCGGGCGGTGATGCCGAGCTGTTCGCCCGCGAGCCGGACCCGGGCCAGTTCCGTGGCCGACTCCAGTTCCACGATGACGCCCGCGGCGACGGCCTGCCGGATCTCGATCGAGGTCTTGCCGGGTCCGGCGAAGCCGATCCGCTCGGCCGGGACGGTGGTGTCGAGCGCGGTGAGCATCTCACCGGCCGACGCCACGTCGAGGCCGTCGACCAGCGTGCTCATGTGGTGCAGCAGCGCGGGCATCGGATTGGCCTTGACGGCGTAGTTCAGCTCCACGCCGTCGGGCAGCGCCGCCCGCAGTTCCGCGACGCGGCGGCTGAGCAGGGAACGGTCGTAGGCGAAGAAGGGGGTGGAGCCGACGCGTTCGGCCAGCCGCCCCGCGGGCACCCCGCCGACGGCCAACTCGCCGTCCACGACGGTGAACCGGCCGTGCCGGCCGAAGCCGCCGAAAGCGTCGGCGCCCTCCGCGCCCTGACCCGGTGCCGCGCCGCTCATCGGTTGCCCTCCACGGTCCTGCGCAGCTCGACCCGGTCGAATTTCCCGTTCACCGAACGCGGCAGTTCGTCCAGGACGACCGTGCGGCGCGGCAGCATGTACGGCGGCAGCTCGCGGGCGAGCGCCTGGTGCAGCCGGGCGGTGTCGCAGGCCCCCGCGACGACCAGGACCACGTGCTGGCCGAGCCGTTCGTCGCCGACGCCGAGCGCGACCGCCTCGGTGACCAGGCCGCTGGCGTACACGGCCTCCTCGATCTCGGTGGGGCTGATCCGGTAGCCCGACGACTTGATCATGTCGTCGGTGCGGCCGACGAAGTACAGGAAACCGGCCTCGTCGCTGTAGACGGTGTCCCCCGACCAGACCGCCAACTCGGTGCCGCCGTACGGGACGGCGCCCGGCACCGGGCGGAAGCGCTCGGCGGTGCGCTCGGGGTCGTTCCAGTAGCCGAGGGCCACCAGCGCGCCGCGGTGCACCAGTTCGCCGTGCTCGCCGGGCACGCACGGGGTGCCGTCGGGGCGGAGCACCAGGATCTCGGCGTTGGGGATGGCCTTGCCGATCGAGTCGGGACGGCGGTCGGTCTCGTCCGGGTCGAGGTAGGTGGAGCGGAACGCCTCCGTGAGCCCGTACATCAGATACGGCCGGGCCTGCGGGAAGATCTCGCGGAGCCGGCCCAGGGTGGCGCGGGGCATCCGGCCGCCGGTGTTGGCGAAGTACCGCAGCCGCGCGGTCGCCTCCCGCGGCCACTGCTGGGCGGCCAGTTGCAGCCACAGCGGCGGTACGCAGGTGAGCGCGGTGACGCCGTGGCGGGCGCAGAGCCGTACCACCTCGCGCGGCAGCAGGTAGTTGGTGAGCACCAGGTGGGCCCCGGCGATCAGGGTGGTGGTGAGCTGGCTGAAACCGGCGTCGAAGCTGAACGGCAGCGCGGCCAGCACCACGTCGTCCTCGGTGTGCCCGAGGTAGGAGGCGACGCTCTCGGCTCCGGCGAGCAGATTGCGGTGCGAGAGCACCACGCCCTTGGGGCCGCCGGTGCTGCCCGAGGTGTAGAAGACGGCCGCGACGTCGCCGTCCACGACGGCGTCGGCGCCGGGCACCGGCAGCGGCCCGTGCTCGCGCAGCCGCTCCCACGGCACCGCGGTCCAGCGGTCGTCGGCCGGGAGCACGGTGCCGGTGTCGCCGATCAGCACCAGGTGGCGGACGGTGGTGTCCGGCGGCAGCGCCGCGCGTACGGTCTCCAGCCGCTCGGCGGTGGTGACCAGCGCGGTGACCGCGCAGTCGGTGGTGATACCGGCCAGGTGGCGGCCCTTGAAGAGCGGGTTGACCGGGACGAAGACGGCCCCGGCCGCGGAGACCGCGAGCATCGACACGACGGTCTCGACGCGCTTTTCCGCGTAGACGGCGACGCGGTCGCCGCGCCGCACGCCCAACCGGTGCAGGCCGTAGGCGACTTCGGCGACCTGCTCGGCGAGTTCGCCGTAGCTGACGGTGCGGTCCTTGAAGGTCAGCGCCGGGCGGTGGGTCGCGCCGCGCGCGATCAGCCGGTCCAGGCGGGTCAGCGGCGCGGCGACCCGGCGGGCGGCCACCGCCGCCCCGTGGGGCGCCGTGCCGTTCGTGGACGGCGCACTTGTCGCCGTGCCGTTCGCCGTGCCGTTCGTCGCCGTGCCGTTCGTCGCCGTGCCGTGTGCTGTCGTCCGGCCCGTCGTCGGTTCGCTCACCGCCGACGCGCTCACCGTCGGCTCACTCATGGCCGGCCGCGAGTTCCGGCGTGACGAAGTCGGCGACGGTCGCCCACAGCGAGCCGACCGTGGCGAAGGTCTCCTCGGTCAGCAGCTCGTCGTCCAGCTCCACCCCGAAGTGGTCCTCCAGGTCCGCGAGAAGCTGCACGACGCCCATCGAGTCCAGCCCCAGCGCGGCCAGATCGGCGTCCGCCGTCAGCTCGTCGCCCTCCGCGTACGGCAGGCGGGGCAGCAGGACGTCCTGAAAGGTGCGCGGTATCTCCCGCGTCGTCTCGGCCATGGTGATCGGTCCCCTTGTCTTCGTCCGGTCTTCGTCTTCGTCCGGGGCGCGGGACCCACCCGCGCACAGATGTCACTTGACCGCCGGCCGCTCTCGAACCGCCATCGCAGCGCTCTCGCCCGGCCCCTCGGACGAGGTGACGCGGGTTCCCGGGGCGATGGCGCGGCCCCCGGCGGCGGTCCCCGGACAGTGGGCCGATAGCGGATCGATAGCGCGCCGGGAGCCGGTATCAGGGGGCGGTGAGCGGAACGAGGGCGGCGTGATGGCGGCCCGACGCACCATGGGCGGAGCACGAACGGAACCTGACCCGCCGCGGCACCGCATTGATCCACGAAGGGGAGGCACCCTCCATGCTCACGGGGATATCCGACCTCGCGCCGACACCGGACCGCCCGCCGGAACACCCGCGTCCCGCGGGATACGACCGGCACCCGGCCGGCGGCCACGACAGCGGCGATCTCGTCGCGGTCTACCAGTACGCGACCCGCAGCGGCGCCGTCACCCCCGGCTCGATCGACCTGGTCGCGCTCGAACTCGGCCTGTCCGCGGGGGAGGTGTTCGCCGCCGCCGCACGGCTGGTGGAACTGCGGCTGCTGCGCACCGACGAGACGACCGGCACCGGTCTCGTACCGGTGGACCCGCACTCCGCGGCGACCCAGCTCACCTCGCCGATCGAGCGGGCCATCCTCCAACAGCGCGAGCTGGCCGACCGGTTGCGCGCCAGGATCGACTCCATCGCGGGCGGTCCGGGCGGCGCGGAAGGGCCGCTCGGCGTCATCGACACCGTCGAGGGCGAGGCCGAGATCCGCGGTCTGCTGCGGCTGGCGGCCGGTGACTGCGCCACGGAGGCGATCGTCCTGCGCCCCGGTCACGACGCGCGGATCGCGCCCGACGACCTCTTCGACGCCTGCTACGACACGCTCGGCACGGAGATCGACGTACGGGTGCTCTCGCCGCACCGCGACCGCGCCGACTTCGCCTCCCGCGCCCGCGCCAAGAAGCTGACGGAACGCGGCGCGTCGATCCGCACCATCCGCTCCGTGCCGCAGACGGCGGTGGTCTTCGACCGCGCGCTGGCCGTGGTGGTCACCGCGGGCGAGGCGGGCGGACCGCCCACCGCGCGGCAGGTCCGCGACGAGACGATGATCCGGTGCATGGTCGACATGTTCGACCTGCTGTGGGACGGCGCCGCGCCCTTCGCGATGGAGGAGGCGGGCTACGCGGAGGACATCAACGACGACCTCCAGCGCTCCATCGCCCGGCTGATGGCCCAGGGCCTCACCGACGAGGTCGTGGCCCGCCGCCTGGACATGTCGGTCCGCACCTGCCGCCGCCACATCGCGGCCCTGCTGCGCAGCCTGGGCTCGGTCAGCCGCTTCCAGGCCGGCGTCCAGATCGCCCAGCGCCTGTCCCTGGAGGAGGCCGCCTGAACCCGCCCCCCGCACACCCGTCCCCGACCCGCACGGCGGCGGCCGACCCCCACCCGGGTCGGCCGCCGCCGTGGGTTGCGGGGGCGGCGTGCGCGGGCCGGTCCCGGATGTGACGGGCGCGGTACGGCGGTACGCGGTACGCGGAACGGCGGAGCGGCGGAGCGGTCCCGACATGGCCGCGAGCGGTACGGCGGTACGGTCCCGGCATGGCCGCGCCGCCCTCGCCGCGGGTGGTCCGTAGCGAGGGCGGCGCGGTCGACAGCGGCCGGGCGGAAGGGTGTCAGGCCGGGGCCAACTCCGGGGTCAACTCCGGGGTCAGCTCCTGGACCGGGGTCAGTCCGTGGGCCAGGCCCGACAGCGGCCGGGTGCCGCCGAGCTGGTTCAGATCGGCGCCCTCCCAGCCGCGGGCGCGCAGCTCGGTCAGGACCCGCGGCGCGCGCAGCATCCGGCCGCCCGCCACCGTGTAGGAGGCGTCGAGGTCCACGGCGGCCAGCCCGTTGACCTCGGCGACGACGGCGGCCAGGGCGTCCGCGGCCACCGCTTCCGTACGCGCCGCGCGGGCGCCCTCCCCGGCCGTCACCCGGAAGAGGTCGGGGCGGCGCGCACCGGGCAGCGCGGAGCCGGTGTCCAGGCAGTGCAGCCGCAACTCCCGCTCGTCCAGGGGCCGTTCCGTGGTGACCTCGGCGAGCAGCCGGCCGTCTTCCACGGACACCCGCGCGGACCGTACCGCCGGATGCGCCAGCAGCACGCGCTCGGTCGCGTCCAGGTCCACCGCGTCGGGTCCGAGCCGGGCCAGGCGGCGCGGGGCGGGGGCGGTGAAGTCGAAGAGCGCGGCGGCCTCGTCGAGCCGCAGGTCGACGGCCGCGTCGCGGTGCGCCTCCAGCAGCCGCCCGTACCCGCGCAGGAAGTGCTCGACGGCCGCCGCGTCCATCACGTCGGCCCGCGCGTTGAGGCCGACGGTGACCCCGTCGTCCCACTCCCCGACCCGCAGATAGGTGTCGGTCTCGGACAGCGCCCACGCGGTCGGCTCCGGTGTCCGCAGGAGGCGCTCCTTGCGGGTGCCGCAGCTCTTGGTCCCGTGGTTGAGGAAGTTGACCTCGGAGGAGGTCCTGATCGGCGCGCCGCGCCGGAAGGCGTCCTGGGCGACCAGCTCCACGATCTCGTCGTACGGCGCGTACGCGTGCTCCTGCGCCGTCTCCAGCGCGGCGGCGACCCGCGCGACCACCTCGGCGAATCCGGGGTCGCCGCCGAGGTCGACCGAGACGAGCGCCGGCGAGAACATGCACGTCAGCACGGACATCCGGGGTCCGTCCTGGCGGTGGCTGGTCAGCCAGCGGTGGGTGACCGTCCGCTCCCCGGTGTACGTGGCCATGGCCACCGCGTACGCCGCCAGGTGCACCGCGGAGGGCCACACCCGCAGCCGGGCGGCGATCTCGCGGACGGCGGGGAGCAGCGCGGGCGAGGTGAGCGTCGCCCCGAAGGCGGCGACACCGTCGGGCGCGGCCGGCTCACGGCGCCGTACGAACATGTCGGCGGGCAGCTCGGGCACCGCCCGCTGCCAATAGCGCAGCATCTGCGCCCGCTCCGGCGACGGCCGCGCCTCGATGGCGGCGAGGTCGGCGGGCTGGTACGCGACCGGCCCCAACTGCGCCCGGCGGCCGGTGGCGAGCGTGCCGAGCAGTGCCTCGAAGTCGCGCTGGAAGAGCTGCATGCTCCAGTCGTCGAAGGCCGTGTGGTTGAGGACGAGCGCCAGCGTGCGCGGCACGCCGCCCGTGGTGACCGCGCAGGCCCTGATCGGCCACTCGCGTTCCGGGTCGAACTCGGTGGTGGACATCTCGGCGATGACCGCCGCGGGTCCCGGCGTACCGTCCTGCTCGGTGGCGGCCACCAGCAGCGGCATCGGCCCCGGCGGCTCGACCCGCTGTCTCGGGCCCGGCCTGGCGTGTGCGTCGAAGACCGTGCGCAGCCCCTCGTGCCTGCGCACCAGATAGGCCAGCGCGGACCGCAGGCCCGTCAGGGAGAGTCCCTGCGGCAGCGGGTAGTTGGTGACGATGTGCGCGTCGTGACGAGCGCCCGCGGGCACCTGCTGGTACCTCAGCCAGTGGTACCGCTGCCCCCAGCAGAGGTCCGCGCTTCTCACCTCGGGCATCCCGCCCTCCTTCCAAACCGTGAGTGGGACCGGCCCGGCCGCATTCGCGCGGGCCCGTGAATCACCTCCCAGCATCAGGCCCGAACGGGAATAACGGCAGCGTTTCACGGTGGCCGCTTGTTGACGGCAAAAAGCTGCCATCGGGATTCGACCAGGTGCAACCCGGCAAGGGTTGACGGGAGTTGCGCCGTCCGGGAATCTCATGGTGTCGGAGAAACCAGATCCGGCATCCGGGGCCCACTCGGGTCCCGAATTTCCTTACATGGAAGGTGTGGTTCCTTTGTCCAAGACCGCCGTGAAGGCCGCCGTCAAGGCCGCGTCCAAGGCCGCCAGCAAGGCTGCCGTCAAGGCCGCTGACAAGTCGGCGACCAAGGCCGCGTCCAAGGCGGCCAGCAAGGCTGCGAGCAAGGCCGCGTCGAAGGCGGCCGTCAAGGCCGCGGTGAAGGCCGCGTCCAAGGCCGCCTGATCTCGGACCTGCAACATGTCTGAGCTCACGGCCGTGTGACGTCCGTCGCCGGCAAGGCGCCGCGTCCGCCATCAGGCGGCCGGCGCCCTGCCGGCGGGCAGCCCTCCCCCAGGGCCGGACGGCCGACCGCTCGGGCCCACTTCTCCCAGGGAAGGGGAAAGTCCGGTGGAACACGCCGAGATTATCGAGCACCTTCAGCATTCCCTCTCCGTGATCCTGGACCGGCCGCTCCCCGAATTCAGCGCGGATACCAGGATTCTCGAAGACCTGGAGATCGACTCCATGCGTTTTGTCGAACTCCTCATGAGCCTTGAGGACACCATCGGCCTCGAAGTCGACCCCGACACTCTCGAACCCGAGGTATTCCAGTCCGCAGGCTCCTTTGCCGACTACATCAAAATCCGGCTGGACCTCACGCGGGTCGCCGGTTAGCCGAACACGGCACGGCCCAACGGAGGATTCGATGAGGGACACGCTCGTGGCGTGTGAAGCGGCGGCCCATGACGGCGGGTTCACGCCCGGCCTGGAGCTGGCGCTGCGCACGGTGGAGGTCGGCGCTCCCGCGGGACGCGTCGCCGCTTTCCCGGCGGGCCGGGTGCCCACGGGCGCCGAGGTCGTGCCGCACCGCCTCGCGGAAATGGAGGGCGTCGCCTTCGTGGCGTGGCCCCACCGGCCCGCAGAATCCGCCGCACCGGCCTCGTACGACGGGCCCGACGACCGCCGCACCGTATTCGCCGCGCTGCTCGGCGCGGTACGGGTGGGCGTGTCCCGCAGGCTCCTCGACGACGCGGTCGCCCACCTGTCCGGACGGGTGGGCGGCGGCGAGCCCCTGATCCGCAAACAACTCGTGCTCGGCACCGTCGCCGACGTCATGACCGCACTCGACGCCGTACGCCAACTCCTGCTCGTCGCCCACCGCGTCCCCGCGGCCGTGGCCGACGCGCACGACCGGATCACCGCGCTCGACTGGGACACCGCCAAGCTCTTCGGGGCCTCCGGTTACCTCGCCGACGGACCGGTGCGCGCCGCGTACGTCGGCCGGCTCGCGGCGGACTGCTGGACCGACCGGGAGGACGTACAGCCATGATCCCCCTCGACACCCCGCTGCGGGAGCTGCGCGAACAGTGCCGGGAAGCGGGCCGGGAACTGCGCGCCCACGCCCTGGCCGTCGACGCCGACCCGGCCGGCACGGCCCACCTCGACCTGCCCGTCATGGCGCTGGTCAGGTCCGCCTCCACCCCCAAGGACTACCGCACCGGCTCCGCCGTGGACGACGGCGGCTACTCCGACACCTGCCTGTCCCGCGTGGTCGCCAGCGTCGAACTGGCGCGCGGCGACGCGGGCGTGCTCAGCGCCAACACCGGTCCCTCCCTGGCCGGCGTCGCTGTCGACACCCTGGGCAACGAGGCACAGCGCGAACTGTTCTACGACACCATCGCCGACGGTCGCGCCTGGACCTTCTTCGGCATGACGGAACCGGAGCACGGCACCGACGCCACGGCGATGGAGAGCAGGTTCGACGCGGCGGGCGACCCCGCCGACGGTTACCTGCTCTCCGGCTCCAAGCGCTACGTCGGCAACGCCTCCCGGGGCGCGATCGGCGTGGTCTTCGCCAGGACCGGCCGCAGCCCGCTCTCCATCCGCGGCGCGCTGATCCGGCAGCCCGCGCCCGGCTTCCACGGCGAGCCGCTGGACATGATCGGTCTGCGCGGCGCGCGGATCTGCCGGCTGGACCTCGACGAGGTGCCCGTGCCGCGCGAGATGCTGCTCGGCGCCCACCTGCCCGCCTCCCGGCGCGGTCTGTGGGGGATCAGCAGGACCTTCAACGCGATGCGGCTCCAGATCGCCGCGCTGGCCCTGGGCACCGCTCTCGGCACCCGCGACTACGTGACCGAGCAGCGTCCCGGCTGGTCGGGGCACGAGGTGGTCTCCGCCCGGCTCGACGCGGCCACGGCGCTGCTGTACGAGTCCGCGGCGGCCGTCGACCTCCAGCCCGACGTCGTACGGCCGCCGTCCATGGCGAAGCTGCACACCACCGATCTGGCGGTGCGCACCACGCACTGGGCGGCCCGGGCGCTCGGCCCCGGCGCGCTGATCGAGCACCCGCTGCTGGAGAAGTGGAGCCGGGACGTGCTCGCCTTCGAGTTCATGGAGGGCACCAGCAACATCCAGCGGCTGCACATCACCCACGACCTGGCTGCGCGGAAGGGACGGACATGACCGCCACGGACCTGACGGCGCGCCCGGCCACGGCGTCCGTCCCCGCTCCCGCGACAGCTCCCGCGCCCACGTCCTTCGCGTGGTCCGCCCGGCCGGTCACGGAGGCCGACCACGACGCCGTACTCGACCTCTTCACCGAGTCCGACTTCTACTTCCGCACCGCCCGCCCCGCCACCCGCCCGCAGTGGGAGATCCTCGCCCTGCTGGACGAGGACACCCGGCTGCTGAGCGCCGACGGACGGCCCGTGGGCCTGTACGCCCTGGAGGCGATGGGCGCCGAGCACGCCTGCCACTACGTGCTGCACCTGCGGCTGACCTCCCGGCTGCGCACGGACGCCTGGGCGTCGGCGTACCGCGAGCTGGTCCGGGCGCTGCGCTGGCAGCGCGAGGTGGTCCGACTGGCCGTCGTCGTCCACGAGTTCGACGACCGGGGCCTGACCGCCGCCCGCCTGGCGGGCTTCACCGAGGAAGGCGTCCTGACCGGACACGTCGTCCACGACGGACACCGCCGCGGTTCCGTCTTCCTCTCCCGGATCTGGGAGCCCACGTCATGATGCTGCGCGGATACCGGGGCGCCGACCTGCCCCTGCTCACCGGCCACTGGCTGCCGGGCGAGCTGCTCGGCCTGTCCGTGCCCGGCAGGCCCGTCCTGGCGGAACCGGCCCGGGTGCCGGCGCCGGAAGGTCCCGGCGAGGACGGAGCGCCGGGCCAGGACGACGAGTTGTGCGTCGTGCCCGGCACCGGCTTCGTCCGGCTCGCCGCCCTGGACTGGGTGCACCGCAGGGCGCGGCTGGAGATCGGTCTGCGCTCCGGCGCGGAGACCAGCGCGGAGCCGCTGCTGAAGGCCGCCCTCGACCACGCTTTCCGGGTGCTCGGCCTGAGCCGGGTCTTCGGCTGGGTCACCCCGGCCGTGCCGCTGCCCGACGGCCTCCCGCGCGACGCCCTGCTGCGTGACGCGGGGCTGAGCCCGGAGGCCGACATCCCGCGGGCGCTGTGGCTGGACGGCCGCCCGGTGGCCCGACAGATCTGGGGAGCGACCCGCCATGGCTGACCTGACCCTGCTCGGCACCGCCGAGGCCGCCGCGCGGCTGAGCGCCGCGCCGCAGGCCGCCCGCGGCTTCCTCGGCCTCGACCCGGTCACCCAGAACGGCCCGCTGCTCGCCCGCGAGCTGGCCCGTACCGGAGCGCAGGTGCTCCAGGCCGGGGACGTGCTGCTGGGATACGTGCCCAACCCCGCGCAGCCGCGCCAGGGTTGGGTCGCCACCACGTCCGCCGACCCGGAGCCGCTGGCCGCCCTGCTCGCCTTCCTGCGCACCTACCGCCGGTGCACGTCGTATGTCGCCGAGGTCCCCGACGGCTCACCGGCCGTGCCCGCGCTCGAAGCCTGCGGCTTCACCGGCGCCGGCCGGCTGCCCGGCCATGTCTTCCACACCGGCGGCTACCACGACGTGCTGGTCTACTGCGCCACCGAGGAGGGCTGACCCATGCCGTTCGTGACCGTCCGGCATTTCACCGAGGACGACATCCCCACGCGTACCGCCCTGTTGCGCGAGTCGCGCTTCCAGGCGAATCTCACCGACTTCGCGGTCGTCAGCGACGACGACGCGCTCACCGCCAACCAGCGCCGCACCCTCACGCGTGAGCACGACGTCAAGCGGATGTTCACCATGTGCGACTCCCGCGGCGCGACCGTCGGCTTCGCCTGGATCACCTCGATCGACTGGCCCGGCCAGACCTGTGAGCTGTCCTTCGGCGTGCTGCCGGAGTGCCGGGGCCCGTACGGCGCGACCGCCGTGACCGCCGCGCACGCGTACATCCGCGCGGAGTTGAACATGCGGGTGGTCGTCAACCAGGTCCTGGAGCACAACACGATGCTGGTGTCGTCCGGTGAACTCACCGAGCAGCGGCGGGTGCGCTGCGCGTACGACTCCTACACCGTCGGCGAGTGGCGCACCGCCTGCTACTGGACCGAGAGCGAGCAGGACGTGCACCGCCGGCGCGAGCAGGTCGCCGACCGGCGCCGTGCGATCGCCGCCCGTATCCGCTCCACGTCGTCCCAGCCGTCATGAGCGCCCGCGCCGCGGAAGGCGGCTATCTGCACCACGCGACGATCGTGGGCGACACCGTGGTCTTCGTGTGCGAGGACGACCTGTGGACGGTGTCCGCCGACGGCGGCACCGCGCGGCGGCTCACCGCGGGCACGACCGCGTGCGCGGGCCCCCGGCTCTCGCCCGACGGCCGCCAGGTCGCCTTCACCGGCTCCCCCGACGGCCTCACCGAGGTCTGCCTGACCTCGGTCTCCGGCGGTCCCGTCCGCCGGCTGACCCACCAGGCGGGCCGGTGCACGGTCACCGGCTGGCACCCGCTGACCGGCGAGATCCTGTACGCGAGCACCGCGGGCCAGCCCGAGGGCTTCGGCTTCCGGCTGTTCGCCGTGCACCCCGACGGCGGCCCGCCGCGGCTGGTCGAGGCGGGCCCCGCCGCGTCCGTGTCGTACGGGCCCGGCGGCGGTTCGGTGATCGGCCGGAGCATCGCCGACCCGGCGCGCCGCAAGCGCTACCGCGGCGGCGCGGCCGGTGAACTCTGGGTGGACGACGACGGATCCGGCGCGTACCGGCGGCTCGCGCTGCCCGCGGGCAATCCGGCGGACCCGTGCTGGGTCGGCAACCGGATCTACTTCATCAGCGACCACGAGGGCACCGGCAACGTCTACTCCTGCCACTCCGACGGCACGGGTCTGACCCGGCACACCGACCACGACGAGTACTACGCGCGCGGTCTGTCCAGCGACGGCCGCCGGCTGGTCTACCACAGCGGCGCGGTCCTGCACGTGCTGGACCCGGCGCGCGGCGGCACCCGGCGGCTGCGGGTGGAGCTGGGCCCCTCGGGCGTCCAGCACCAGCGCCGTATCGTGTCGGCCACCGGTTTCCTGGACGGCGCGCGGATCGGCCCCGACGGGCAGACCCTCGCGGTCACCGCCCGCGGCAAGGCGTTCACGCTCGCGCCCTGGTCGGGTCCGGTACGGCGGCACGGGCGCCCGGACGGTGTCCGCTACCGGCTGCTGAACTGGCTCGCCGACGGCGAGCGGCTGGTCGCGGTCGCGGGCGACTCGGGGCCCGGTGAGCGGCTGGTGCTGCTGCCCGCGGAGGGCGGCGCGGAGTTGCTCGGCGTGCCGCTGGCCGACCTGGGCTATGTCACCGCGCTGGCCGCCTCGCCCGCCACCGGGCAGGTCGCCTTCGCCACCAACCGGCAGGAGCTGTGGAGCGTCGACACCGACCGGCCGAAGCTGGAGCCGCGGCTGCTCGACACCAGTGCCCATGAGCGGATCGAGGATCTGGCCTGGTCGCCCGACGGCCGCTGGCTCGCCTACACCTATCCGGACACGCCCAGGAGCACGGCCATCAAGGTCGCCGAGGTGGACACCGGACGCACCTCGCGGATCACCCGACCGGTGCTGCGGGACGCGCTGCCGTCCTTCGACCCGGCGGGCCGCTATCTGTACTTCGTCGGACAGCGCGACCTGACGCCCGAGCACGACCAGGTCCAGTTCGAGATCGGCTTCCCCTTCGGCGCCCGGCCGTACGCGGTGCCGCTGACCGCCGACCGGCAGCCGCCGTTCGCTCCGCCGCAGCAGTCGGCGGGCGGCGCGTACTCCCCCGACGGGTACGACGAGGGCGATCCGGAAGGGCCGGTCGCCATCGACTTCACCGGTATCGAACGGCGCCTGGTCCCGCTGCCGGTCCCCGAAGGCCGGTACGCGGCGGTGCTGGGTCTGCCCGACTGCGTGCTGCTGCTGTCGGTACCGCTCAGCGCGCCCGAGCCGGACGACCCGCAGCAGCAACAGGAGGGCAGCGTCACCCTGGTGGACCTGGCGACCGGCGACGTGACCGAGGACTATCTCGGGCCGGTCGACGAGATCAGCACCGACCGCACCGGCACGGCGCTGCTCTACCGGCACAACCACCGGCTGCGCGTGGTGCCCGCGGGCGCGCCCAAGGAGGCCGTGGAGGACTTCGACTCGCCCATCGCCCCGCCGGGGCGGCCCACCGGCTGGGTCGACCTGGACCGGGTCAAGATCCCGTTCGTCCCTGCCGCGGAGTGGCGGCAGATGTTCCGGGAGGCGTGGCGGCTCCAGCGCGAGAGCTTCTGGAACGCCGACATGTCGGGGATCGACTGGGACGCGGTGCACCGGTGCTATCTGCCGCTGCTCGACCGGGTCGCGACCCGCGCCGAACTCTCGGACCTGGTCTGGGAGTTGCACGGCGAGCTGGCGACCTCGCACGCGTACGAGCGCGGCGGCGACTACGGCGCGCCGAGCGGTGAGGCGCAGGGTTTCCTCGGTGTGGACTGGGAGCCCGCGCCGCAGGCCGAGGGCCGGTGGCGGATCGCGCACGTGCTGCGCGGCGACCCGTGGAACCCCGACGCCACCTCGCCCTGCGACCGGCCGGGCGTCGACATCCGGCCGGGCGACGAGATCGCCGCGGTCGACGGGCACCTCGTGGGGCCGGGAGGCCCGGCGGAACTGCTCACCGGTCTCGCGGGCCGCGAGGTCGAACTGACCGTGCTGCGCGGCGGCGCCGTCCCGCGCCGGGTGGTGGTCCGCGCGGCCCGCAGCGAGGCGCGCGCCCGCTACCTGGACTGGGTGGCCCGCAACAGCGCGTACGTGGACACCGTCTCCGACGGCAGGCTCGCGTATCTGCACGTGCCGGACATGTTCAGGACCGGATACGCGGACTTCGTACGGCAGTTCCTCGGCGGTCTGGACCGGGAGGGGCTGGTGGTCGACGTGCGGTTCAACGGCGGCGGCCATGTCTCTCCGCTGCTCCTCGACCGGCTCGCGCGCAGCCGCACGGGTACCGAGCACGGCCGGTGGAGCGGCGCGGTGCCGTATCCGCTGGAGTCGCCGCGCGGTCCGATGGCGGCGCTGATCAACGAACAGACCGGCTCCGACGGCGAGATCTTCGGCCATATGTTCCGCGAGCGCGGCCTGGGCACGCTGGTGGGCACGCGGACGTGGGGCGGCACGATCGCCACCTGGCCGCGGCACGGGCTGGTCGACGGCACGGTGACCACCCAGCCCGAATTCTGCTACTACTTCCGCGGGGTCGGGGCGGGGCTGGAGAACCGCGGGGTCGAGCCGGACATCACGGTCGCCGTGGTCCCGGCGGGGCCGCAGCCCGGCCTGGACGCGCAGTTGGCGACGGCGGTGACGCATCTGCTGACGGTGCTGCCGGCACCGGCGTCGACGGACGGGTCCGGCATGGACATCGCACCGGCCGACGCCGGGGCGGTCGACGCCGGGGCGGTCGACGCCGGGGCCGTCGGCGCCGCGACGGGACGGAGCGGCGGATGAGCGGGCCGGGGGCGGCGGGGCGGGCCGCGGCCGGACCGCTCGTCCCCACGCCTCTGGCGACGAGCCCCTTTGCGGCCGGGCCGGTCGCGGCCGGAAGGGCCCTCGCTGCGCCCGTCACCGGGACCTGCGAGGTGTGGCTGGTGCCGGTGCGGCGGCGCGCGGCGTGGGCCGGTCTGCTCGGCGCCGAGGAGCGGGAGCGGTGGCAGGTGCTCGGTGAGGGCGCGGCGGCCGATACGCTGCTGACCTCGCGGGCGGCCCAACGGCTCGTCGTAGGGCGCTACTTGGGCGTGCCACCGGCCGAGGTGGCCGTCGAGCGGGGTTGCGGGCTGTGCGGCGCGCCCCGGCACGGCCGCCCCCGAGTGGCGGACGCCGCCTTCGACTTCTCCGTCTCGCACACCCGCGAGTGGCTGCTGATCGCGGTCGTCGGCAGCGGCCTGATCGGCGCGGATCTCGACCAACTCGACGCCGACCGTGACGCGGACGGCCTCGCGGTGCTCACCCTGACCCCCGCCGAGCGCGCCGCGTACGACCAACTCCCGCCCAGCGCGCGCCCGGAGGCGTTCCTCGACGCCTGGGTGCGCAAGGAGGCGGCGATGAAGCTGACCGGCCACGGCCTGTCGGCTCCTCCCGCGGCGATCGACGTCAGCACTGCGCTGGCCACGGCGCCGACCGTGCGGGACTGGCCCCGCGCCCCGCTCCACCTCACCCCCCTCGCGGCCCCGCCCGCCCATCGCGCGGCCCTGGCCACGACGGTTCCGGTGACCCACGTCCGGCGGCGCACGCTCCCGGAGTGACGGCGGCCACGCACGGCGCCTACGCACGGCAGCCACGGACGGCAGCCACGCCGAACGGCCGCACCCGACCGCGTACCGATGCGTTTCGGACGGCGCCGGGCGGCGGTCGGCGCGACGCGCGCGGGTGCGCGACGGCACGGCGCGGCGTCGCCGGTCGGGGCCGTCGCGCCGACCTCAAGCGGGCGCCCCGTTCGGGGCGTGACGTCCCGTCACCGAAGGCGTGACCACCGGGTCGCATCGGCGTGAAACGGCCCGAATCCGCCCTACCGGCGAGTGCGGAGAGCGAACTAGCCTCGACACCAAGTTAGTTGCCTACGGCACTTAGTGCTACAGGCACTGACCTCTGCTGCCCCTGGCACCGCTCTGGCACCTTCCGCACCGGCAAGACAGGAGTGTCCGTCATGGCCACCGCCGCGCACCCGCCCGTTGCCGTCACCGCCCCCGCCGCCCGAGGGACATGCCCCTTCGCCCCACCGCCCGCCTACGAACAGGCCCGAGGCGAGGAGGGGTTGAGCCGCGTCCGGCTGTGGGACGGCACGTCGTGCTGGATGGTGACCCGGCACGCGGACATCCGCTCCGTGCTGCGGGACCGGAGCTTCAGCTCGGACGCGAGGCGGCCCGGCTTCCCGTTCCTCTCGGCGGGCCTGCGGACGCTCGCCACCGACCGGCCGACCTTCATCCGGATGGACGACCCGGACCACGCCCGGCTGCGCCGCATGCTCACCGCCGACTTCATGATCCGCAAGGTCGCCGAGATGCGACCGGCGGTACGCCAGGTCACCGACGACCTGCTGGACCGGATGGCCGCCCGCGCCGACCGCACCGCGGACCTGGTCGCCGACTTCGCGCTGCCGCTGCCCTCCATGGTCATCTGCCTGCTGCTGGGCGTCCCATACGCCGACCACGCCTTCTTCCAGCAGTGCAGCAGCACGATGCTGCGCACCGACGCGCCGCCGCGGGAGGTCGCCGCGGCGCAGGACGAACTGGGCGCCTATCTCGCGGGGTTGGCGCGCGCCAAGCGGGCCGCGCCGGACGACAGCATCATCAGCCGCCTCGCCGAGCAGGACGTCCTGGACGACGACGAGATCGCGTCGATGGGCCGGCTGCTGCTGGTGGCCGGGCACGAGACCACCGCCAACATGACCTCCCTGTCGGTCCTCGCCCTGCTGCGCGAGCCCGCCCAGGCCGCGCGGCTGCACGAGGCGGCCCGGCTCGACGAGGACGGCGACGGCTCCGCCCTCGACACCGCCGTCGAGGAGCTGCTGCGCTACATGACGGTGGTCCACAACGGGATCGGCCGGGTCGCCGTCGAGGACGTGGAGGTCAGCGGCACGCGGATACGGGCGGGCGAGGGCGTCCTGTGCATGATCGGCGCCGCCAACCGGGACGAGGACGCCTTCCCCGAGGGCGGCCTGCTCGACCTCGGCCGCCCCGGCGCCCGCCGTCACCTGGCCTTCGGCTTCGGCGTCCACCAGTGCCTCGGCCAGCCGCTCGCCCGCCTCGAACTGCGCGTCGCGCTGCCCGCCGTACTCCAGAGGTTCCCCGGCCTGCGCCTGGCCGTCCCCTTCGAAGAGCTGCGCTTCCGCCACGAGATGGCCGTCTACGGGCTGCACGCGCTCCCCCTCGCCTGGTGAACCCCGCCGCTCCGCAACGAAAGGAACGCCTCATGCGAGTCCACGTCGACACCGACAAGTGCTGCGGCTCCGGCATGTGCGTCCTGACCGCGCCGGGCGTCTTCGACCAGCGCGACGAGGACGGCATCGTGCGGCTGCTGGCCGACGAGCCGCCCGAGGCGACGTGGGACGACGTCCGCGAGGCCGAGGTGGGCTGCCCGGCGCAGGCGATCGAGACGGTCGAGCCGTAGGCCGTAGCCGCAGCCGCAGCCGTATGACGTACAGCCGTACAGCCGCGGTGATCCGGGGGCGCTCCGACGGGAGCGCCCCCGGATCACCGCCCGGCAGTTCCCGCCGCCGGTCGCAGAAGGGGCACAGCCGGTGCGGCGCGACGCGCAGGTCCATCGCGATGTCCTGTCCCGGTCCGCCGCGCCTCGTACGCTGCCCGGCTCAGGCGATGTAGCGGGCGAGTGAGGTGACGACCGCGGCCGGGCGCCGTGACCCTTCGATCTCGATGGTGCTCTCCAGCCTCACCTGGACGGCCGCGTCCAGGCGTGCGGCCTCCGCGAGCCGCGCCGTGGCGCGGATGCGGGAGCCTTCGAGCACGGGCGTGACGAACCGGACGCGGTCCAGGCCGTAGTTGACCGCGAAGGAGACGTTGTCGACGCGGTAGAGCCGGGTGGTGAGTTCGGCGAGCAGCGACAGGGTCAGGTAGCCGTGGGCGACCGTCCGCCCGAAGGGGCCGGAGGCGGCGCGGTCCGGGTCGACGTGGATCCACTGGTGGTCCCCGGTCACGTCGGCGAAGGCGTCGATGCGCTTCTGGTCGACCGCGATCCAGTCGCTGGCCCCCAGATCCTCGCCTTCGGAGTCGGCCAGATCCGTCAGGCCGTCGAAGATCCGCACGTGCCTCGTCCCTTCTGGTTGTCGTCCCGGCCGCTCCCCCGGCGCCGGTGCCGGGAGTCGTCGCCGGGCTGCCGCCGCGTGATCGTCCGGGAGTCGAACCGCCACCGGCCGTCCACGCGGCGGAACCGGTCGGCGTAGGTGTTGCGGGTGACGAGCAGGGCCCGCTCACCGGGGAACCGCTGGGTGACCTCGATGCCGCAGGTCCCGTACGCCTCGTCCCGCGAACCGCCGGGTGCCAGGCTGATGTCGTGCACGCGGTGCCGGGTGTGCGTGGCGCCGTCGTAGGTGAGGACGTTCTCCCGCATCCAGTCCTCGACGTCGGCGCCGGGCATTCCCAGCCAGGTGCCGTCGCGGAAGAGGCGGGCGAAGCGCGCGAAGTCACCGGTGTCCACGCTGTCGCAGTACGCGGTGAGCAGGGCGGTGATCCGCCGGACGTCCTGGGCGTCGAGCGCCGGGCCCCGGGGTGTGGGGCCCGGCGCGTCGACCGGGTCGCGCCGGGTCACGAGGGCTGCTTCGCCAGTTCCTTGGGCTTGCCGCCGACGAACTGGAAGGCCACGAGCGACTTGCTGAATCCGTCGCGTCCGTCACCGAAGTTGATCAGCGAGCCGTCCTTGCCCGCGGCGCCCGCGAAGGGCGTGATCGCGTCGATCGCCTTGGCGAGCTTGTCCCCGTCGGTGTCGCCGTCGGTGGCGTCGAGCCCCTTCTTCAGGACGGTGAAGGCGTCCCAGGTGGCGCCCGCCTGCTCCGCCAGGCCCAGCGCGAGCGCGTCCGCGCTGCCGCCGTACTCGGTGGCGTACGCCTTGACGAAGTCCTGGTACTCCGGCTTGGACGGCTGCTGGTTGGCGAGCGTGTAGATCGCCGGGAGCTTGGTGTACGCGTCGCCGCCGATCTTCAGGGCGTCCGGCGCGATGAGCGAGCCGAAGCCGACGACGGGCACGTTGACCCCGGCCTCCGCCATCGTCTTGAGCATGAGTCCCGCGTCGGCCGCCGCGGAGCCGATGTGGACGACGGCGTCCGGGTGCTCGCCCTTCAGCTTGGTCACGGCCGAGGTCAGGTCGGTCGCGCCCAGCGTGTAGTGCACGGTGTCGCCCGGGTCCATGCCCGCCTGCTTCGCCTGGTCGACGATCGGCTTCCACAGCGTCGATCCGGTCGGGCCGTCGTCCGCGGTCACCACCGGGTGCTTGTAGCCGAGCGACTTGAGCAGGTCGATCATCTGGACCGGGTAGTCGCTCTGGTCGACGGTGGTGCGGAAGGTGTACTTCGCGCCGTCCATCAGGGCGGGTGAGATCGTCGAGGAGTTGATGAAGACGATCTTGCGCGGCTCGACGATCTTGCGGATCGCCAGTCCCTCGATGCTGGTGTAGCCGCCCATCATGACCCCGGCCTTGTCGACCGTGATGGCCCGCTGGGCGACCTTGGCCGACTCGTCGGCGGTGAGCTTGTCGTCGTAGACCTTGAGGGAGAGCTTCCGGCCGCCCGCGCCGCCGTCCGCGTTGATCGTCTTCACGGCCAGTTTGGCCGTGTTGACCATCTGCTCGGCCACTGCCGCGTTGCCGCTGGTGAGCGGGGCGGCGAAGCCGATGACCAGGGTCTTGCCGCCGCCACCGCCGGAGGTGCTGCCCCCGCCGTTGGAGCCGCAGGCGGCGAGCGACATCGTGGCGGCGAGCGCCAGGACGCCGACGCCGAAGAGGGATCTGTGCACAACAGGCTCCTTAACGAAGTGAAATGATGAATCGCCGGCGACGGCGCGTACGCGCGTCACGGGGAGGGTGGGCGGGCTCAGCCGCGAGCGGGCTCAGCCGGAGGTGCTCTCGGTCGGGGGCGGCCTCGGCCGGACGTGGCCTCGGTCGCGTGGCGCGGTCTCAGCCGGACGTGGCCTCGGTCGCGTGGCGCGGTCTCAGCCGGAGGTGGCCTCGGGCCGCCACTGGGGCAGGCCGATCCCGTCGGCGATCCGCAACTGATACGCCTGGACGCGCTGGCCGACGCGGACCTCGTCCACGGGGCAGTCGGTGATGTTGCCCATCATGCGCGGCCCCTCGTCGAGGTCGACCAGCGCGATCACGTACGGCGCGTCCTCGTCGAATCCGGGCATGCCCGCCTGCCGGACGACGGTGTAGGTGTAGACGGTGCCCCGCCCGCTCGCCGCCTCCCACTCGGGCGTCGCCGCACAGACGCGGCAGATCAGCCGCGGGTAGTGCTGCGTGGCGTGGCAGGACGGGCAGCGCTGGATCAGCAGCGTGCCTTCCTGGGCGGCGCGGAAGTAGGTGGCGCTGACCGGGTCGAGTTCGGGGACCGGCTTCGCCCAGGTGTCGGCCACGTCGATGACGTCGAGGGTCCCCTGTGGGCCGCGGATGTTCTCGGTTGCCATCTGCCTCATCTGCCTTTCCCGAGGATGGTGACGCCGATCGTGGAGAACCAGCCGCCGGAGCCGGCCGCGAGCGCCACCTCGCAGTCCGGCACCTGCACCTCACCGGCCTGGCCGCGCAGTTGTCTGACCGCCTCGATCAGCAGGAAGATCCCGCGCAGTCCCGGATGGCAGGCGGACAGGCCGCCGCCGTCGGTGTTGACGGGCAGCTTCCCGCCGAGCCGGAGGTTGCCCTCCTCGGCGAAGGGCCCGCCCTCGCCCGGCTCGCAGAAGCCCAGGCTCTCCAGCAGCAGGATGACCGTGATGGTGAAGCTGTCGTAGAGCATGGCCATGTCCACGTCGGCCGGGGTCAGTCCGGCGCGCGCGAAGGCGTCGGGGCCGGAGCGGGCTCCCGCCGTGGTGGTCACGTCCGGCGCCTGCGAGATGTTCCAGTGGTTCTGGCGGGCGGCCGTGCCCAGGATCGAGACGTACGGCTGCCTGAGGTCGCGGGCGCGCTCCTCGGTGGTGACGATGACGGCGCCGCCGCCGTCGGTGATCGCGCAGCAGTCGAACAGGTGCAGCGGGTCGGCGATCATCCGGGAGTCGAGGACGTCGTCCACGGTCAGCGGCTTGCGGTATATGGCCTGCGGATTGTGGGCCGCGTGTTCGCGGACCGCGACGGCGACGCTGGCGAGCTGTTCCGGCGTGGTGCCGTACTCGTACATGTGGCGCCGGGCGGCCATCGCGTACGCGGCGACCGTCGTCTTGCCGTACGGCTCCTCGTACGCCGCGCCGCCGACGGGCCTGCGGCCGTACGCCGTGCCGAGGCTCCGTCCCATCCGGGTCAGCAGGTCGCTGCCGTAGGTGAGGAGGATGGTGTCCGCCATGCCGGACCGGATCGCGGCCTCGGCGTGCTGGATCTGGAACTCGTAGGCCGATCCTCCGGTGTACGTGCCCTCGATCCACCGCGGGTCGAGGCCCAGGTACTCCGCGGTCTCGGGGAGGTCGACGCCGGGGACGCCGGGGATCCACGCCTCGGCGCAGCCGAAGCCGTCGATGTCGTCCTTGCGCAGGCCGGAGTCGGCCAGCGCGCGTTGCATCGCCTGGGCCTGGTGGCCGAGCGCGTCGAGATGGGGCGCCTTGGGCCCGTCGGACAGTCCGACGGCGGCGATGACCGGGGTGCGGTCGAGGCGGGTCACGGCTCAACTCCTCCTGTTCGTCGTGGAGTTCGTGTGGCGCAGTTCGTGTTTCTGGATCTTGCCCGAGGCGGTTCTCGGCAGCTCGGGGAGCACCTGCCACGAGGTGGGGATCTTCTGCTTGGCGAGCTTGGCCCGGTCCAGGTACGCCGTCATCTCGGCGTCGCCCGGCCACTCCTGGCCCGAGGCCAGGGTGACGAAGGCGCCGACGACCTCGCCGAGCCGCGGGTCGGGCAGTCCGACCACGGCCGCCATGTCGACGGCCGGGTGCCGCTGGATGAGTTCCTCGATGTCGCGGGCGGAGAACTTCTCGCCCGCGCGGTTGATGATGTCCTTGGTACGGCCGGTGATGCGGACCAGACCGCGCGCGTCGACCCGGCCGAGGTCGCCGGTGTAGAACCAGCCCTCCTCGTCGAGCTGTTCGCGGGTGAGGGCCGGGTCGGTGTAGCCGATGAGGGCCTGCGGACCCCTGATCCGCAGTTCGCCCTCCGCGCCGGGCGGGAGCGGCCGGCGCTCGGCGTCGACGGCCTGGATCTCGCTGCCGGGGACGACGGCGCCGTCGTACTCGGCCCTGATGTCGAGCGGTTCGGTGGGGGCGACCCAGGAGACTCCCCCGCCGGTCTCCGTCATGCCGTAGCCGCGCAGCGCGGTGATCCCGACCTCGCCCGCCTCCCGGATCAGATCGGGTACGGTCGCCGCGCCGCCGGACATGAACACCGAGATCGGGTGGCCGGCGCCGATGCCCTCGCGGTGGGCCGCGACCAGGTCGTGGAGGAACACCGAGGCTGCGGTGGTGAAGGTGCACCGTTCGCGTTCGATGATCCGGGCCGCCTCCGCGCCGTTCCAGACCGGCATCACGACGATCTTGGCGCCCATGGACACGGGCCAGACGACCCCGGCGTTGAAACCGGCCAGGTGGGACAGGGGCGAGGCGCAGAAGAAGACGTCCTTGGCGCTCAGCGACATGGTGTGCCGGATGCTGCGCGCGTTGGACACGAATCCCTGGCCCGTCAGCTCGACGCCCTTGGGCGCGGAGGTCGTCCCCGAGGTGTAGAGCATCAGGCAGCACCGGTCGGGTTCGAGCGGGTCGGGGAGCGAGACGGCGGGCCGCCGGTCGTCCCGGCCGGGGAAGGCGCGCCAGCCGGGCCGCGGCTCCTCCAGGTCCACGCAGAAGCGGGCGACCGGTCCCCAGGTGGCGCCCTCCAGGATGCCGTCCAGCTCCTCGGCGGGGCGCCTGCCGCGGTTCTCCGCGATCGAGATCACCGCGCGCGGCTTGCAGTCGTTGACGATGTGCGCCATCTCGTGCTCGCGGTAGATCGGCACGACCGGGACGTTGACCGCGCCGATCCGGAAGGCGGCGACCTGGCCCAGCAGCGCCTCCGCCAGATTCGGCAGCTGGATCATGACGCGGTCGCCGCGAACGACTCCCGCCTCGACCAAGTGCGCGGCGAGCACATCGGCCCACGCGGCGAATTCGCCGTACGTCAGCCGAAGGTCGCCGATCACCAGGAATTCGCGGTCCGGGGTGCGCTCGGCGACGTCGAACACCCACCATCCGAGACGCTCGGAGGTCCAGTATCCGTGCTCGCGGTAGTACGCCTCACGGTCGGTCCTCGTCGTCGGCGCGGGAGCAGCGGCCATGCTCTTTCCTCTCGTCGCGAACTGTGCGGACGGCGAAGCGGAGGCCGTTCACGGGAAGTGGTTAGCCATGTGTAACATCGTCTTAAACCGAGCGCAATGGATCGCGTCAATCTCTTTACCTGGCTAAGCAAATGTGTTTCAGTGCCTCCTGATCACGCTGTTCACGCTGATCACCCGGGGGCACATCTCGCGGACCGAGCCGCACGAGCACGGAGGAGAAGGGCGAGAAATGGACGAGCTGAAGGGGAAGGTCGCCGTCGTCACGGGGGCCGGCCAGGG
The DNA here is from genome assembly GCF_042957385.1 of Streptomyces sp. NPDC008079. Lineage (NCBI taxonomy): Bacteria > Bacillati > Actinomycetota > Actinomycetes > Kitasatosporales > Streptomycetaceae > Streptomyces > Streptomyces sp. NPDC008079. The sequence continues at coordinate 346,474 of NZ_JBIBIC010000005.1, forward strand.
CATCGGGCGCGCCGAGGCGCGGGCGCTCGCACGGGCGGGCGCGCATGTGGTGGTCAACGACGTGGGCCGTACGCCGGAGGGCCGGCCGGCCGCCGACGAGGCCGTCGAGGAGATCCGCGCGGCCGGGGGCAGCGCCGAGGCCAACGGGGACGACATCTCCACCTGGGACGGCGCGGAGCGGCTGATCGCCCAGGCGGCCGGCGTCCGGGGAAAGCTCGACTTCCTCGTCTGCAACGCGGGCATCATCCGGGACCGCACCATCGTCAACATCTCCGAGGCCGAGTGGGACGCGGTGATGGCCGTCCACCTCAAGGGCCACGCCGGTCCCCTGCACTTCGCCGCCGCCCACTGGAAGGCGCTGCACCAGGCGTCCGGCGAGCCGGTCGACGCCGCCGTGGTGACCACGTCCTCGGAGGCCGGGCTCTACGGCAATTTCGGGCAGGTCAACTACTCGGCCGCCAAGGCGGGCATCGTCGCCCTCACCCAGGTCGCGGCCCGCGAGCTGGCACGCTACGGCGTACGCGCCAACTCCATCTGCCCGCGCGCCCGGACCGGCATGACCGAAGGCGTCGTCGAGGGCATGGCGCCCGCCGAGGGCGCGGCCGACGAGTGGGACCCCGAGAGCGTCGCCGCGCTCACGGCCTTCCTCGGCTGCGCGCACTCCCGGGGGATCACCGGCCAGGTCTTCGTCGTCCACGGCCCGACGGTGTCCCGCATGCGGGAGTGGACGCCCGCGGACGAGATCACCGGGAGCACGGCGCTGCGACTGGACGACATCATCGCCCAGCGGGACCGTCTCGGCTCGGTCCGGGACACGACCGTCGTGGACTTCGCCGAGGCTTCCGCGCGATCGGGCCGCGTGGCCGCGATCTGACCGTACGTCAGCCGCGTACGACGGTGGCCGGGCCCTCGGGGCCCGGCCACCTTTTCGCTGTCCGCGTCGTCAGTCCTCCACGATGATCGCCGCCGCCGGACACCCGGCCGCCGCCGCGTCCGCCGCGGCGCGGTCGGCGGCGCCGATCCGCTCCCGCAGCACGGCCACGGCCCCGTCGTCGTCCAGGCCGAAGACCGAGGGCGCCACCAGGACGCAGTTCCCCGCGCCCACGCAGGCGTCCGCGTCCGCGCTGACGGTGGCGGTGGCGGTGGCAGTGGCCGGGGCGGCCTCTTCGGCCGGGGCCACCACGGCGTTGAGCGGGCTGAACGAGCGCGGCATGTAGCCGCGGTAGCGCGCCGGTTCCGCGTCGCGGTCCCAGCGCAGCGTCCCGTAGCGGTCGAGCAACTGCGAGATCACCTCGACCTCCTCGCCGCGCGAGAGCGCCGCGCCGACGCAGTAGCGCGGGCCGACGTTGAACGCGACGTGCGTCTTGAGATTGCCGCGGTCCAGGTCGACGGTCTCGGGGTGGTGGAACTGCCGGGGGTCCCGGTTCGCGGCCCCGTTGACCGGGTGCACCCGGTCGCCCTTGGCGATCAGCCGTCCCGCCACCTCCACGTCACGGGTCGCCACGCGCACCCGGAACTGCACGGGCGCCAGGTAGCGCAGCACCTCCTCGCCGAAGGCCACGATCTGGCGCTCGTCCCCGCGGATGCGGTCCTGCAACTCGGGGTGGTTCAGCAGCGTGTGGATGGCGTTCTTCAGGAAGTGCGCGGTGGTGTCGGTACCGGCGAAGAACAGCACCCGCGCCTGCGCCAGGATCTCCTCCTCGCCCCACTGCTCCAGCACGCCCTGCCCCTGCTCCCACAGCACCGAGATCAGGTCGTCGCGCGGCTCGTCCCGGCGCACCCTGATGACCGGGAGCAGCACCTCGTTGAGGGCGGAGGCCGCGGCGGCCGCCTCCGCGTACGCCTCCTCGTCCTCGCCGAAGGTCTCGGTCCAGCGGAACATCGTGGAGTTCCAGCGACGGCACTTGGCCATCAACTCCTCGTCGCGCCAGTCGAGTCCGAGCAGCGCGGCGATGACGTCGCTGGGCACCACCGAGGCGAACTCGGCGGCGAGGTCGACATGGGTGCGCCCCTCGATCGCGTCGAGCCGGGCGCTCACCAGCTCCGCGATGAAGGCGGTGCGGTACTTGCGGACCGTCGTCGGCGTGAAGTGCTGGAGGAGGAAGTTGTGGACGCGGTGGTGCTGCTCGCCCTGGAGGAGCAGCACTCCCTTGGGTCCCCCGTAGACGTCCGCCGCGCCCTTGAGTTCGAAGTACGGGTGGGCGAAGAGATCCTCGTTGAGCTGGATGTACCGGCACTCCTCGTAGCCGACGACGATCCAGGCGTTCATGCCCTCGTCCCAGTGGACGGGACCGCGGGCGAGTCGGTCGGCGAAGAAGGGATACGGGTCTTGGTCGCGTGCTTCCTTCAGGCTCTCCATGGCGGGTTGGGCCTCCGAGGTGGATGGGGTCAGGCGCCGCCCGACGACGCCGGGCGGTGGGACACCAGAGCGGTGTCGACACCGGTGGGTCCGAGGTCGGCCGAGCCGCCGGGGTGGCCCAGCGGCTCGTCGCGCCCCGGAAGGGGTTCGAGGAAGAAGCGGGCGTTGTCCTCCACGAAGTCGGCCTGGCCCTCGGGTACTTCGTCGCGGTACTTGATGGCCGTGACGGGACAGACCGGCTCGCAGGCACCGCAGTCCACGCACTCGTCGGGGTGGATGTACGCCTTGCGCGAGCCCTCGTAGATGCAGTCGACCGGGCAGACCTCGACGCAGCTCCGGTCGAGCACGTCGATGCAGGCGCCGTGGATGACGTAGGCCATGGGAATGCCGACTTCCTGGTTGAGAGGGACAGTGGTGAACGCCCGCCGGTTCGGGCGGTGATGAACGGCTCCCGGTGGGGGCGGTGTTGGACGCCCGCCGGTTCAGGCGGTGATGAACCTCCGGTGGGGCGGGGTTCGGGCGGTGGCGAACGGCTCCCGGTGCGCCCGGGGTTCGGGCGGTCGTGGGCGCCCGCGCGTCAGGCCGCGCCCCGGTCCGGCCGGTCGGCGTCCGCGGCGGCGACGTGCCGCAGGGTCTCCCAGTCGGGGATCTTGGTACGCGCCCGGCCGAGGTTCCGGCCGCGGCTCTCCTCCTCCGCGTCGATCGACAGCCAGCCGTCGTACGTGACGGGCCTGACGCCGCGCTCGGCGAGCACCCGGTCGACCTCGTCGGGCCCGGCGCCGCGGGGCGGCCGGGCCGCCAGGTCCGCGACGACACCGGCCACCGTGTCGGCGGCGCAGGCCCGGTTCGTGCCGACGACTCCGGACGGCCCGCGTTTGGCCCACCCGGCGACGTAGTGACCGTCGAGCGCCCGGCCGTCGGGGCCCAGCACCCGGCCGGCGTCGTGCGGGACGCGGCCCAGGTCCTCGTCGAACGGCAGGGCGCCGACCGGTGTGCTGTGGTAGCCGACCGACCGGACGACCATGCCGGCCGTGAGATCGGTGACCTCGCCGGTCGCCACGACCGCGCCGTCGGCCTCCCGCGTCCTTTCCAGGCGCACGGCGGTGACGGCGCCGCCGTCGCCCAACAGCTCCACGGGGCGGGACCAGAAGTGGAAGCGCAGGGTGCGCCGGACGGCGGGCACCTCACGGGAGGCGAGGTCGGCGAAGACCTTGAGGTTGGCCGCCGTCAGCGGGTCCTGCGACCCGGCGGGCAGCATCCCGGCGTCCAACTCGGTCGCGACATCGTGGAGTTCGAGCAGTTCACGCAGTTCCTTCGCGGTGAACTTCGCGTGCTCCGGCCCGCGGCGGCAGACGAGGTGGACGTCGCGGACACGGCTGCGCGCGAGCCGGTCCAGGACGTGCGGCGGCATGTCGGTCCGCGCCAGGTCCGCCGCCGACTTCACCAGCAGGCGCGCCACGTCGAGCGCCACATTGCCCGCGCCGACGACGGCCACCGACTCCGCCTCCAGCGGGAAGGACTCCCCCGCGCGGGCGTGGTCGGGATGGCCGCTGTACCAGGCGACGAAGTCGGTGGCCGAGCAGACCCCGGCCAGCTCCTCCCCCGGTACGGCGAGCCTGCGGCCGACGGAGGCGCCGGTCGCGAACACCACCGCGTCGTACAGCTCCGCGAGTTCCCGCGTCGTCACGTCGCGGCCGACGTGGACGTCACCGAGAAAGCGGACCCCGTCGCGTTCGAGCACCTTCCGCAGGGCGACCACGATGGACTTGATCCTCGGGTGGTCGGGCGCGACGCCGTACCGCACCAGGCCGTACGGCGTGGGCAGCCGGTCGTAGACGTCGACCGACACATCGAGCGCGCCGCGCACGAGAGCGTCGGTCGCGTAGACGCCCGCCGGTCCCGAACCGACGACGGCGACACGGTAAGGGTTCATCTGCTCCTCATCCCCACCATTACTTAGCCATGCGTACTTAACCAGGCGAAGCAATACGTGTCAACGGTCACACCACGGGTCGTTTCAGAGGGTTCGCGGCACGGACGCGACGACCGCGCGCGTGGCGTCCGCCGCCCGCCGCGCCATCTCGGACGTCGGCCGCGACCGCAGCGCGTCGCAGTAGACCTCGACCGAGAACGGCGCCTCGACGCCCGGCCGGTCGAGGGCCGCCACGAACGCGCGCAGGTCGAAGTCGCCCTCGCCGGGCAGGACCCGGTGGTGGACGGCGTCCACCATGCGGTCGGGGTCGACCGGCGGCACCGGGCCGTCGTTGAACTGCACCATGAACACGCGCTCCGGCGGCGCCGTACGCAGCAGCCCCAGGTCCGGGTCACCGCGGAAGAAGTGCCAACTGTCCACGCACAGACCGCCGTTGCCACGGTCCGCCCCGGCCACGACGGCCAGTGCGGACGCCAGGTCGGGGATGCTGCTGTACGGCACGAATTCCAGCGCCACCCTCAGCCCGTGCGCCGCCGCCCGGTCGCACAACTCCCCGAAGGCGTCCACCACTTCAGGTCCGACCGGCCGGGCGTCCGCGACCGGCCGGGCGTCGAAGGTGCCGACGGTCTGCACGAAGGGCACCCCGAAGGTGTCGGCCAGGTGGAAGGCGGTCCTCTCCAGCTCCGGGTCGGCGTAGACCAGACCAGGACGGCCGGCGACACCCGCCGGTCGGCCCGGCGCGCCGTGGAAGCCGAACAGCACCTCGACCTCGTTGATCCGCACGTCCCACTCGGCGAGCACCGCGGCGAGGTCGCGGTCCTTCCACCCCCGCGCGAGCAGGTCCCGGTAGTACGGGATCGCGAGCCCGATCCCCTCGTACCCGGCCCGGCGGGCCGCGGCGACACGGTCGGGGAACGACGCGTCGCGCACGGTGCCCCAGGCCAGGACCAGCCGGGGCTCGCGCGCCGCGGGCGGCGCGTTCACCCGGCGGCTCCCGTCAGGTCGGGCAGCACGCGGCGTTCGACCAGCGTCCGCAGCGCGTCGCGGAAGGTCGCCTCGGTGTCGTGGACCCGGGTGTAGCCGGCCTGTTTGACCTTGACCGTGCTGACGAGCGCGGGCGGCGGCATCGTCGTCAGGCCGTATCCGAAGGTGTAGTCGGCGTACTGATGCGACCGGCCGAGGACGTCGAGCAGGGAGAGCGGGCGGAGCCCGTGCTTGGTCACGATGTCCTGCCAGACCCCGGCCAGCCGGGGCAGCTCCTCGGTCAGACTCATCGGACGGGGCGGCGCGCACGGCACGCCCATCGCGTCGGCCAGGGACGGCCAGAGCTCCTGCCAGGAGAACACCTCGCCGTTCGTCAGGTTGAAGTGCTCGCCCCGAGCCGCGGGCGAGGTCGCCGCCCACACCAGGGCGCCCGCGACCAGCCGCGCGTCCACCACCTGGCGCACCGGGTGGACCGTGCCGCCGGGGAAGCCGAACGGGATGCCCGTCGCGGCGCTGAGCGCGGCGAAGGCGCCGATCACCGGCGGTGTGCAGTAGGAGACGCCGTACGCCGGTCCCACGACCTGGACCGGCCGCAGAATGGTCCAGTCGAACGCGTGGCGGTCGGCCAGCTCCCTGAGCAGGTCCTCCTGGCGCCAGTAGAAGTTCTCGTGGTCGTCGCGCGGCGCCCGCTCCCGCGCCGGGACCGGGATCGGGTGCAGGTGGGCGCCGTACGCCTTCGTCCCCTGCATGACGGTGGCGTGCCGCAGCGCGCCCCCCTCGGCCAGCGGCCCGAGGACGTTGCCGAGCATCGCCTCGTTGGTCGCCATCTGCCGCGGGTCGGACCACCCGGCGACCAGGTCCGGTTTTTCGTACGCCGCCGCGTAGACCAGGTGGGTCGGCCGGGGTGCCAGCGCGGCGACGGCCGCGCGGGTCGCGGACCCGTCCGTGAGGTCCACCGGCACGTGCCGGCACCGTACGGATCCGTCCGCCTCGGGCGGGCGTCGTGAGAAGGCGACCACGTCCCACCCCTCGGCGGCGAAGGCGGTGATCGCCGCGGCCCCTATGAGCCCGCTGGCCCCGGCCACCAGCACTCGTCCAGCACTCATCTCGTCTCCCTTGACGATGGGGCCCGTGTCGGCGGTCCTGCGGTCAGAAGGGCGGAAGCAGTGCGACGTCCTGCGGCGCGCTCACGAAGTAGCGCTCGACCAGGCGCCGGGCGAGCTTCCAGGCGCCCGCGCGGCGCTCGTAGACGTCGTGGTAGGTGCAGCTCACCCAACTGATCCTGCCGTCCGGGTGGACGCAGACGGCGATGGCGTCGCTGCGGCCGGTCGCGCGGTCGGGGGTCTCGAAGCGGGCCGTGTGGTTGGTGGTCCAGTGATAGGTCTCCTTCCACACCTTCCCGATGACCTCCTGCGAGCGGCGGATCTCGTCCGTGCCGTGGAAGTCGCCGCGCCCGCCGGGGATCAGGTACTCGGCGTCGTCGTGCCAGATGCTCATGAAGCGGTCGATGTCGCGGCGGTCGGTGCCCTCGCAGTAGCCCGCGACGATGTCGGCGAACTCCGCCCGGCCCTCCAGCTCGTCGATCCGCTGCTCCAGCGACCGGCCCTCGGTGCGTGTCGTCATGTGCTCAGACCTCGGCCTTCGGCGCGGTGCGGAACTTGTCGGGGTAGTCGTCCGGCAGGTCCTCCTCGGCCAGCGGGACGATGTGGTGGTCCAGGACGTAGCGGTCCTCGCCCTTGGCCTTGTCGTTCTCGTCGAACTCCCAGAAGACGACGGTCCTGGCCGACAGCACGTAGAAGGGGCTCGCGGGCGAGGTGTCGTCCACGAAGCCCATCTTGCGGGCGACCGCGGCGGTCAGGATCTGCCGGAAGGTGCCCTCGGTGACGATGTCGTAGTCGCCGACCACCACACGGGTCTTCTTCGACTCGATGACGTACGAGCCGTTGTTCACCATCTCGGTGTAGTTGGCTCGAACCTGCTCGATGCCCTTCGGGCCGGTGTCCCCCTTGACGTTCCCCAGGACGCCGTACTCGTGGTACTGCGGGTCGTCCGAGAGCGTCGGCAGGACCATGTCGAGGTCGGCCAGCACCTCGCCCTTCGAGTGGTGGACAACCGTCTCGAGATGCTTGAGCTGCAGAGGTGTTTTGGCCTTGTGCATGTGCGCCTCGAAGCTGGTGTACGTCAGCTCCGGCCTGAAGTCCTTCATTTTCCCTCCTCAGGGATACGGGATCTCCGTGTGACGGTCGCCACAATTTATCTAACCATGTAAACTAATGGCTGAATCCGACACCCGCAAGGGTGTTCGGCGAATCAGCGCAGATGTACGCAAACCCCCGATGAAACGGGGTTTCTGGACATGGCCCTGACAGATCTACGACGTGGGCACGTGGCGTCGGGAAGCCCGCCGGGCGCATACTTAGCAGCGCGAAGTTGATGAGGCGAACGCCCAGATTCGGGGTAAGGATGACCACGACCACTAACGGCTCTGTCGACCGCGTCAAGCACGAGCACGCCATCCGGCGCGAGGATCTGACGCGCCTGCGGATGACGCTCGGTCGCCTCGGACGGGTATTGCGGCAGCAGAATGACGACGGTCTGAGCTATGCCCTCATTTCGCTGCTCTTCAACATCGGCCGCAACCAGCCCGTCTCCGCGGGCGAGCTGGCGGCGTCGGAAAGGGTCTCCCCGCCGTCGGTGACCAGGTCGCTCAACCGCCTCATCGAACTCGGCTACGTCTCCCGTACCGCCGACCCCGCCGACCGCAGGGCGGCGCTGATCGAGCTGACGCCCAGCGGCGCCGACGAGCGGGAGCAGGTGCTCAAGAGCCGCGAGGTCTGGCTGGAGGAGCACCTGGGACGGCTGGACGACACGGAGCTGGAGAGCCTGCTCACCGCGCTGCCCGCCCTGGAGCGGCTCTGCGACCCCGAGCTGCCGCGCCGCCCCTGACGTCCCCCGGCCCGCGGCGGCCGGCGGGCACCGGCCGTAGGTGGCGGTCAGCGGATCTCGACCTCCTCGCGTGAGCGCGCCAGGGCCGCCTCGGCGCCCTCGCGACGCACCTCCCACAGGAAGTTGAACTCGCCCGGCTGGAAGTGGATGTTGCTCAGCGAGGCGCCGACGACGGTGGTCGCGGCGAATGAGAGCCCGACGCCCAGCTTCTCCAGCGAGGCGAAGACGGCGTACTTCTCGGTGACGATGCCGTCCCGCATGATCGACGCGCACATGGCGGCGAGTTCGGCCGCCCCCCGTGGCGCGTCCTCGGCGACGCGGTCGACCAGACCGTAGTCGAGCGCGGTCCGCGCCGACCAGGCCACGTTGCAGTACATCAGCTCCTTGGCCCGCTTGAGGCCGACCGTCGCGAACAGCAGCGACATGTCGCCGTCCACCCCGACGTTGTGCCACCGGGGGGAACCGAAGGTCGCGTCCTCGCCCGCGACCACCAGGTCCGCGCAGAGCGCCAGGTAGAGGCCGGTGTCCCAGCAGCGGCCACGCGCCTCGACGACCGTCACCTTCCGGCAGTGCAGCAGCCGGCTGTACAGGCCCGTGCTCCCCCACCACGCCTCGTCCAGCGCGATCAGCCGCGCCCGCTGGCTCGGGTGCTTGCGCACCGATCCGCCGGGCGCCTGCACGTACTGGTCCCAGGCGTCGGCCGGGTCCCAGCCCGCGCACAGGTCGTCGCCCTCGCCGCGGATCAGGACGGCCTTCACGTCGTCGTCCCGGTCGACGTCCGCGAGGTGGGCCGCGAACTGCTCGGCCATGGCGCGGGTCATGAGGTTGCCCGTCGCGGGACGCCGTACGGTGACGGTCGCGATGTGGTTCTCGTGGTCCTTGCCCAGTTCGACCCGGCCCTCGCTCATGCGCTCTCCTCCGTGAGACCGGACCCGACCGCCGCGCGGTGGATCGCGTAGTGGTCGGCCAGGTCGAACTCCCGGCCCACGCCGTGCGCGTCGTAGACGGCCTGCTGGAGCATCTTCGACATCGTCATGCCGTCCAGCGGCATGCCGATGACGGCGGCGGTCATCGACACGACCTCCGCGCGGAGCCGGCCGACCGGGACGACCCGGTTGACCAGCCCGATCCGCCCGGCGGTGGCCGCGTCGTGGACGGTCCCCCTGAGCAGCCACGACTTGGCGCGGTTGAGCCGGACCGTCAGCGCGGCCAGGACGAAATTCGCCTCGGGCACGTCGAGGAAGGGCGAGCCGAACACGGCGTCCTCGCTCGCGACGGCCAGGTCGGTACAGAGCAGGAGCGCGGTGCCCGCCCCGTGGCACGCCCCGCGCACCTCGGCGATCACGACCTTCTTCGCGAAGCAGGTCGCCTGGTAGACCGCGGTCGACGCGGCGAAGGCGCGGTGCCAGGTGGTCGGCGCCTCGGCCGCGGACGGGAATCCGGTGGCCGCCTCCGGCGCGAAGTCGGGCCCCGTGGTGCGCAGCACGATCGCCTTGACGTGGTCGTCGTCCGACGCCTCGACGACGGCCGCGGCCAACTCGGCGGCGAAGGCGGGGTCATGGGCCGTCAGCGGGGCGAAGCTCTCCACCTCGATGTACGCGCGGCCGTCGGCCACGCGGAGGTCGACGGCGCTCATCCCTTCACCCCCAGGCGGGGGTCGGCCGCGCCTTTGCGTTTCTTGTCGGCGTCGAGCGCGCCGCCGACGCCGACGTCCCTCGCGGTCTTCCAGAAGTCCATCTCGTCCGGGCCCGATTGGAGGAAGTGCGAGACCAACAGCCCCGTGATCGAGGGGACGCTGGTGTCCATCGCGCCCTCGGCGGCGCGCAGCCGCGACTTCAGGTACAGCAGGTGGCCGGAGGGCCGGGCGGCGAGGTCGGCCGCGATCGTCCGTGTGGCCGCGGCGAGTTCGGCGGCCGGGGTGACGGTGTCGACGAGGCCGAGGTGGTGCGCCTCGGTCCCACTCATCGGCATCGCGGTGAAGCCGGTGCGCCGGGCGGCCTTCATGCCCAGGATGCGGTTGATGTGCACGCTGGCGACCGCGCCCGCCGGGCCCAGGAAGCGCGCTTCGAGCGCGCCGATCCTGCTGTCCTCGGCGGCCGTCACCACGTCGGCCTTGCACGCGATCATGAAGTAGGCCGCCGCGGCGCAGTAGCCGTGCAGTTGAGCGACGGTGACCTTCGGCGAGCGGGAGATCGCCTGGCTGAAGCCCAGTCGGCCCCACGCCATGTCCGCGCCGTACCGGTAGCCGACCGTCAGGGTGCGGCGCCGCTCGTGCGGGCGCTTCTGGCCCCACTGCTCATTGATCTCGTTGCCGCTGCAGAACGACTTCCCGTTGCCCCGGATCACGATGACCCGCACCGTCGGGTCGTCCCCGGCAAGCGCCATCAGCTCGATGATTCGGTCGCGCATGGGCACGCTCATGGCGTTGTGCTTCTCCGGCCGGTTCAGCGTCAGATACGCGATGCCGGACGCCGGGTCGGCCTCGTACAGCACCTGTCGCGCCGCGGCGGCGATGCTCTCCGGGGTTCCGTACTTCACGCCTTGCCCACCTCTTCCGTTGCTCGGGGTGATTCCGACGGCGCGTGCGCGGGCCGCGCCTGCTCGACCACGCCGTCCGCGACGAGCGCGTCGATACGGTCCTGCGGGACGCCGAGGCGCGCGAGTACGTCGCGGGTGTCGGCGCCCAACTCCGGTGTCCAGTCGCCGACCCGCGCGGGGGTGGCGCTGAGCAGGAACGGGTTGCCCACGGTGCGGACGGTCCCCCAGGTCGCGTCCGGCTGCTCGACGACGAAGCCGTTCGCGAGGACGTCGGGGTCGCGGGCGGCCTCGACGAAGGTGTTGACGGGAGCCACGGGTACGCCGTTGTCCCGCATCCGCTCGACCCAGGTGTCCCGGTCGGCGGTCAGGAAGATCTCCTCCAGGACCGGCTCCAGGACGTCGCGGTGCCGCTCGCGGATCCTGCTCTTCTCGAACCGCGGATCGTCGCGCAGGTCGGGCCGGCCAAGGGCCGCGGTCAGCCCGTGCCACACCTTCTGGTCGGTGGCGCCGATGACGATCCAGCGGTCGTCCCCGCAGCGGAACGCGCCCGAGGTCGACGTCACACGGCCCTGGGTGCGCTTCACCTCGTCGCCGTGCAGCGCGATGGTGACCTCGGCGGTGTGCAGGGCCAGGCAGGAGCCGACGAGCGAGCCGTCCACGCGCTGGCCCCGCCCGGTGCGCTCCTTGGCCAGGAGCGCGGTCAGGATGCCCATCGCGAGGAAGACGGCGCCGGCCGAGTCGGCCATGCCGCGGCTGGCGAGCCGGGGCGCCCCGTCCGGGGTGCGGACGAAGTCCGAGAGGCCGGAGACGGCCTGCGCGACCATGTCGAACATCGGCTCCTTGGCGCGCGGGCCCAGCGGGCCGTAGCCGGACGCGGCGGCGTAGACGATGCCCGGATTCTCCTGGCGCAGGGTGTCGTAGCCCAGGCCCAGCTTCTCCATGACGCCGAGCCGGAAGTTCTCCACGACGACGTCGCACTCGCGGGCGAGGGCCTTGACGATGTCGCGGCCCTCGGGGGTGGTGATGTCGACGGCGATCGACTTCTTGCCGCGGTTGAGGCCGGTGAAGAACCCGGCGTATCCGTCCGGGGCCTGGCGCAGCCGCCGGTCCCACTCGCCGCCCGGCCGCTCCACCTTGACGACCTCCGCGCCGAGGTCGGCGAGGATGCGGGTCGCGTAGGGGCCCTGGAGGAAGCGGGTGAGGTCGAGGACCTTGATCCCGTCGAGCGCTCCGGCGAGGAATTCGGGCGCGCCGGGCGCGGGCTGGGGCGCGGTGTCCGGGGTGACCACAGGCGCGGTCGCGCGGTCGACGCCGGTTCCGTCCTCACGCGCGGTCGTACGCTCGACGCCGGTTCCGTCCTCAGGCGCGGTCGTACGCTCGACGCCGGTTCCGTCCTCACGCGCGGTCGCGCGCTCGATGTCGGGCGCGGTCATGCGTCCTCCCCCACCGTGGCCGTGACGAGTACGTCGAGCGCTTCGACCCGACTGCCGTTGACGCGCAGGGGGTTGACCTCCAGGGTGTCCAGGCTGGGTCCGACCGACAGGGCGGCCCGGCTGATCGCCACGATCGCCTCGCTCAGCGCGTCGAGGTCGGCGGCCGTGCTGCCGCGTGCGCCGCGCAGCAGGGCGGCGCCCTTCAACTCCCCCAGCATCCGGCGCACTTCGCGGGCGTCGACGGGCAGCACTCGCAGGCTGGTGTCCTTCATGACCTCCACCCAGATGCCGCCGAGGCCCACCGCGAGCACCGGCCCGAAGGTCGAGTCGACCGTGACGCCGACGAGGAGTTCCTGTCCCGGCTCCCGCATCGGCGAGACGAGCACACCGCGCAGGTCGGCGCCGGGGACGTTCCGCGCCACCGTCGCCGTGATCGAGTCGTACGCCGTCGCCGCGGCCCCGGCGCCCTCGACGCCGAGGACGACTCCGCCGACGTCGGACTTGTGCGCGACGGCCCGCGAGCAGATCTTCATCGCCACCGGGCCGCCGGCCTTGGCCGCCGCGCCCGCCGCCTCGGCCGCGGAGTGGACGAGCACGGCCGGGACGATCGGCACACCGGCCGCCTCCAGCAGGGCCCGCCCCTCGTCCTCCGCCCAGGTGCCGGCCGTCGGCCCGTCGCCGACCGCGGCGGGCGGCACTTCCCCGGTCCCGCTCGCCGTCACCCGAAGCGCGTCGCGCTGCTCGACCCACCGGGCCACATGCCCGAGGGAGGTGATCGCGAGGTCGACGCCGGGCAGCAGGAACAGCTTGTTCTCGGAGAGCAGCGACAGGGCGTACGGCGAGATGTCCAGGCAGGTGTTGGACGAGAGGAAGACCGGTACGGGCGAGGCGGCCACGATCTCGCCGATGATCTTCATCCGGCTCTCGATGAACGTCGGGTCCTCGGGGCGCTCGTCCGGCAGCGGCGTCATCATCGAGAACATGAAGTCGATCCCGGAGTCCTCGACCGCGATCTCCATGAGGTCGTCCTCGGCCTTCGTCGGCCGGGGTCTGGCGCGGGCGTGGCCGAAACCGGTGGTGTCGAGGGGGTTGAGGATCGAGGCGAACTCCGGCAGGTGCGCGGCCAGTTTGGCGCCGGTGTCCTCCTGCCAGCCGGGCAGGGCCAGGCCGTTGACCAAGGCGAGGTCGGCGATGATGTTGCAGCCGCCGCCCGACGAGGTCACGACACCCATGCGGCGGCCGTCCGGGAGCCGCGGGCTGTAGCCGAACACCCCGGCGGTCGCGACCAGTTCCTCGACGCTCTCGACGCGGACCATGCCCGCCTGCCGGAACGCCGCGTCCACGACGGCGTCGTCGGTGGCCATGGCGCCGGTGTGCGCCATGGCGGAGCGCATGCCCTCCTCGCTCCGCCCGGCCTTGTAGACCACGATCGGCTTGCCCGCCCGCAGCGCCTTCGTGCCGAGTTCGAAGAGCCGGTCCGGCTCGCGCACGGTCTCCAGGAACAGGGCGATGGCTCGGGTGCTCTCGTCCTCGATCAGGTAGTCGAGGACGTCCAGGCTGGTCAGCACGGCCGAGTTGCCCACCGACGCCCACAGCGTGGAGCCCACGCCGTGCGCCTGGGCGAACTGATACGTCGCCCGCGCCATCGAACCGCTCTCGAAGACGGCGCCGACCGGACCGGCCACGGGTGCGGACTCGGTGGCGACGGCCCAGGGCACCACCCCGTCCACCGCGTTGATGAACCCGATGGTGTTCGGGCCCATGAGCGTCAGGTCGAGATCGACCGCGCTCTGCGCCAGCCGCCGCTGCCGGTCGCGTCCGTCGGCTCCGGACTCCCCGTATCCGGAGGCGAGGATGACCGCGTTCTTGATACCCGCCGCGGCGGCGTCCTCGAGGATGGCGTCGACCCGGCTCGGGCCGACCATGATGTAGGCCATGTCGACGGGCTTTTCGAGGTCCCGCAGCGTCGGGACGGTCGGTTTGCCGAACACCTCGCCGTACTTGGGGTGGACGAAGCGCACATCCCGCACCCCGCCGCCGAGTTCGAGGGCGTTGAGGAGATTGCGCGCCCAACTGGAGCTCGGCGATGCTCCCACGACCGCGATACTGCGGGCGCCGAAGAAGCGGCGCAGCCTGTCCGGCTCGACGATCGAGCGTCGTGCCGCGTAGTCAACGGTGAGCATGGGGCGTAACTCCTCGGGAGTCGGGCGATGGAGATCGGACCGTGGGATTCGGGCTGGGATTCGGGCGGGGAAGCTCGGGCGGAGGGACGTCGCGCGAAGGACGTGGGCGAAGGACGTGGGGCGATTTATTTAGCCACGTAAAGTATTGCCCATGGCCCTGCGGCCGGACACCTGGGCGACCCGGCCGCTCAGCCGAAATAGGCGGCGTTGAGCTCGGCCCCCTGGAGGGAGGACGGCGTGCCGGTGGCGGCGATCCGGCCGTCGCGCAGGACGATCAGCCGTTCGCTGGCCCTGGCCAGGCGGTCGCTGTTCTGCTCGACGACCAGCATCGAGATGCCCTCGGCCTGGAGGGCCCGCAGGGACGCGTAGATCTTCTCGATCACGACCGGGGCGAGCCCCAGCGACGGCTCGTCCAGGAGCAGCAGTCTGGGCCGCTGGATGACGGCGCGGGCCAGGGAGAGCATCTGCTGCTCCCCGCCCGAGAGCAGGCCCGCGAGCTGCGTGCGGCGCTCCGCCAGGATCGGGAACAACTCGTAGACCAGGGCCTGCTTCTCGGCGATCGCGCGCCGAACGGCGCGTCTGCTCAGCCGCATCGCGGAGATCTGCAGATTCTCCTCGACCGTGAGCGGGCGCAGGACGCGGTGCCCCTCCGGCACGATCACGATCCCCTTGCGGACGCTGGCGGCCGTCGAGAATCCGTTCATCCGCTCGCCCTGGAAGGAGACCTCCCCCGACCTGGGCTTGAGGCCGCCGCTGAGGGCGCGCATCAGGGTCGTCTTGCCCGCGCCGTTCATCCCGACCAGGCCGAGCAGTTCGCCCTCGGCGAGGGTGAAGGAGACGTCGTGGAGTACGGGTTGGTGGTCGCCGTAGCCGGCCGTCAGGCCGGTGACGTCGAGAAGCGGCGTGCTCATCCGGGAACCCCCAGGTAGGCGGAGATGACCTCTTGCTGTGCGAAGACCTCGTCGGGCGGGCCCTCCGCGATGACCTGGCCGTGGTCCAGGACGTAGACGCGGTCGCAGGCGCTGGTGATCAGCGGAAGATTGTGGTCGACCAGGACCACCCCGAGGTCGCGGGCGCCGAGCGCGCGGACGGTCGCGGCGATCTCCTGGCGTTCGAACTCGGTCAGTCCCGCGCCGGGTTCGTCCAGCAGCAGGAACGCCGGGTCGAGCATCAGATTGCGGGCGATCTCGACCAGGCGGAGCACGCCGTACGGCTGGTCCGCGGCCAGGCTCCTGGCGCGGTCGGCGAGGGCGAGGTCGGTGAGCAGGGTCATCGCCCGGTCGCGTCCGGCCAGCGCCTGCTTGCGGGCGGCCGGGCTCAGCAGCGACTGGCGGAGCCAGCCGACCTTGCCGATGCCGTCCCCGGCGAGCATGACGTTCTCCAGCAGGGTCAG
Source organism: Streptomyces sp. NPDC008079 (assembly GCF_042957385.1). NCBI lineage: Bacteria > Bacillati > Actinomycetota > Actinomycetes > Kitasatosporales > Streptomycetaceae > Streptomyces > Streptomyces sp. NPDC008079. The sequence continues at coordinate 362,243 of NZ_JBIBIC010000005.1, forward strand.
TTCGGGGATGACCTTCGGGCTCTGGAACGTCCGGCCGATGCCCGCCCGTACGAGGTTCTGCGCGGGCGTGCCGAGGATCTCGTCGTCGCCGAGGCGCACGGAGCCGGTCGCCCGGACGTCCCCGGTGATCGCGTTCAGGAGGGTGGTCTTGCCCGCGCCGTTGGGGCCGATGAGTCCGATGACCTCACCGGTCGCGAAGGAGAGCGAGACGTCGTTGACCGCGGTGTTGCCGCCGAAGGCGACCGACACTCCGCGCACCTCGACCCGTGCGTCCCGGTGCACGGCCCTGACCGAGTCCGCGAGGCGGTGGGTCACCTGGGTCACCGTCTCGGCGACGGCGAGGCCCGGTTCCCGCGGCTCCAACTCGCCGGTGGGCTCTGCCGCTTCGTCCGGCCGTCGGCGCCTGAGCAGCCACTTCACGAGGTTGTCCAGGCCGCCCGCGATGCCGCCGCGGGTGAGCACGACGAGCACCAGGATGCCCACGCCGTAGACTAGGTCCTGCGCCTGGCTGGTGGCCAGCGACAGCTCGTCCATCACCAGGATGGCGACGACGCCGAACACCGGACCGAGGAAGTAGCCGCTTCCGCCGAGGATCGCGGCGAGCAGCAGCGCCACCAGGCGGGTGAAGCTGAAGGTCTCCAGGTCGATCACGAGCTGGAAGTGGGCGAAGAGCACCCCGGCGAGTCCGGCGAGGCCGCCGGAGATCGCGAAGGCGACCAGCCGCGTGGAGTCGGGCGAGACCCCCACGGAGGCGAGCACGCGCGGCCCCTCGCGCAACGCGGTCAGTTTGCGCCGCATCGCCGACAGGTGGATGCGCAGGACGAGTTCGTACGTGAGCCACGCGAAGAACGCGGCGAGCCAGTAGTACGAGAGATAGCCGCTGATGAGCTGGTGGCCGAAGAACGTGGGCAGCGGAATCGAGTAGATGCCGATCGTGCCGCCGCTGAACTCGTGCCAGTTCACCATGACTTCGGCGAGCGCGAGCGCGAAGGCGAGCGTCTGGATGGCGAGGAACAGCTCGTTGAGCCCTCGGGTGGGAACCGCCACGAGAACGGAGAGCACGGTGGTGACCGCGACGGAGATCAGCAGCGCGGGCCAGAACGGCATTCCGAACCGGACTTCGAGATAGACGCTGGTGAAGGCCCCGACGCCGTAGGTGATGACGACCGAGAGATTGAAGATGCCCGCGTAGCCGTAGACGATGTTGAAGGCCGTCGTGAGGATGTACGCGATGACTCCGGCGGACGCCAGGTGGACGTAGTAGTCGTTGCCGCTGGCGACGAGTCCGACGATCACCAGGACCAGTGGGCCCGCGACGTGTTTGGCCCAGACCGAGGTCAGTGCCCTGCGTATTCCTTCGGGTTTCTTCGGGGCGCCGCTCACCTCGCGCGGTGCGGCCTTGTCCAGTCCGATGGTGCTCATACGCGCTCAGCCGTTCCGCGGAAGGTGAACAGCCCTGTCGGCCGCACGAGCAGCACCAGGGACAGGATCACGAAGAGTGAGGTCAGGTGGTAACTGGCGGCGATGTGCTGGTCGGTGAAGGTCATCACGAAACCGGCCACGACGGCGCCGCCCACCGCGCCGAAGAGACTTCCGAGGCCGCCGATGACGGCGCCGACCAGGCTCAGGACGAGGAGGGTGGGCGCGACGTCGACCGAGACGCTGCCGAGCGAGGCCTGGAAGATGCCGCCGATGACCAGGCAGGCGCCCGAGACCACCCAGGCGAGCAGTTCGAACCGCATCGTGCGGACGCCGTAGACCTGCGCCAGTTCGTGGTCGAAGGAGACGGCGGACAGGTGGTGCCCGATGAGCGTCCGGTCGAACAGGAACCACATCACGAGCAGCAGGAGGAGCGACAGGCCGATGACCAGCAGCCGTTGCTTGGAGGTCTCGTAACTGCCGATCGAGACCGAGCCGTGGATCCAGGGCTGCACGATCGAGGGCTCGCCGCCGAACCACGTGCGGGTCAGGAAGTTGAGCAGGAGTCCGAAGCCGAGGGTGGCGAGGGTCAGGCCGATCACCGGCACCTTCTTGCGCTGCGCGGGCACGATCGCGATCGCGTAGCAGGCGGCGCCCAGGACACCGCCGACCACGATCGTCAGGACGACGCCGAGGCCGCTGTTGCCGGCCCCCCAGGAGGCGCACGCGGCACCGGCGAAGACGCAGAAGTTCCCGGCGCCGAAGTTGACGACTCCGCTCACACGGAACACCAGACTCACCGCCAGGACCAGCGGAATCAGCACCGCCGCCTGCGAGAGGCCGGTCACGACCAGCGAGATCATTGCGCACTCCCTTGTGCCCAGGAACGGTCCGCACCAGAATCTTTCACATGGCTAACTGCTATGAGACTGAGGTCGCGGATCATCCCTGTCAAGGGGTCGCCGGAAACCTTCCGCGTCGGCTCGCGTCGGCACTGCCGGATTTACTTAGCATGATGTAACGTTCGTCGCCCGACCACAGAGAGGGGCCCTTCATGAGCACCGAGCCGCTGCTCCGGCTGTACCACACCGGCATGATCGTGGACAGCCTCGACAAGGCGATGGCGGCCATGGGCGACGCCCTGCGCCTGGACTGGGCACCGCCGCTGACCTCGACCGTTCCGCTGGAGTGCCCCGACGGCGTCGTCGGGCGCGAGGTCCGCTTCACCTACTCGCTCCAGGGCCCGCACTTCATCGAGTTGCTGGAGCAGATCGACCCGGCGCCGTACCTCAACGTGACGGGCGGGCGCAGGGTCCACCACCTCGGCTACTACACCGACGACCTGCGCGCCGCGGCGGCGGCGCTGGAGGCCAGGGGATACCGGCGCGAGCTGAACGGCGTCGCCGAGGACGGCGGCATCGGCCGCGCCACCTTCCACTACAACCCCGAATCCCCCGGCATGTGGATCGAGTTGGTCTCGCACGAGGTGGCCGAGCAGATCGACGGCTGGATCGCCGAGGCCGCCGCCGCCAAGAACATCCCGTACGTCTCCCCGTTCGCATGAGCGGGCCGCTGACCGGACTCCACGTCCTCGACCTGTCGACGTACGTCGCGGGCCCCTCCGCGACGATGACGCTCGCCCAACTCGGCGCGGACGTCGTACGGGTGGACCCCGTCGGCGGCGCCACGGACACCCGGCGGCTGCCGCGCGGCGCGGACGGCACCAGCCTGTACTGGGCAGGGCTCAACAAGGGCAAGCGCTCGGTCGAGGTCGATCTGCGGTCGGAGTCCGGGCGCGACGTGGTGCGCGAACTGCTGGCCGCACCGGGCGGCGGCCACGGCCTGCTGGTCACCAACGCGGTCGGCCAGTCGTGGCTGGACTACCAGGAACTGCGCCGCGTCAGGCCCGATGTCATCGTCGCCCACATCGGCGGGCGCGGCGACGGACGTCCGGCGGTCGACTACACGATCAACTCCGAGGTGGGCCTGCCCTGGCTCACCGGGCCCGTGGACTCCTCGCTCCCGGTCAACCACGTCCTGCCCGCCTGGGACCTGCTCACCGGTCTGCACGTGGCGCTGGCCCTGCTCGCGGCGCACACCGAACGCGCCGCCACCGGTCGCGGCCGGCTCGTCGAGGTCAACCTCGCGGACGTCGCCGCCGCGACCATGGCCCACCTCGGCTTCGTCGCCGACGCGGTGGTGAACGGCGCGGGACGGCTGCGCGACGGCAACTACCTCTACGGCAGCTACGGTTGCGACTTCGCGACCGGCGACGGCCGCCGGGTCATGGTCGTCGCCCTGACCGCCAGGCACTGGGACAAGCTCGTCGGACTGACCGGCACACGTACCGTCCTCGACAGCCTTCAGCGCACGCTCGGCGTGGACTTCGGCGACGAGGCGGCGCGGTACGAGCACCGGGACCTGATCTCGGCGATCCTCGCGCCGTGGTTCTCCGCGCACACCCACACCGAGGCCGTCGCCGCGCTCGACGCCGGGCACGTCCTGTGGGGCGACTACCGGACCGTCGGCGAATTCGTCCGCGATCCGCTGGTGACCGCCAACGACCTGTTCCACCAGGTGGATCAGCCGGGCGTCGGCGTGTTCCCCGTACCGGGTCCGGTCACGCGGTCGGCCGGATGGGGGCAGGACACGCCCGCCCCCGCGCCCCGGCTCGGCGCCGACAACGACGCGGTCCTGCGCGAGTGGTCGCGGGCACCTGCCGAGAACCCGCGGGCCGAAAGCCGCCCGATATGAGCACCGACCGGCTCTTCCTCACCTTCACGCACCTCAACGACGCCACCCGGCACGCCGAGTACAACGCGTGGCACCAGCTCGACCACCTGCCGGAGAACGCGCTGCTCCCCGGCGTCGCCTGGGGGGACCGCTGGGTCCGCACCCCGCGGTGCGCGGCGGCCGGTCATGTCGGCGACGACGCCTACGCACCCGTCCAGTACGCCGTCGCCTACGGGTTCCGTGCCCCGCTGGAGTCCGCGCTGCGGGAGTGGACCGACCTCAACCAGCGCGCGCTGTGGTGGGGCCGCCGCCCCGAACTGCCCTGGACCGAACGACGCCCGGTCGGCTTCTTCCACCCGGTCAAGGAGTACGCGGCCCCGCGCGTCCTCGTCGCGGCGGCGGCGCTCCCGCACCGCCCGCACCGGGGCGTCCACCTCACGCTGTCCAGGACGGCCGCTCCCGCCGAGCCCGCGGGCGCGGCCCGTTTTGCCGCGCTGGACCGGGAGTTGATCCCGGCGGTGCTCGCGGTGCCCGGTGTCGCGGGCGCGGCGACGTACCGGTTCGCCGAGGGCGCGGGCGGGTTCGGGTCACCGGCCGGGAGCGCCGACGACGGTCTGACGGTGCGCGTGCTGTACCTCGACGGCGACGTCCTGGAGACAAGCGCTCGCGTCGAGGACGCGCGGCCCGACTGGATCGGGCGGGACAGCGCGCCCGGCGACGCGGAGCACGTCCTGCTGAGCACCCCGATGCTGTCAATCCGCCCGTGGGAGTGGGACTGGTTCGACGGCGGCCGGCCGCGGCTCTGACCGGCGCGCGCGGCGGCTCGGCACACAGCAGCTGACCACGACCGAGGCCGCGCAGGTGGCGGCGCAGGCGAGCGCGGCCCAGGTCAGCCCGGTCGTCGTCGCCTCCCCCGCCGGTCCGTGGGCCGCGCCGATCAGCGCCGCGGTGACCGCGCTGCCCACCGCGCCGCCGACCGCCCGCAGCAGGATGTTGACGCTGGTGGCGCTGCCGGTCTCGCCCGGTTCGACCGAGTCGACGATGAGGCCGGGCAGCGTGCCGAAGGTCGCCCCCGCTCCCCAGGACGTCAGGACGACCGCGGCCACCAGCAGCGCCAGGTGCCCGTCGACCTCGATCAGCATCAGCGGCCCGAGCGCGCCGACGACGCCTCCCGACGCCAGCGCGACCCGTCGGCCCCTGACCCGCGCCAGCGCCGTCGCGGTACGGCTGCTCAGGTAGTTGCACAGCGCGATGGGGACCATCACCACACCGATCGCGCTGAGGCTGAGCCCCACGCCGTACCGCGTGTCGCGGGAGGCGAGACCGATGCGGGTGATGAGGACGGGCGTGTTGTACAGGCTCACGCCCATCAGCAGGCCGGTGAGGTGCGCGGCGAGGACGTCGCGCCGGGCGAAGAGCCGCAGTTGCACCAAGGGGTGGGGGGCGCGCAGTTCGAGCCGGATCCACCACAGCGACAGGCAGAGGGCCGCTGCGCCGAGGACGAGCACCCCGGCGCTCGACCAGCCCCAGGAGTTGCCCTGGCTGACGGCCAGCAGCGCGCACGCCGTGGCGGCGATCAGGACCACCGCGCCCGGCACGTCCAGCGGCGCGTCGCGGCCCACCGGCACCGTTCGCGGCAGACCGGCGGCCACCGCGAGCGTGACGAGCAGCGCGAGCACCGTGGCGCCGCCGTACGCCGCCCGCAGGCCGAAGTGATCGGCCACGAACGTCGTGAGCGGGTAGGCCGCCCCGGCGCCGAGCGCCGTGGTGATCGACAGCAGCGCGACCAGGCGGGCCGTCGCGGGACCGGAGTACAGGTCGCGGGCGCACGCGATGGTCATCGCCACCAGCGCCACCGCGACGCCCTGGAGCGCGCGTCCCGCCAGGAAGACCCCGAAGTGGGTCCCGGCGGCGGAGACCGCGCATCCGAGGGTGACGAGCGCGCACACCACGACCATCGCGGGTCTTCGCCGCCGTCCGTCGGCGAGCCGGCCGAGCAGCGGGGTCAAGGTGGCGCCGACGAGCAGGGTGATCGTGTACGACCACTGGGACGCCTCGGTGCCGACGCCGAAGGTCTGCTGGACCCGCGGCACGAGCGGGGCGCCGAGGGTGACGACCGCCGCCGAGACCAGGGCGGCGGACACCAGCAGTGCCGACAGGGCACGCCCGCTCGCCCCCGGCCCCGGCGGCCGGTCGTTCAGAGGGTCACCGTCAGCCTGTCCACCGACCGCATCTTCAGGCCCGACCACGCGGGCTCGAACCCGTCGGCCAGGCGCATGCCGGGGAACCGGTCGAGCAGGACGTTCGAGGCCATCTCCAGCTCGGATTTGGCGAGCATCGCGCCGAGGCAGAAGTGCCGCCCCGAGCCGAAGGCGAAGGTGTCACCGGCCGCGGTGAACGTCTTGGCGTGGTCGAGGTCGGGCCGGTGGAAGTCGAAGGTGTCCGGGTCGGAGAACCGGTCCTCGTCGCGGTTGGCCGAGGCCATGAGGAGCATCACCAGGGTGCCCGCGGGCAGCAGGGTGCCCTTGACCTCGACGTCCTGGGTGACCTTGCGGCCGTTCATCTGGGACGGCGGGCTGATCCGCAGGGTCTCGCTGATCGCGGGGATGACCTGCGAGCGGTCGTCCCGTACCTCCTCGAACAGCGTCCGCTCGCGCAGCAGATAGGCGAACATACTGGCCAGCGCCTTGCCGGTGGTCTCGGACCCGGCGTTGAGCAACTGCGTGACGTGGGTGAGGATTTCGAGGTCGTCCAGGCGCTCGCCGTCGATCTCGGCGGTGATCAGCCCGGAGATGAGGTCGTCGCCGAGGTGCGAGCGGCGGTCCTCGATCACGGGGGCGAGGTACTCCCAGAGTTCCTTGGTGGCCCGGCGGCCGAGTTCGTCGATCTCCGGGTCGCGGGCGAGGTTGCCGAGGAAGGCCACGTGCCTGCTGTACCAGTCGAAGAACCGGTCGTAGTCGCTGTGCGGCAGGCCGAGCATGTCGGTGATCACGTAGACCGGCAGGTAGTAGCCGAAGTCGGCCAGCAGGTCGACGGTGTCGCCCGGCCGGAAGCCGCGGGTGAGGTGCGCGGACGCCGACGCGACGGAGCGGTCCAGGATCGTCGCGACATTGCGCGCGATGACCGGCGCCCACTTCTCCAGGCCCTTGCCGCGGAAGTACGGGGTGACCAGGGCCTTCTTGCGGCTGTGTTCGGCGCCGTCCATCTGGAGCATCGAGCGGCCGAAGACGGGCTGGAGGCTGACCTCGTAGTTCTGGGTGGAGAACAGCGGGTTGCGGTAGGCGGCTCCGACGTCGGCGTGCTTGCTGATCAGGTAGCCGCGGTAGCCGTCGTCCCAGTGCACGGGGGCCTCGGCCCGCAGCCGCCGGTAGAAGGCGTCGGGGTCGGCCGCGACCTCGGAGGAGAGGAATCCGGGCAGCGTCCCAGCGGTGGTGTCGGTCATCACGACGTCGCCTCCTGCGCGATCTCGTCGAGTCGGTATCCGGGTGTGCCCCCCGTGAGCGGCATGACGGTCAGCGACAGGCCGCCGTCGACGGGCAGGTCCACGCCGGTGACATGCCCGGCGCGCGGACCCGCGAGGTAGAGCACGGCGTCGGCGATGTCCTCGGCGCGCGCGATCTTCCGCATGGGGGAGACCGCTTCGCGGTAGCGCCTGTTCGCCGCGGCGGCCGTGTCCTCCGCGTCGCCGAACGATTTACGGGTCAGGCCGGTGTCCGTCGGGCCGGGCGAGACGCAGTTGGCCCGGATTCCGTACCGGCCCCATTCCACCGCCATCTGCTGGACCATCATCTTCAGCGCCGCCTTGCTCGCGCTGTACATGCCGAGCGGCGGTGTCGGATGCGTCGCGGAGATCGACGCGGTGGCGACGATCGCACCGCGCGACGCGCGGAGCGCCGGGAAGGCCGCCCGTGCCAGCAGGAAGGTCGCGCGGGTGTTGACGTCGAACGTGCGCTGGAAGGTCTCCAGGCTGAGGTCTTCGAGCGGGTCGGCCGAGCTGATCCCGGCGTTGCTCACGAGGGCGTCGAGGCCGCCGAAGGCGGAGACGGCCTCTTCCACCGCCTTGCCGACCGCCGCCGGGTCGCTCAGGTCGACGGCCAGCGGCAGGCATTCGGCGCCGGTCCCCCGGAGTTCGGCGGCGACCGCCTCGATGGCCCCGGCGTCGCGGTCGAGCAGCGCGAGCCGCGCCTGCCCGGCTCCTTCGCTCCCGGCCGCGCGCGCGGCCAGGGTCGCCACCGCACGTCCGATCCCACTGCCCGCGCCCGTGATGAGGTAGCGCACCGGAACCTCCCGATCATTCATTTAGCGATGTGAAATAACACGATAGGAGTGCTGCCCGCCACCGTCAAGGCACGGGATCGGCCGCCGTCACGGCATCCGATCAGCCCAGCAGTCGGACCGGCATGGCCAGTGGCGTACGCAGTGAACGGCCGCCCCAGCGCAGGTCGGCCTCGACCGGCCGCGCGCCGGGGAACCTGCGCGCGATCGTGCCGAACAGCGCCGTCGCCTCCATCCGCGCCAGACCGGCCCCCAGGCAGAAGTGCGGCCCGAGGCCGAGCGAGACGTGCGCGCGGCTGTCGGAGCGGGCGATGTCCAGCTCGTCCGGCCGCGCGAAGACCGCGGGGTCCCGGTTGGCCGCGGCGAGCACGCCGATGACGGTGTCGCCCGCCTCGACCGCGACGCCGTCGACCTCCCGCCCCTCCTTCGCGACGTACGGCAGGAAGTGCGCGGGCGTGACGAAGCGCAGCAGCTCCTCCACCGCCGCCGGGACCCGCTCGGGCTCCGCGACGAGCAGATCCCACTGGTCCGGGTGGCGCAGCAGTTCGAGCAGCCCGATGGCCAGCAGATTGCTGGTCGTCTCGTGTCCCGCGAAGATCATCAGCGCCATCATGGCCATCGCCTCCTCGTGGGAGACCACGCCGCTGTCCTCCGATTCCAGCAGGGCGGCCACGAGACCGGTCTCGGAGCCGCTCGCCCGCTGGCGCGCCACGAGCACGTCGATGTACGTCATCAGGTGCCGGTACGCCTCGTCGGCCTCGACCGCCGCCCTCTCGGAGTCGGCGTTGAACTTGTTCTCGGCGATCTTCTGGGCCCATGAGTGGACCATGTCGAGGTCGTCGATCGGGATGCCCAGGAGGTCGCCGAGCACCTGGAGGGGAAGGGAGTACGCGAACTTCTTGAAGTCGGCCTCGCCGCCGCCCGCCGCCAGCGCGGTCAGATTGCGGTCCACCCGTTCGCTGACCTTGTCCTGCATCTCACGGGCCAGATTGCGCGCCGAGAACGGCGGCTGGACCGCCCGCCGCACCCGCGGGTGGTCCGGCGGGTCCATCCGCACCAACTGGTGGAACTCCTGGTCGAGGACCCGGCCGAAGGCGGCGCTGCCGTGCGGGCTGAACTCCCGCTTGGCGCGCTCGTAGCGCGCGGAGGTCTTCGTGCCCTGACGGCTGTAGAGGATGTTGTTGTCCCCGAGCAGTTGGTGCACGTGCTCGTGCCGGCTCAGGATCACCACGTCACCCTGCTTCCAGACGGGGATCTCCTCGCGCAGCCGGTTCCAGGTGGGGTACGGGTCCGCGAGTCTGTCGCCGTCCCCGGCCAGCAGGGCGAGTACGTCGTCCCGCAGGGCGTCCGCGCCCGCGCCCGTACCGCTGCTCATGCCCGTACCTCCGCTCGGTCCCGCACCGCTGCTTGATCCCGCACTGTCACTGACTCCCGCACCGCCGCTTGATCCCGCACCGTCACTCACTCCCGCACCGCTGCTTGATCCCGCACCGTCACTCACTCCCGCACCGCTACGACGAGCTTGCCGACGACGTGGCCGGTGAGCAGGTCGGCGAAGGCCGGGCCCGCGGCGGCCAGGCCGGGCGCCAGGTGGATCTCCTGGTCGAGGGCGCCCGAGGCGATCATGTCCGCGAGCGCCCGGCGCGCGTCGGCGTTCTCCGCGGCGAAGTCGGCCGCGCGGAAACCCTGGACGGTCAGCGAACGGGTCACCAGCCGGAACCAGTTGTCCAGCGGCAGCGGCGGGACCACCGCCTCGCCGATGCCGGACATCTGCCCGCACAGGGCGACGCGGCCGAGCGGTCCCAGCCGCTCGACCAGCCGCGCGGACGTCTCGCCCCACACGTTGTCGAAGACCGCGTGCAGCCCTTCGGGCGCCCAGCGGTCGACCTCGGCGGTCCAGTCCGGAGCCCGGTGGTCGACGGCGGTGATGCCGAGCCGCTTGAGGCCGTGCGCCTTGTCGGGGCCGCCCACGACGCCGAGGACGTCGGCGCCGCTCGCGGCGATGAGCTGCGCGGCGACCTGGCCCACTCCCCCGAAGGCGCCGGTCACGACGATCTTCTCGCCGCGACGCGGGCGGAGCACCCGCCGTACCCCGAAGTAGGCGGTCAGACCGGTCAGTCCGAGCAGACCGACCGCGTGGTGGAGGGCCACACCCTCCGGGGAGTCGTACCGCTCGGCGCTCGCGGCCGGGACGCGGACCGCGGTGGCCCAGGCGCCCGGCGCGGTCACCGTGTCCCCGACCTCGAACGCGTCGCTCCGGGACTCCACGACGGTGCCGACGACTCCGGCGGGCGGGACGAAACCGGCGCCCTCCGACCGGAGCCGGATCCGCTGCGAGGGATCGAGGGAGGCGTACCGGACCTCGACGAGGATCTCGCCGTCGACCGCCGGGGGCAGTTCCCGTTCGGCCACCTCGAACGAACCGGCGGTGAGGGGTTCCGCGCCGTCGTGGGTGAGCCGGGCTTCGTGTGTGGTGACCGACCCTGCCATGGGGGCCCCTTTCGGATTGCGCAATAAATTAGCATGGTTAATGGATTGTCGACAGAATCCACCGGCTCATCGGACGACTCGTCCGCCGACTCGTCCGTCAGCTCGTGCGGCGGCTCGTTCGTCAGCTCGTGCGGCGGCTCGTTCGTCAGCTCCTGCGGCGGCCGGGCGCCGGCTATTGCAGCGGGTTCACGGCCCGGTGGTCGCCGACGGCCGCCGCCAGGCGGGAGAGATGGTGGCGCCGGTCGCCCAGCAGGTGCTCGATGGTGGTGAGCCGCATCGCGTAGTGCCCGACCTGGTACTCCATCGTCATGCCGATCCCGCCGTGCAACTGGATCGCCTCCTGGCCGATGTGCCGCCCGGACTCGGCGGCCCGGAGTTTGGCGCGCGACGCCGCCTCGATGCCTTCGGCCGCGCCGCTCCCCGCCAGACCGCCCTCCCGCTCCCTCTCGTCGCTTTCCGCGAGCACCATCGACGCCCACAGCACCGTGCTGCGCGCGAGTTCGAGCGAGACGTACATGTCGGAGGCGCGGAAGGTGAGGTTCTGGAAGGCGCTCAGCGGTTTCCCGAACTGGCGGCGGTCGCGCAGGTAGTCGCGGGTGATTTCCAGCGCGCGCTCCATGGCGCCGAGCGCCTCGTGGGCGTACGCCACCTGCGCGCGGGCCCGGGCGTACGCGATCACGCCGGTCGCGTCGGCGGCCGGATCGCCCAGCGGCTCGGCGGCGGTCGCGTCGAAGGTCACCCGGGCGGCGCGTCCCCCGTCGTACGTACCGAACGGGGTCCGCTCGCCCCCGGCCGTCGTGAAGAGCGCCGGTGTTCCGCCGACGTCGGCGACCACCACGAGCAGGTCGGCACGGGCTCCGTTGAGTACGGGCGAGGCGCCGCCGTCCAGCACCCAGCGCTCGCCGTCGCGCCGGGCCGTGACGCCGGGACCGCCGACGTACGCCGGAAGGAGGGTGCCGTCCGCGATGCCGGACACGTCGCCGCCCGCCCGCGCGAGGAGGCCGCCGCACAGGACGACGGCCTCGACGAAGGGCTCGGGGGCCAGTACGCGCCCGATCTCCTCGGCCACCACGCCGACTTCGACCGGGCCCGCGCCCATGCCGCCGGCCTCTTCCGCGAACGGCAGTCCGAGGACGCCCATCGCGGCCAGCCGGGACCACATGGTCTCGTCGTATCCCGGCTCCTCGGCCGCGGCGTCACGGCGGCCCTGGACCGTGGCGTAGGCCGTGCCCAACAGACCGCGTACGGCGTCCCGCAGGGCGCGCTGCTCGTCGGTGCGGTCGAAGTCCATGTCTCACAGCCCCAGGATCGTGCCGGCGATGATCTGTCGTTGCACCTCGTTGGAGCCGCCGTAGATGCTCGCGGCCCGCAGGTGGAGATAGGCCGCGGCGGCCGGGCGGGTCCACGGCGGCGCGCCCGCGGCCGGGTCGCCGGAGAGCCCCCGCTCGCCCGCGAGGCCGAGGACGAGTTCGGTGACGGCCTGCTGGAGTTCGGATCCGGCGAGCTTGAGGACGGACGAGGCGGGCTGCGCCTTGCCGTCCGCCGAGTCGGCGGCGACCCGGATCGAGGTCAGTTCGACCGCCAGCAGGTCGTTCTCCAGCCGCGCGAAGTCCGCCGCGAGCAGCGGATCCTCGCGCAGCCGGTCCCCGGCCCATGTCTTGGCCTGCGCCAGCAACCACTTGGTCCCGCCCACGCCCGCGATCCCCACCCGCTCGTTACCGAGGAGGAATTTGGCGTAGTCCCACCCGTGGTTCTCCTGGCCGACGAGGTTGTCGACGGGGACGCGCACGTCCTCGAAGAAGACCTCGTTGACCAGGCTCCCGCCGTCGATGAGCTGGATCGGCCGGACGGTGACGCCCGGCGAGGCCATGTCGATCAGGAGGAAGGAGATGCCGGCCTGCTTGCGCGGGGCGTCCGGATCGGTGCGCACCAGCGTGAAGATCCAGTCGCCGTACTGGGCGTAGGAGGTCCAGGTCTTCTGGCCGTTGACGACATAGTGCGCGCCGTCGCGTACGGCCGAGGTGCGCAGAGCGGCCAGGTCGGAACCGGCGTCGGGCTCGGAGAAGCCCTGCGACCACCAGATGTCGACGTTCCGGGTGGCCGGCAGGAAGCGCTCCTTGAGCTCCCGCGAGCCGAACGCGGCGATGACCGGGCCGACCATCGAGGCGTTGAAGGTGACCGGCGGCGGAACGCAGGCCGCCTGCATCTCCTCGTGCCAGATGTGCCGTCGCAGCGGCGTCCAGTCCCTCCCGCCCCACTCGACCGGCCAGTTGGGCACCGCGATCCCGGCCGCGTCGAGCGTCCGCATCGACTCGACCATCTGCTCCTTGGTCAACTCCTCGCGCGCCGCCACCGTCTCCCGAATGTGCCCCGGCACCCGCGTGGTGAAGAACCGCCGCAACCCGTCACGGAAGGCCGCGTCCTCGGGCGACAACCTCAGCTTCATACGGCTCCTCGAGGAATCACTTAACATCCCTAAGTAATATCCTCACCGTGGCACGCCACCCGAACCCCCGTCAAGAAGCGCGAACGCCCCGGTGCCCGGCCCAGCCGCCGAGGACCGGGACTCCGCGACGGTCAGGTGCGCCGGGACGGGCCGGTCAGGGCGGTCAGGGCCGCGCGGGCCTTGGGGGCGGCCAGGGGGCTGAAGTGGGGGTTGACGGACAGGGCGGTCGCGAGGTCCGTGCGGGCCGCCGCGGTGTCGCCGAGGGACCGTTCGATCATGCCGCGGTGGTAGCGGAACAGGGCGTTGCGGGTGCCCTGGGCGAGGGCCAGGTCGCTCTCGGCGAGGGCTTCGCGGTCGCGGCCGTTGGCGTGCAGGGCCCAGGCCAGGGCGTCGTGGGTGTCCATGAAGGGGCGGGACTCGATGCCCCGGCGGGCGATGGCGAGGGCCTGCGCGGCGTCGCCGTGGTCGGCTTCGAAGAGGGCCGCGTCGGAGTCGAGGGAGACGCCGTTGGCGGCGAAGAGCTTCTGCTCGGCGCGGAAGAGCTGGTACTGCTCGTCGGCCTGCGCGGTGCGGCCGAGGGACTGGTACAGCTCGCCGAGCTGGAGCACGTACTCGGGCTGCGGTACCCGCTGGACGGCCCGGTTGAGGTCAGCGAGGGCGGCGTCGGTCCTGCCGAGCGCGGCCTCGGCCCTGGCCTTGGCCTGGAACAGCGAGGTGTAGGTCGGCGCGACGCGCAGACCGGCGGCGGCCTCGGTCAGCTCGGTGGCCGGATCGCCGTTGTTGAAGGCGAGTTCGCCGAGGTAGTAGTGGGCGAACGCCTGGTCGGCCGGGCCCGCGGAGTCCTGGAGGGCGCGGCGCATGTCGGTTCTGGCCGTGTCGATGTCGCCGCGCAGTTCGGCGACGTACGACGCGCGCGCCAGCGAGGGCGCGCCGGGCCTGAGGTCGACCATGCGCTGTACGGCGTCGGCGGCCTCGTCGTAACGGCCGAGCTGGGTGAGGGCGTCGGCCAGGGTGCCGTACAGGGACGAGTTGTACGGATTGACGGCCACCGCCTTGCGCGACCAGGTGAGCGCCCGGCGGAAATCGTGCCGCCCGGCTTCCAGGGCGGCCATGCCGCCCATCGCGGTGAAGTTGTCCGTGGCGTCCACCGACAGCGAGCGCTTCAGGACGGCTTCCGCCTTGGGGTAGTACGTCGGGTCGGCAGTGTTCTTGGCCTGCTGGACGTAGTCGAGGCCGAGGGTGCCGAGCGCGACGGCGTCGCGCGGGCTCTGCCGCAGGTGGGCCTGGATGCCGTTGATGTCCTGGGCGAGCGGGTCCGCGCCGGCCGCCGGAGCCCCGGCCTCGCCCGTGGGACCCGCGGCGCGGTCGGCGCCCGTCACCGGCCAGGGGGCGAGGCCGAGGCCGCCGGCGAGGAAGAGGCCCACGCCGAGGACGGTGGTGACGGCGGCGGACAGCAGATGACGCCGGGGGCTCCGGCGGACGGACGTAGTCAATTCCCGCTCCGATGGGGGGTCTTGGGGGTGGCGTGGGGGGACGGGCGCGGCGGCTCCGGGTCGGCGGGCGTGGCGTAAACGACGACGTTGTCGAGATAGCCGCCGCCCTCGGGTCCCGCGTACGCGCCGCCGCAGGTGATCAGCCGCAGCGTGGGCGGACCGGCGGTCGCGTAGACCTGGTCGTCGGGGAACGCGTCCTTCTCGTACTGCCGCAGCGCCCGCACGGTGAAGTCCAGGTGGCTGTGGTCGGCGCGGTCGACGGTGATCCGGTCGCCGGGGCGCAGCGTGGACAGTCCGTAGAAGGCGGCCGGGCCGGTGAGGGAGTCGACGTGGCCGACGACGATGGCGGCGCCCGGGTCGCCGGGGCGCGGGCCGTCGCTCCACCAGCCGACCTGGCCGGGGTCCTCGGGCACGCCGAGGTGGCCGTCCTGCTGGACCTGGAGGCCGATCAGGGGGTGGTCGAGGCCGATGCCGGGGATACGGATCCGGACCGGCCGTGCGGCGGGCGCCGCGGGGGCGACGGCGGCGGCGTGGCCCCCGGCGGTCGCGGGGACCGGCAGCGTGCCGACGTCGACCTGCGTGGTCTTCGGCGGCCGGGCGGTGAGCAGCGCGCAGCCGCCCGCCGTCATCATGCCCAGACCGGCGAGGACGCCCAGCGCGGTGATCAGGCGCCAGGGCCGGGCGGGGCGGAACCTGAGGGCGCGCCGCAGCCGCCCGGCCTCCGGTGCGGAGGCCGGGCGGCCCGAGGTGGCGGGGGCGGTCACACCCGGTCGGCGCGCCTGCGGCGCAGCGCCAGGAGTCCGGCGGTGGCCAGCAGGGCGCCGCCGCCCAGGGCCGTCACCGGAACGGCGGGGAAGCCGCCGTGGAACGCGGTGCCGCCGAAGCCGGCGCCCACGCCGCCGTCGGGGTGCAGCGAGTCGGCCTGGTTGACCGCGGCGGTGTTGGGCAGCGCCACGTACGGGAAGGTCGAACCGGGCTGGCGGTAGGGGGTGTCGACGGCGTCGCCCGCGGCCAGCGCGGGCACGATCTTTCCGGTCTCCGCCGCGCCTTCCAGCGCCTGGAGCTCGATGTCGACGACGTCGTCGTTGAGCCGCCGGCCGTTGGGGAAGCCGGCCAGGTCCTGGCCGAGGACGCCGAGCCGGTTGGGGTTGGCGGAGGGCGCGACGGCCATGTTCAGCCGCAGTTCCTCGGACGGTGTGAACTTCGCCTTGTCCACGTCGGCGTTGAGCAACTGCGAGTTGAGGTCGGCCTGGACCGGTCCGCACGCCTTGCAGATTCCGGACAGGAAGATCTCGGCGAGGTCCTTGCGGGGGGTGGCGGGCGCCGGGACGCCGTAGATGCTCTGGATGAGCTTGGGCACGATCGGGTCCAGGACCTTGTCGACGACCGGCTGCACGGTGTGGTCCTGGTCCGGGTTGAGGGTGTTGAAGGCGTCCTTGTACTTCAGCGGGACGACGACCTCGTTGACCAGCGGGTTGCCGAGGCGCGAGACCTGGTGCCAGCCCGTCTCGCCGCCCTTGTCGGGCATCGGCGGGCCGCCCTTGCCCTCGTCCTGCGAGTCCGCGGCGCCCGCGGTTTTCCCGGCGCCCCCGGCTCCCCTGGCACCCTCCGCGCCGTGGGACGCCATGCCCTCGTCGCCCTTGCCGGACGGCGCGGCGACCGCCGCGCCCTGCCGGTCGGTGGTGGACCAGACGCCGATGACGGGGTTGCGGGTGGCGTCCCCCTTCAGCGCCAGCGCGGACTTGGGCACCTGGAGGGCGATGGTGTTGACGTTGTAACCGGCGAGCGTGTTGTGGCCGGTCTCCTTGAGGTTGCCGCCGTACAGCAGGTCGAAGACCCGCAGGTCGAGGAAGAACGGGTCGGACGCCTGCCCGGCGTAGGTCTGGCCGCCGTCGGGGAGGGCGACGGTGGCCTCCTTGCGCAGTGAGGCATAGTCCGGCATCGACGCCTTGCCGACGTTGGAGGGGGCCGCGGGCGCGTCCTTGAGGAGCGTCTTGGTGTTGCCCTCCGCGTCGGTCACCGTCAGCGTGTACGTCTGACGGAAGTTCAAGGTGGTGTCGTCCAGCGACTTCACGACCCCGGTGTTGTACAGGAACTGGTTGGCTTCGTCCCGGTAGTGGTCGGTGAAGGACCAGGTGTACGTGGTGTCGGCCTTGCCGTCGCCGTCCGCGTCGATCTTGATGTTGTAGTGGGCGTCGTTGGCGAACGGGTAGAAGTTCGGGCCGCCGTTGGGCTCCTCGAACGGGATCCAGTTCGCCACCAGGGTCACGGTGTCGGGGTTGTCCGGGCTGGTGAAGGCGTAGACGTCGGTGTTGTCCGCCTTGGGGTCCCCGGCGATCAGCGGCGCCTCGCGGTGGCTGGAGGCGGAGCTGACACCGGGCGTCAGACCGGTCAGGACGACGGAGGACACCAGGGCCAGCAGGCCGGCGGTGGCGAGTGAGCGTTCGGCGGCGCGGGCCGCCGTGCGGCGGGGCGGGTGGGAAGACTGCATGGACCATCCGTTTCCAGGCGGGGCCGCCGCCCCCCGGCTGGGGGCGGGACGGCGCAGAGCGGGGACGGCTCAGCCCTGAACGGAACCTCGATGGCCGCGCCGTACGGTGACGGCGACGGCACCGAGCAAGTCCGATATGAGGCTTAAGCTACGCATAAAGCACCATGCGCCGAGGGGGCCTGCAACGCGCCAGGTCCGAAATGCGGCAGAAGGGTTCTCGCTGTGGGCCACCACGGTCAACAAACCTGGATTCGCCGGTACTCGGGCCAGGGGCGGCGGTGGTGACGGGGCGACAGCGGGCTCCGGAGCCGGGGCTGCCTCCCTCCGCGCCCCGGCCCTGTGCGCCACCCCGGTGGCAGCGGTGAGCCGCCCGAGTGAGTGCGCGCCCGTGACAGGTGCGGGGTCGGCCCATCGGGTACGCGCGCGGCCCCGCCCGCGCCGCCGGGGCCGGGATTCGGCCTCCCTGTAGGCCCCGCGCCGGGCCTCCCCACAGGCCCGCGCCGGGCCTCTGCTTGCCCCGTTGGGGGATGCCCTGGTAGGACTGTGACGCGCCGTCACCGTCACATGTTCGATAACGCGGGGGTTCATGTGGTCGCCACGGCCTTCACGTCGTCGTCGCGACGACGCCCGGGAGTCCCGGGACCGGCCCGACGGCGGCTCCCCACGGTGGTACGGCAGGCCACGCAGCACGGGCTGGTGCTGGCCGCCGTCGCCGTGACCGTCCTGCTGTGCGCGACGGCGCTGGCCGCACTGGCGGCGCTGGCCGGGAGTTCGGTACAGGCGGGCGCCGTACGGCGGTTGGCCGCCGACCTCGACGCGCAGGTGACCGTCAACGCGCCCTTCCGCGCCGGAGGCATGGCCGTCGCCGACCGGGATGTACGGGCCGCCGCCGACCGGACGTTCGCCGGGGTGCCGCAGCACACCTATGTGGGGCTGCTGGGGTCTTCACCGGTCTCGGTGACGGGGATCGACGGGGTCACGGGCCCGCCGCGCGGCCCCGGGGGAACCGGATTGCACCCGGTCGCCGTCCAGGACGCGGGCAGATTCGGGCAGTTGGTCGCCGGACGGTGGCCGGCCGGCACAGCGGACGCGACGGCGAGCGCCTTCACCTCGCTGCCCGACGTACGGATCGCCGCCGGGTCCACCGCCCCGGTCGACGCGGCGCTGCCGGACGCGCTGGCCAGGCGGCTGGGAGTCACCGCCGGTTCCCGCCTCCAGGTGCGCGACGGCTTCAGGCACTCCATGACGCTGCGGATCACCGGCGTCTTCCGGCCGACCGGCCCCGTCGGATTCTGGCCCGCGATGGCCGGCGACGTGACGGCGGACGAGACCGCCAGCCAGGACCTGCTCGTGGTCTCGCCGTCGGCTCTCAACGGGAGCGTCGTCCTGAACAGCCATCTGACGGCCCACTGGAGTATGCAGCCGGACTTCGCCCGGATCGACGCCGACAGCCTCCCCGGATTGCACGACCGGATGCGCGCCTTCTCCGGCAGCGCGAGCCGCGTGTCGGTGTTCGGCGGACGGCAGCCCGCTCTGGACGACCTGACGGTGGCCTCGGGGCTGCCGGGCGCGATCGACGGCCTGGCGGTGCCGATGGTGGCGGCCCGGTCCTCGCTGTACCTGCCGAGCGTGCTGCTGGCGGTCCTCGCCCTGGCCACCCTGGTACTGGCCGCCCGCCAGCTCACCGAGCACCGGCGCGACGAACTGGCACTCCAGCAGGCCAGGGGCGCGGGCACCCCGCGACTGCTGCGCGCGGCGGCGGCCGAGTGGGCGGTCACCGGCGTTCCGGCCGCGGCCGTCGCGCCGTTTCTGGCCGGGCTGCTGCGTCCGGGCAGCCGGGGAGCCGCCGCGTGGGCCGCGGTGGGCCTGACCCTGCTGGTGCACGCGGCGGCGGTGCTGCTGCCCGTCCTGCGCTCGACGCGGTCCCGGCCGGCCCGCGGTGTACGCGCCGCCGCCCAGCGGCTGGGCGCCGACCTGGCGCTGCTGGCCGTCGCGGCCCTGGGCTATCTGGAGCTGCGGCGGCACCATTCGCTGATCGCCGACGTCGGCACGGGCGGCGCGGGCGCGGACCCGGTGCTGGTCCTGGTGCCCGCCCTGGTGGCCGGGGCCGCCGCCCTCCTGCTGCTGCGCCTGCTGCCGCTGACCTCCCTGCTCCTGGACGCGTTCGGCCGTCGCAGCCGGGGCCTGGCCCTCGCGCTGGCGGGCTGGCAGTTGAGCCGCCGGGCCGCGCGCAACGCGGGACCGGTCGTCCTGATGTGCCTGGCCGTGTCCGTGAGCGCCTTCGCGACCACCGCGCTGGCCTGTCTGGGCGGACTGGCGTCCGAGCAGGCCGCGTTCACCGTCGGCGCGGACGTACGCGTCCAGCCGTCGGCGGACGGCGGCTACCCCTCGTCCGTACTGGGCGCCGCCTATCGCGCGCTGCCCGCGGTGACCGCCGTGGCCCCGGTGACGCAGTCGACGGTGAATTTGCCGGGCGACGCCACCGAGGGCCTGGTCGGCACGGTCGGCGGGCCCGCTCCCCCCACCCCGTCACCGGCCGTCTTCGGGGTGCCGCTCCCCGGCCGTCCGACCGCGCTGCTGCTGGACGAGCGGCTGCGCAGCGACGGCAGCCGCGCGGCGCCGAATCTGGAGTTGACCGTGCAGGACGCGTCCGGCCTCGTCAGTACGCTGGCGACCCGCCTGCCCGCCGCCGACGGCGCCCGGCACACCGTCGTGGTCCCCCTCGACGTGGCGCTGAGCGACGGCCACCCGCGGGCGTATCCGCTGACGGTGACCGCCGTGAACGTCCTGCCGCAGCCGAACGCGCGGCCCGCGCGGCTCGACCTGGAGCTGATCCGGGTCGGCGCGCGGGGCAGCGCGGACACGTGGGTCACCGGCCTTCCCGGCGGCCAGGTCTGGGCCGACGGTACGACCCACGCCTCCGACGCCACCGCCGGGGCCTGCGAAGGCAAACCGGCGGGCGACTACAGTCCGGGCACTCCCGGGGTGTGCGCGATCACCCCGGGCCGCTCCGAGGTGCTCAGGACCACCGTCAGCACCGGCGTCAGGGCCTCGACCGCGACCGGAGACGCCTTCGGCGGCCTGGCCGACAGCGACTACGAGACCCGGCCCGGCAGCCAGGTGCGCCTCGTGGCGGGCCCGGCCGGCCGTCCTGCGCCGCTCCCGGTACGCGCCGACGCCGCGGCCCTGCGCGACACGCGCCTGAGCGTGGGCAGCACCACCACACTGGATCTGGGCGGCGGCCGGATCACCGCGACGATCGTGGGCCTGGTCGACTCGCTGCCGGGACTGGGCCGCGGGCAGGGGCATCTGATCGCCGATCAGCGCCAGCTCGCCGCCGCGATGACCGTGGCCGGAGTCGACCAGGAGGATCCCGCGTTCTGGTGGATCAGCAGCACCGACAGCGCGCGTACGGCCGCGGCCGCCGAGGCGCGGCCCGCGCTGGGCCGGGTCACGACAGCGGAACGGACCGCGGCGGCACTGCGCGACGACCCGTTCCGCGCCGGGCTGCGCCGGGTGCTGGAACTCGTCCGCTACCTGGCCCCCGCTTTCGCCGTCATCGCCTTCACCGTGCACGCGGTGGTCTCCACCCGGCAGCGCCGCAAGGAATTCGCGCTGCTGCGGGCGATCGGCGTCCGGTCCACCGGCCTGTACGCGCTGTTGGGCGCCGAGCAGCTGAGTCTGGCGCTGTTCGCGGTGGTGCCGGGCGCGCTGATGGGCATGGCCCTGGCCTCGGCGGTGCTGCCGCTGGTCACCGTGGACGACAGCGGCCACGCCCCGTATCCCCCGCTGCCGAACGTCACTCCGTGGGGCACCGTGACGCTGACGGCGGTGGCGACCGCTGTGGCCATCAGCGCGATCGTGCTGGCGCTCGCCCGGCTGCTGGCCCGGGTGGACCTCGTACGCGTGCTGCGAGCGGGTGAGGACCGATGAGCCGGGCCGGACGCGACCGCGCGGGACGGCGGACACCAGCCGAGGGAACGGGCGCGGGGGACAACGGACGTGGGGCAACGGACGGGGCGGAGACGCGAGCCGAACGAACGGGCATGACCGGAAAGGGACGTGGGGCAACGGGCACGACAGAGACGGGATCGGCGGGAGCGGACACGGCGGTGAGGCGGCCGGGCGGTACGGGCGCCTCGGTGACACTGCGCCTGATACGTCAGGAGACCCGCGGCGACCTCCCGCTGCTGGTCTGCCTGACGGTCATGGTGATCGTGTTGACGGCGCTGTGCGCCTGGGCCCCGGCCGTCGTGGGCCGCCAGGAGGACCGGGCGCTGCGGCAGCGCGTCGCGGCGGCGCAGGCCGAGGCGCCGCTGATCAGCGTCAGCGCCACTCCGGAGGTCTTCGACACCGACCCGCCCGCGGTGGACATGGCCACCCTGCTGGGCGCGGGAAGCACCTTCACCGAGCAGCTCAGCGGCACCGGCGCGCGCCGCCTGACATCCGTCGGCGGCGGTTACGACTACAACCCGGCGTCCCTGGTCGCACCGCCGCCTCCCGGCCCCGCGAACACCGCTACCAAGCTGGCCCTCAGCTACCTGCCGTCCGCGCGGGCCCATCTGCGCTACGTCAGCGGCCGCGCCCCGGCCGACCGCACACCGCTGGGCACCGCGCCCCAGATCGGGTTGTCGCAGGCCACGGCGCGGGCCCTGGGCGTCACGACCGGGAGCCGACTGACGCTGGAATTCGCCAGGACGCCCGCGGTGGGGAACGCGCCGCCCCAGGTCGACCTGCTGGTCAGCGGGGTCTACCGCACCACGGCCGCGGCCGACGGCTTCTGGGCCGGGCGGGCGTCGTTGGACCAGCCGACGCGCTACCCGGCGGAGCGCTCCGCCGGCACGGTGCTCGCCGTCAGCGGCCTCGTCGGCCTCGACGCCGCCGACCTTCTCGCAGGGGCCGGGGTCGTCGGGCCCCGGGTGACCTGGCAGTTGCGGGCCGACCTGTCGGGAGCGGCGCTCGACCAGGCCCGCGCGCTGGCCGGGCCGCTGTCCCACTACGGCGCGGACCTGAGTGCCGCCCTGTGCCAGGGAACCGACTGGATCTCCGGCGACATCAGCTGCCACGTACGCGGTCAGGCCACCGGGTCCCTGCTGGTGACCGACTTCCTGACGCCGCTGCTCGCCGAGTTCACCGCTCAGGACCATCAGGCCAGGGCGCTGGCGATGTACGCCGTCGACGCGCTGGCCGCCGTCGCGCTGGCGACCGTGGCCGTCGCCGTACGGCTGTTGCTGCGCCGACGGCGGGCGCACCTGCGGTTGCAGCGCGCGCGGGGCGCGTCCACCGCGCGGCTGGTGCTGCTGCGCTGCGCCGTGGCCTGGCCGGTGGTGCTGATCGGCGCTGCGCTCGGCTGGGCGGCCGGTCGGGCCCTGGCTCCCGGCGGCACGTCAGGATCGCCGCAGCCGGTGCCCGCCGCGCTCGCCGCCGCGGTCGTGATGGTGACGGTGCCGCTGATGACGTGGCTCGCGGTCCGCGAGCCGCGCAGGCCCGGCCGACCGCGGCGCTCGCGCCGCCGCGCTGTCACCGGCCGCCGCGTAATCCTGGAGCTGACGGTGCTGCTCGCGACGGCGGCGGGCGTGGCCGCGCTGCGTTCGCAGGGGCCCGACGGGATTCTGGGCGCGGTGCCGGTGCTGGTGGCGCTGGCCGTCGTGCTGCTCCTGCTGCGGATCTCCCCGCTCGCGCTGCGCGTGGTGCTGCGGCGGACCCGGCGCGCCCGGGGAGCGGTCGGCTTCATCGGGGCGGCACGGGCCGCCCACGACGCCCCGGCGACCGGGCTGGCGCTGTTCGTCCTGGTCCTGACCTTGGGGACGGCCGTGTTCGGCGGCCTCGTACAGCGCACGATCGGCGACGGCCTGGCCGCGGGCGCGGACTGGACCACCGGCGCGGACGCGAGCGCGATCGTGGCCGGGACCGCGAACGGGGCCACGACCGGGACCGCCGCGCCGGGGACCGGCGCAGGCGAGGGCATACGGACCGTCGTCCAGCATCTGCACACCCTCGACCTGGTGGGACAGGTCGACGGCGCGCTGATCACGCAGGTCGCCGTGATCACCGTGGACCCCCGGCAACTGGCGGCCGTCGCACCGAAGTCGCCGCTGGCCACCGCCCTGCTGTCCGGGCTGGCCACCCCGGCGGGAACCCGGATCGACGCGCGCCTCCCGCTGCCGTCCTTCCTCTCGCCCGACCTGCGGGCGCGCGAGCGCACCGGCGGCTTCACCTCCAGCGTCTCGATCCTCGGGCGGCGCCCGGTGGACCTGGTTCTCACGCCGGTCGGCACCCTCACCGGCGCGGACCTGCACGACCCCCTCCTCGGGCCGGTCACGGCGCGGATTCCCGCCGGGACGCCGCTGCTGATCACCACGGCGGGCGCCGAACACCTGATGCCCGAGCAGTCCTCGGGGAGCACCGTCATGCTGCTCAAGGGCGGCGCTCCCGACGGGACCGCCCCCGCCACGCCCGCCGCGCTGCGGTCGGCGGCGGCTCAGACGCTCGGGCCGCTGGCCCGGATCCGCGTCCGCTCCGAAACGCTGAGCGCCCTACGCGCGGACGGGCTGACGCGGGGACTCGACACGGCCTACGCCGTCACGTCGATCCTGGCCGCGCTGGCCGGCCTGCTCACGCTCGCCCTGGAACTGACCCTCACCGCGCACGAGCGCGGTCGCACCGCCTCGTTCCTACGCACGCTCGGGCTCGGCGGCAAGGAGGCCGGGGCGCTGCACTTCCTGCAACTGCTGCCGCTGGCGGTCGCCTCCGCGGTGGGCGGCACGCTGCTCGGGCTGCTCGAACCGCGGCTCATGGCACCGGCGTTGGACCTGCGGCAGTTCACCGGCGGCCCGGCGCAACCGGCCCTGCGCACCGACTACTCGCTGACGCTCGCCCTCGTCGTCGCCGTGACCGCGCTGATCCTGGTCGCCGCCGCGGCCGAGACCGTCCTCGCGCGTCGGCGGCGGCTGGGGGCCGTGCTGCGGCTCACGTGAACGGCCGCGGCTCAGGGTGCGGCCGTAGAGCGCAGGGCTTACGGGGCGCTCTCGGTGGACTCCGTGTCGCCCTCCGTGTCTCCTGCGCCCGCGGCGCTCTCCGCCGCGGACTTCGCCCGCCGCGCGGCCTCGTCCGGCCATACGCCGATGTGGTCGGTCTCTAGGGCCAGCCGCACCCGTTTGCGCATGTGCAGGCGCTCGGTGAACTGGCCGGGCAGTTGCAGCCGCCCGCTGGCGTCCAGTACCGCGAACTCCTCGGCGGTGAGCACCTCGACGCCGTCCTCGCCGGTGGTGACCCGGCGCAGCACCTCGGTCGAGGTGCGGCCGTTGCGGATCCGCACCGTGCGCTGGACCTGCTCGGACACCAGGGCGTCGTGGGTCACCACGATCACGGTGACGCCCAGGTCCTCGTTGGCCCGGCGCAGCGCCGCGAACACCTCGTCGCTGGTGGCGGTGTCGAGTTCGCCGGTGGGTTCGTCGGCGAACAGCACCTGCGGCTCGTTGGCGTTGGCCACGGCGACGGCGACCCGCTGCTGCTCGCCGCCGGAGAGCGTGTCGGGCGTACGGTCCCGGCAGTGTCCGACGGACAGCAGGTCGAGCAATTCCTCGGCCCGCGCCCGGCGTTGGGAGCGTTTGATCCCGGTGTACGTCATCGGAAGCATCACGTTCTCGGCCGCCGAGAGGTAGGGCAGCAGATTGCGCGAGGTCTGCTGCCATACGAAGCCCACGGTGCCCCGCCGGTAGGTGAGCCGCTCGCGGCGCTTCATCGTCAGCAGGTCGTGTCCGGCGACCGTGGCGGCGCCCGCGGTGGGCACGTCCTGGCCGGAGAGTATGCCCAGCAGGGTGGATTTCCCGGAGCCGGACGCCCCGACCACCGCGATCATCTCGCCCTGGGCCACGGCGAGATCGAGGCCCTGGAGCGCCTGGACCTCGACGCCCTCGGTCTGGTAGATCCGCACCAGGTTCTCGCAGACGACCAGCCCCTCCTCCCGTCGTGGCGCCGCGACGGCCCGCCGCCGCAGCTCGGCCAAGTCCGTTGCCCCGGTGGGCTGTTGGTGAACTGCCACGCGGTCCCCCGATAAGGTGAAGTCTGCGAATCCCACTGTCGGACAGCCGCCAGGGTAATGCGCGAACCCGCCCGGGAGCCGCCGTCCGCGGGACCGGACCTCGATCAGGGGTCAGCGTCGCCGAGGTCGTCGCGTCCGCTTCGGCCCGCGTCACATCCGCCACGATCCGCATGCCGTCGATCGGACAGCGTGCTGTCAGACCGCGCGGGCGTCCCGCAAGAGTTCCCGGACGCCGCGAACAGGGCGGTAGCCGAAGGCGTTCGTTGCCGCGGTGGAGTCGTACACGCGGTCCAGACGATCCGGCACCGGCCACCCCTGGTCGCGGAACGCCTCGACCACGTCAGGAGCCCGACCGGCGAGGACCGCGCCCGCGTCGCGGTGGAGAGCGACGCAGTCCTCACGCTGGAATACGTGCGGCCCGGAGACGTTGAACGTGCCGGTCACCTCAGGGCGCGTCACGGCCAGGACCCCCGCCGCCGCGACGTCGGCCACGTCGACCGCCCGGTGGAGCAGATGGCGGGCGCGTACGGGCAGCGGCTCCGGAAAGCACCGCGCGATGCGCAGCGTGACCGCGGAGACGCCGCAGGCGGTGACCAGCCGTTCCGCGGCCAGCTTGGTCTCGTCGTAGATGTCCCGGGGAAGCGGCGTGAGGTGCTCGTCCACCCAGACGGCGCGGTCGGCGGGCACCAGGGCGTGGCCGTAGACGCTGGTACTGCTGATGTAGAGAACGCGCCGGACACCGAGGCGCGCGGCGTCGTCGAGGAGTTCCGCGGTCATGCCGACGTTCACGGCGCGGAACTCCTCATCGGCCACGCGCCCGACGTGCGGGGCGTGCAGCGCGGCGGTGTGGACCAGGACGTCGGCCGACCGCAGCGCCGCCCGCCGCTCGCGCGGGTCCCGCAGGTCGGCGACGACGCTCGTCCAGCGGCCGGCCACCCTGTCCACGCCGCGGACCTCCCGGCCCGCCGCGTCGAAGGCCGCGGCCAGGGCCGATCCGACCCGGCCCGAGCTTCCCGTGACGACAACCGCCCCGCCAGGGGCCCGCATCCTCCGCTCGGCGCTCACACCCCGATTCTGCCAGCCCCGCGCGGATTCGGTCCGAAGCACCCTACCCGCCGTGCGATGCCGCGCCCGCCTCGACAAGAGACGCCGTCACCCGGCGGCAACGGGGCTGGTCGGCTTGGGCGTTCGGACCGCGAAGGCGAGGAGCGTGGGGCCGGACAGGCCCTAGGCCACGCCCGCGAAGCGGGCGGTCAGCCAGACGGGGTCGACGATGGCCGAGCCGACCACGACGGCGTGCGCGCCCGCGGCCAGGGCCGCGCGTACGTCGTCCGGCGTGGAGTAGCCGCGCTCGGCGACGACCGGCACCCCGGCACCGGCGACGAGGGTGGCCACAAGTCCCAGGTCGGGCAGGGGCCCGGAGTTCGCCTTGGCGGGGTAGCCCATCGTGGACGAACTGACGATCGCGGCGCCCGCCTCCACGGCGGTGCGTGCGTCGTCGATCCCCGGCACGCCCGCCTTGACCGGCTTGCCCAGCGCGACGAAGGACGCGACGAGTTCGGCCAGGTCCTGGCCGTCGTGTCGGCGCGCCGCCGCGTCCGCTTCCAGTTCCACGACATCGGCCCCGGCGTCCACCAGGGCGGCGGCGTGGTCGAGCGTCGGCGTGATGCGGACGACCCCGCCGTGCGAGCCGTCGATGCTCACGGCGAGCACGGGGAAGCCGGGGAGCGCGCGCTTCACCGCGCGTACGGCGTCCGGGCCGTCCATTTTCACGGCGACGGCGCCACCGGCCTGCGCGGCGGCGGCGAGCCGGACGACGTCGTCGATGTTCTGCCAGGGCGACTGGGGCGACGGGGTGAGCGAGACGATCAGGCCGCGAGGAAGGATGTTCACGCCGCGAACTCCTCTCCGGCGACCAGCACGCGCTCGACGGCGACGTCCTCGTCGGTGACGACCAGGTCGGCCGGGCCGCCGAGGGTGAGTTCCCCCGCGCCGGTGAGCCCGTAGAAGCGGGCGGGCGCGCGGCTGGCCAGGTTCACCGCCCGGTCGACGGGCCAGTCGTGCTCGACCAGCTTGCGTACCTGCTGGAGCAGCGTCACCGTACTGCCGGCGAGGGTGCCGTCGGGCAGGCGCGGCACCCCGTCGGTGACCTCGACGGTGAAACCGCCCACGGTGAAGACACCGTCACCGGCCCCCGCGGGCGACGCGGCGTCGGTGACGAGCATGATGCGGTGCTCGGCGGCCTTGAGCGCGAACAGCGAGGTCTCCCGCGCCAGATGGATGTCGTCGGCGATGAGCTGGATGGCGACCTCCTCCCGGTTGAGCGTGGCGCCCGCGATACCGGGCGCGCGGTGGCTGAACGCGATCATCCCGTTGAACAGGTGCGTGACCGCGCGGGCTCCCGCGTCGAAACCGGCGTACGCGGTCGCCGCGTCGGCGCCCGAGTGCCCGGCCTGCACGATGACCCCCTGGCCCGCGGCCCAGGCGATCAGCTCCGGCGCGCCCGGCAGTTCGGGGGCGACGGTGATCGTACGCAGCGGCCCGGCGTCGAGGAAGCGTCGCACGATGCCGATGTCGGGGTCGCGGAGGTACTCGGGCCGGTGCACGCCCCGGTGGTGCGGCGACAGGAACGGGCCCTCGGCGTGCACGCCGACGACCTTTGCGCCGGGAGGCGAGGACGCCTGGAGCTTGTCCAGCACGCCGAGTTGCCGGACCACGTTCTCCTCGGAGTCGGTGATGACGGTGGGCTGTACGTGGAAGACGCCGTCGCGGGTGAGGGCGGCGAGCGCCCGCTCGAACTCCTCGGCCGTGGCCGCGTTGAAGTCGACCCCGCCGTAACCGTTGACCTGGAGGTCGACCAGGCCGGGCAGGACGTACCCCGTGCCGGTCGAGGGCAGGCCGGTGCGTACCAGCCGTCCGCCGTCGACCTCGACGTCGCCCTTCACCCAGGCGCCGGCGACGACGGCGCCGCGTGCGGAAATTCTCATGGATACAACCTCGCTATATGGGGGGCTGGGCCGCGGCCGGTCGGCTCTGCGGCGGATTGATGGCGGTGCGCGCGGCCGGCCTGGCCCTGGAGGGCGGCGCGGAAGCGGTAACGGTCACCGCGGTAGACGCTGCGGCACCACTGCACGACCCGGCGGTTCTCGTCGAACGTGGTCTGGACGATCCCCAGGACGGGGTCGCCCGGAGCAAGGCCGAGGTTCTCTGCGATGTCGGCGGTGGCCCCGCGCGCCTCGATGACGCAGTCGGCTCTGACCGCGTGCAGGCCGTACTCGTCGGAGAGCGTGGAGTACAGGGAAGCGGTGGTGAAATCGTGGTCGCCGAGGCCCGGCGCCAACTGCTCAGGGATGAGCGAGAAGTCGATCAGGGTCGGGATGCCGTCGAGATACCGCAGCCGGACCAGGTCGACGATGGGTGCGCCCGGGGCGACGCCCAGCAGGTCCGCCTCGTCGAGCGAGCTGGCGCGGGTCAGGCACTTCAGCACTTTCGAGCTGGAGGTCAGGCCGTTCGCCTCCGCGAGGTCGGAGAAGCTCACCAGCCCGGTGGCGCCCTCCTCGATCGACTCCGCCTCGTCCTGGTCCGCGGGCCGGGCCGGGGCCGGCGCGGGCGTCTGCCCGCGCACCCACCGGGCGCCCATGACGACGGTGACCAGGCCGGCCGCCTCCAGATCCTTCAGTGCCTGACGGACGGTGACCCGGCTGACGTCGAACTGCTCAGCGAGAACCCGCTCGGAAGGCAGTCTCGAACCGGGCTCGATCACACCCGATTCGATGCGTTCCCTGAGGTGCTGCGCCACCTTGCGGTGCAGTGCTGGCGAAGTAGACATGACCCCGATTGTGTCTCGTGGAGTTGGTGGGAATGAACGTAATCAGCAGCCCGTGTCGCACGGTGCGAAGGCGGCCGTACCGCCCTCGTACGGCCGCCCGGCCGGGCTATTCGCCGTCGTCGAGTTTGGTTCCGGTGTCGAGGAAGAGGAACTCGTCCGGATCGATCCCCCGCGCCCGCGCCGAGCGCAGCGCCACCTGTTGCAGCAGCGCCGCCACGAACACCGGTATCTCCAGGGGGTTGTGCGCCTCGACCGGCACGACCAGGGTCCGCTCGCCGTGGACGACGGGAGCGCCCGTCCGCAGTTCGACGATCTGACGGCCGAGCGAGCCGAGGGCGCGCAGGATCTGCCCGTCGTCGGGACCGTCGAGAACGATGTGCAGCGTCGAGGGGTGGGTGGACTCCATCAGCCCGTGCAGGTACTGCCGCGTCTCGAACGACGCCGCGGGGACCCGCGTCACCTCGCGCAGCAGCAGCGCGCCGCTCTCGGCGACACCGTACTGGTCCGCGGGCGCCACCAGGTCGATGATCGACGCGGCCGACAGCCGGTCCGCGATCTCCTCGGCCTGTGCGGAGGTCGCGTCGAGGAACCCGGCGAGCCGCTCCCCCAGGCTGAGCCACGTCGGCGACGGTTCGCCGTCGGTCCAGGTCTCGGCGAGCATGGAGACGGCCATCGCCGAGGCGGTGAACCCGATCGTCGAGGCGAGGCTGTCGGGCAGGTCGCCGAGGGTCAGCACCGAGTCGGCGGCGGCGGCCATCGGCGAGTCGGTGACGTTGACGACCGCGAGCTTGCGGCCGGTGGCCGCGCGCATCACGTCGACCGTCTCGCGGCTGCGGCCCGACTGGGACAGCGCGACGAGCGTGGTGGTCTCGTCGAACGGCCCCGCCTGCGCCGCGTTGAGCCGGACGCTGGGGATGCCGCGCGCCGACAGGTGGGCGACCGGTGCGGCGAGCGCCGCGAGGCTCGCGCCGATGCCGATGAATGTGGCCTGGTCGGGGCGGCCGACCGCACCCGCCGCGGCGAGCGCCCGCTCGCGCAGCACCGGTGCGACCTCGGTGAGCCGGCTGGTCTGGCTCAGCACGCCCTCGTCGAAGGGGATGAACCCCTGGCGCAGAAACGCGTTGACACTCATCGGCCGCTGGCCGCCCTTCCTCGTCGTGCCAGGGAATCGATCACCACGGCGGCCACGAGTACGGCGCCGGTGATCACGTACTTGACGGCGGAGGTCTGGTTCAGCAGATCCATGCCGTTGGACACCGCTCCGATGACGAGCATGCCGAGCAGTGCGGAGTACGCGGTGCCGCGTCCGCCGAACAGGCTGGTGCCGCCGATGACCGCGGCGGCGATCGCGTTGAGCAGGATGTCGCTGCCGCCGCTGGCCTGGTTGACCGCGAACAGGCGTGAGGCCGCGAGCACACCGCCGAAGGCGGCGAGCGACGAGGCGATCGTGAAGGCGATGACCTTGACGGTGCCGACCTGGATGCCCGCGCGCCGGGCCGCCTCGGCGTTGCCGCCGACGGCGAACAGCTTGCGGCCGAAGGTCGTGCCGCGCAGCAGCAGGTCGACCAGGACCACGAGTCCGACGAAGATGATCAGCGACAGGGGTATGCCGTGCCACCGCGCGAAGACGGTCGTCGCCGCGACGATCAGGACCGTGATCACTCCGGCGCGCACCAGGCCCCCGGTGAGCGGCCGTACGGTCAGGCCGCGTTCGCGTCGCCGTCTGGCGGTGAGGACCGTCCCGCCGAAGGCCGCGCCCGCGTAGACAGCGGCGATCACGTATCCGATCCACGCGGGGAGCGTGGTGTTGGCGAGCGAGGCGATGGTGCCGTCGTAGGGGATGTTGATCGTGCCCTGGTTGCCCAGGACGAGGAGTTGGCCGCCCTGCCAGGCGAGCAGGCCGCCCAGGGTCAGCACGAACGACGGAACGCCGAGCTTGGTGAAGATGAAGCCGTGGAACAGGCCGATCGCGGCGCCGAACACGACGGCCAGGACGATCGCGAGGACCGGCGGCCAGCCCTGGTTGATGCTCAGCACCACCATGGAGGCGGAGGTGATCCCGCTCACCGATCCGGCGGACAGGTCGATCTCGCCGATGATCAGGACGAACACGATGCCGAGCGCGATGACGCCGGTCGAGGCGATCTGCAGGCTCAGGTTGGAGAGGTTCTGCGGCGAGAGGAACCGCTGGTTGGCGATCTGGAAGACCAGCGAGATGACGACGAGGCCGAGGATGACGGGCAGCGCCCCGAAGTCGCCGGTACGCAGGCGCTGGACGCGCTCGCGCACCCAGTTCTCCTGCGCCGGCGGTCCTGGCGGCAGCACGCTCTGCCCGGCGGGGGCGGTTGCGGTGTTGGTGGTCACGGTCATCCTTCCTGAGCCCGGTCGCGGCGCAGCGTCCGGCGCTTTTGGGCACTGCTGTCGGCGACGCCGGTGATGGCGGCGACAACCTGTTCTTCTGTGGTCCCCTCGACGGGGAACTCGGTGACGCTGCGCCCGAGCCGCAGGCAGACGATGCGGTCCGCCACGTCGAAGACGTCGGCCAGGTTGTGGCTCACCATGAGGACGGCGTGCCCTTCGCTCCGCAGCCGCTCGATGAGTTCGAGCACTTCGGCGGTCTGCTCGACGCCGAGCGCCGCGGTCGGCTCGTCCAGGATGACCAGCCGCGGATCGCCGAGCAGGGACCGCGCGATGGCCACCGACTGGCGCTGCCCGCCGGAGAGCGACGAGACGGGCGCGCGCAGGTCCTTGATCTTGACCGAGAGCCGCTTGAGCAGCCCGACGGCGACCTCTTCCATGTCGAGCGCGCTCAGGAAGCCGCCGTGGTGCTTCTCGCGGCCGAGGAAGAGATTGGCGACGATGTCGAGGTTGTCGCACAGCGCGAGGTCCTGGTACACCGTCGCGATGCCGAGGCGGGTGGAGTCCGTGGGCTTGCGCGGGGAGACCGGCTCGCCGTTCACCGCCATGGTGCCGCCGTCGCGGGGGTGCGTACCGGCGATCGTCTTGATCAGGGTGGACTTGCCCGCGCCGTTGTCGCCGACGAGCGCGACGACCTCTCCCGCGGCGACGGTCATGCTGACGTCGCTGAGCGCCTGAACGGCGCCGAAGCTCTTGCTGATGTGTTCGAGTTCCAGCACGGGCGGCGGGCGTTCTCCCGCCCGGTCGGCCGCCCTGTCAACGGTCGTTGTCATCGGCGGTCTCCTTTCATGCCGAGTCGGTCCGCCGCGGTGGCGACCGCGATCGGTTGGGCGAGGTGCCACGCGCCGGCGCCGACGAGACCGGCGTCGTCGCCGCACACGGCGGCGCGTACGTCGACGTCCCAGGACACGTGCGAGCGCGCGGTGTCGCTGATGCGGCGGTCGAGCTCGTCGAGGAGCTGGGCGCCGGCCGCGCGGGCGAGGCCGCCGCCGACGACCAGTACGTCGGGTGAGACGACGTGGCACAGGAGGATCGCGGCGGCGGCCGCCGCGTCGGCGATGTCGGTGAGGGCGGCGGCGGCCAGGGCGCGGGGGTGGGGCGCGGTCGGTACGGGGTCGGCGCCGGGGGCGCCGTCGCTTGAGGCGAGGTCGGTCAGGGCGCGGTAGTCGACGTCCCTGCCCAGTTCACGCCCGGCCTCGCGTACGCGCTGTCCCGAGCCGAGGTCCTCGATCATGGGGCGCCCGGCGCCGAGCAGGTGCAGGAATCCGATCTGGAACCCCGACACGCGTCCGGACAGCACGCGGCCGTCGCTCACCACCGCCGCGCCGATCCCCGTCGAGAGGGTCAGATAGGCCGTCGTCCCCGCGGTGGACCCGGCGCCGAAGTACGCCTCGCCGATCGCGGCCAACTCGGCGTCACCCGCCAGCTCGACGGCGAGTCCGGTGGCCTCGGAGAGGTACGCGGCCGACAGGCGGCCGAGGTCGGTGGACGGCAGATTGCGCGCCACGTGCAGACGGCCCTCGACGTGGTCCACCCGTCCCGGCAGTCCGACGACCGCCGAGACCGCGTCCGTACCGGCCGCGATCCGCGTCATGAGATCGGCGACCTGCTCGTGCGCCGCGTCGTGCCGGACGGGCTCCTTGAGCCTGGCGGTCACGGTTCCGCCGCGGTCGACGAGCGCCGCGCGGGCGGTGGTGCCGCCCAGGTCGACTGCGACGACCTGGGCGGCATCGCCGGTGGAGAAGGAGGTCACTTGATGAGTCCCGCCTCGACGCACGCCTTCTTGTAGTTGGCCGTGCAGATCTGATCGACGGTCAGATAGCCGCTGTCGAGCAGGATTTCCTTCATGTTCTCCATCGTCACGGCGATGGATTCGAGCAGGTAGGCGGGCACCTTGCCCGCGCCGTCGTCGATGGTGCCGTTGAGCAGTTCGCCGGAGGGCTTCTGTCCGGTGGCGAGGGCGGCGGCGGCCTTGGCGCCGATCCGCGCCTCGGTCTCGACCGGCAGGTACGTGCTCTCGTACAGGTCGCCCGCGACCATGTTCTGGATGGCGTCGAGCTGCGTGTCGAGGCCCGTGACGGGCGGCATCGGCTTGATGCCCGCGCTCTTCAGCGCGGCGACGACACCGGTGGCCATGCCGTCGTTGCCCGCGTAGACACCGGCGATCTTGGACGCGCCGAGCTTGGTGATGGCCTGCTGCATCTGGTTCTGCGCGTTGGCCGCCGACCAGCCCTTGGTGTCGTACTCGGCGGCGACGGTGAAGCCGGACTTGTCGATGACGCTGTGCGCGCCGTCCTTCTCCGGCTTGGCGCCCGAGTCGACGGGGTCGCCGTTCATCATGACGACGTTGCCGGAGGTCTTGCCGTCCTTCTTCAGCTTGTCGAGCAGGGACTGCATGCCGACGGCGCCCTGCTGGACGTTGTCGAACTTCACCCCGTAGTCCACGGCCGCGTTGTAGATGACGCGGTCGTAGCTCATGACCTTCGCGCCCTGCCTGCGGGCGCTGGCGACCACGGCCCCGGCGGCCTTGGAGTCGACGGGGTCGATCACCAGCACGCTGGCCCCTTCGGTCAGCGCGGACTCGGCCTGGCTGAGCTGCTTGCTCGCGTCCCCGGCCGCGTTGTAGTAGCGGAGCTGACACTTGGGGCAGCTCTCCGCGAGCTGCTTCTCGAAGGTCGGCTTGTCCCGCGCCTCGTACCGGGCGGTCGCGTTCTCCGGGAGCAGCAGCGCCACGATCGGCTTGTCCTTGGCCTTGCCGCCGCCGGAGCCGCCGGTCGAGCCGGAGGTCGCGTCGGATGTGTCCGACGAGCACGAGGCCAGCATGAGGGCTCCAACTACAGCCACCCCCGCAACGGCCATGCGTCGGCGGTGTGAATGAGAAGTAACGTTCATGAGAGTTTCGTCCACCTCTGAGCCATGTGTAGCGGGGTGAGTTGCCTCAAGCTAGATCTGGTATCAACCAGTGGTCAACCCTCTGGTATTACAGCTCGATAACCTAAGCAAACCACTGGTATTACCCCGAGGTGACCAGCAAATTTCCCCCCGCCCCACCCGCACACCCCGCGCCGCCGCCCCCGTCGACCCCAACTCCCCCGCGATTCCCCCCGACCCCCCGCCCTCCCTCTGGTACGAACCACCGGTCGTATCCAATCCCACCCCGCCGCACCCACCCCCTCCGAACCGAAAGCCCCCGCAGACAGGAAGAGGCCGGCCCGGACGCGCCTCACCGGAGGCAAGCGAACTGGACGGCCTGTGGAACCTTGGGGACGCACGTGGGCTCAGCGGACGCCAGCGCACGGGCGGCGGCGTGGACGAGGACCCGCAAGATGCCCGGCGAGCGGACGCGCGACCGGATCGGCGCAGCCTCCTCGGCTCACCGCAGGTGCCTCAGGTGGGCGAAGATCCATTCCCGGGCGGCTCCAAGACCAGCACCGACCCATGGCGCTTCCGCCGACTTCGGCGGGCCGCCCGCAGTGGCCGAGCTAGCCGGAAGGGTGAGTCAATCGACTCACCGTTGCATAGTCGTCGGATGCGTGAACCGTAGCCAACAGGATAGCGCCGTCAGAACACTCGAGAACCGCTGGGTTGTTACCCGGGATCGGTGCATAGGCGGCTTCACCCGTGAAGGCATCGAGAATGTGCACAGGGCCCGCACCGGAAGACACGAACAGAAGCGCGGACTCATTCAAACAGCCCGCGGCGATGGCACCGACGTCCGGGCCCATCGACAAAGCAGGACCCAGCGGCTCACCAGTCACCCCGTTATACCGAGACAAGTTTCCATTCATGTCGAGTGACGCCAGGACAGCCCGGCCGTCGGGATGCGTCAGCGCGGTCATCCTCATGTTGTATTCGCCAAAGCCATGAATATGTGATCCGAATGGCTCGCCGGTCGAGGCGACCCACCGATACACAACTCCAGCCTCGTCCTCCGCTGCGATGAGGACCGTGCCGTCCTTGAGCGACAGTGACGTGATGGTCTTCAGCGGATAATCCGGCCCCGTCAGTTGAGGGCTCAACGCTTCGCCGGTAGTCGCGTCCCAATAGTGGATGAACGGCTCACACTGCGCGGCAACAGCGATGAACGCTCGCCCACCGGGCAGCGGCCCACTGGTGACGTCCCAAGCGGTGTCATCAAACTCAGCCATCGCGCCAACGGGCACGGTCCTGCCACTTGCAGCATCAACCCGCACCACCCCGATATCCGTGGCCACCGCGACGACGGCATCACCATTCGTCGGGGTGGCCACCGCAACCGTCGATATCAGATCCTCACCCGCAAACCTCCAGAGCATTTCACCGGTGCGAGGGTCCCAACGCCAACAATCGTAGCCGGTACCGTTTGAGAGCAATATGGGCGTATCACTCTCACCTTGAGCCAAAACCGGCACGACGCCGTCCGGAGCTTCTTCCGCAAACACTGTTTCCAGGACCACATCTAGCAATTCGAGCACAACGCTTCCCAATCTCCGCATTACGCGGCGCCGACACATCTCCAGAGCTCCGACGAGCGGAGGCCGCATCCCAGAATTCCCCACCCGACCCCTGACGGATCGACGCACTTCGTTGAAGGCGACCATGCGCGACGGAGAGTGTCACCGTCAGCCGCGAGCCATGGTGGCGGGAGGGGGCGGCGGAGGGATGAGTCGGGCTTCGGCTCGGTCGAGGCGTCTGGTTGTGCGGCTGTGGGCGGCCCGGGCGGCGGCGAGGAGGACGCCGATCGTCAGGCAGAAGACACCGAAGCCGGTGGTACCCACGATCAGGAGGATGGTGCCGAGGACGAGGTAGAACCCGGCGAGCCAGGGCAGCCACCGAAGGCCGCTGCGCGCCGCCTTGCGTTGGCGTCGCAGAAGGACGGTCATGGCGTGCCGTACGGCCGGGTCCGCGGGAACGCGTCCCTTGCGCAGGCGGCGGGCGATCACCGGGATCTGCCGGGGCCGGATTCCGGCCTCCTGGGCGAGGTGTCGCCGGAAGGTCCGTTGCCGCCACAAGCCCGCCGTGGCGGCGCCCAAGCCGCCCGCGAAACCGCCGAAGTTGAAGCCCAGCCAGAACCACAGCGCGGCGTACATCACCGCGAGGAAGGCCACTGCCGTCCCGACACGCACCCACAGGCGGTCGTACCAACGGCGTTCACCATCCCAGTCCACATCCCCGTCCTGGCGGTACTCGCTGCTCATCCGCGCCCCCAACTGCCGTCGCCACAACGACAGTCGTCTACCCCCGAGGATCGCGCGAACGCGTCGTCACGATGTCAAGCCCGGTGCCGGTGCGGCCCCCTCCGAAAGATCTTGGCCCGTACAGGTCACTGCCCGTACGGACCCCATCACGGTGTGCCGCTGGCCCCCCGGGGGGGCATCGGTCATCCTCGGAGGAAAAACAGCCCCAAGCTGGTCCCCGCGCACCTGTCGGGGACCGAGCCCGTCGTCGGGGGCAACTCGTCCTGGGGCGGCGTCAGCGGGGGCGTCGGCGGGTGTGCTTGTCGCCGAGGGTGGAGGGCAGGAAGAGGATGTCCTTCTGGTTGAGGTTGACCCCCGGCGGGACGATCTCGTCGATGCGGTCCAGTACGTCGTCGCTGAGTGCGACATCGGCGCCGGCCAGCAGGTCGGTGAGCTGCGCGGGGGTGCGCGGACCGAGCAGGACCGAGGTGACCGCCGGGTGGGTCAGCACGAACGCGGTGGCCAGATGGGCGAGTTTCAGCCCCGCTTCGGCGGCCAGTTCGGTGAGCTCTCCGACGGCCTTCGCCTTGGCCCGGTTCCCCGGTTCCGCCTGGTCGAACAGGGGCGTGGCGGCTCCCGCGTTGCGGTGACCGGCGGTGGGATCGGCGCGGCCGGAGAGCCAGCCGGATCCGAGCGGGCCGAAGGTGAGGACGCCCATGCCGTATCGCTGGGCGGTCGGCAGCGTGGTGGCCTCGACGCCGCGCAGCAGGACGTTGTACGGCGGCTGCTCGGACCGGAAGCGGTGGTGGTGGCCGCGCTCGGCGGCCCACTGCGCCTCGACCGTCTGCTCCGGGTGGAACAGAGACGAGCCGATCGCCCGTACTTTCCCGGCCCGGATCAGGTCCGAGAGCGCGGAAAGCGTCTCGTCGAGGTCCGTGAACGGATCCCAGCGGTGCATCTGGTAGAGGTCGATGCGGTCGGTGCCGAGACGGCGCAGGCTCCCCTCCACCGCCTGGGTGATCCACCTGCGGGATCCGCCCCGCCGGTTGTCGTCCGATCCGATCGGCAGCCCGAATTTGGTGGCGAGGACGACCTCGTCGCGCCGCCCCTTCAGCGCCTTGCCGACGATCTCCTCGCTCTCACCCGCGGAATAGACGTCCGCGGTGTCGATGAAGTTGATGCCTGCGTCCAGCGCGGTGTGGATCATCGCCACGGACTCGCCGTGGTCGGTGTTGCCCATCGCGCCGAGCATCATCGTCCCGAGGGCGAATTCGCTCACCGACATACCCGTACCGCCGAGGACTCTGCGTTTCATGGTGCGCTCTCCACTGTCGTGCCGGTCTCATCCGGCAATACGTCCGGCACTACGTCCGGCACTTCGTACGGCAATACGTCCAGCACTTCGTACGGCAACTCGTCCGACCACCGTCCGGCTACGGCGGCCGGCCCGCCCGTCGTCAGCCCTCGACGCTCGCGGGGACCTCACCAGGGCGGTCGACCACGCCGCGCCGCAT
Source organism: Streptomyces sp. NPDC008079 (assembly GCF_042957385.1). Classification (NCBI taxonomy): domain Bacteria; kingdom Bacillati; phylum Actinomycetota; class Actinomycetes; order Kitasatosporales; family Streptomycetaceae; genus Streptomyces; species Streptomyces sp. NPDC008079. The sequence continues at coordinate 400,551 of NZ_JBIBIC010000005.1, forward strand.
GACGGCATTCACGCCGTACAACGTCTCGACGGCGGTGCCGTCGCCCTGGTGACCGATCATGTAGGACCGCGAGCCCAGATACGTGAGCGTGGCCTTGTCGAAGATCCACGTGTCGCGGGTGGCGGCTCCGGGGTCGTGGCGAGTGATGCCGAAGCCGTGCCGGCCCGCCGCGTCGACGGCGTCGGGCACCACGCGGACGCCGGGGATCTTCTCCACGACCTGGTACAGCGCGGCCGCGGTGGCCGGGGGCATGATCGCCGTGCTCAGCATCCCGCCGATGTTCGAGAAGACGGTCTCGTCCAGCGAGGAGGTGCCCCACGGCTCGGTCTCGGCGTAGAGCAGCGCGCGCAGCGCCTCGGGGTCCGTGGGCAGCGTGGCCAGCCACTTGTAGGTGGGGTGGTCAAGTCCCGCGTACACGGGCGAGGTGGCCACCATGGGCCCCAGCCCCGGCATCACCGCGTCCTTCCCCGATTCACGGATCCAGCCCTCCTCCGTCATGGGGCCGGGGCGCTGGACGGTCCAGTACTCCTGCTTGTGCAGCGCGCCGAGCCGGACCTGGCCGCCGAACGCGCCCTTGTTCCCCCGGGTCAGCGTCTCGACATACACGAACTGGTCGTCCTTCACCGGCGTCACGTTGCCCGTCATGGCGACGGCGGCGATGCGGCTGAGCGTGGCGGACGCGCTGTTGTAGTGCGCCGGAGGGGCCGCGGGGAAGTGCCCAGGGGCGTGTCCGCCGCCGGACGCGGTGACGACGAGCACGGCGGTCAGTGCGGCCGCCACGGGAAGCACCATCATCGGACGCGGTTGCCGGCGGCGGCGCTGCGGGGTCGCCGCCGCCACCACCACCATCGGCGCCACCATCGGCGTCGTCGTCGTACGGGTCCCGCGGGCGAGGTCCTGGTCGATCCGCCGCATCAGAACGTCCTTGAGGTGCCGATGGCGGCTCGGCGAAAGGTGGTCCCAGGCGGCCGAGGCGGCCAGCAGTTCTTCCGCCTCGGCCGGGACGGTGGCGGGCGCGTTGTCAGCCTTCATCGGGTTTCCTCCTGCAAGAAGAGCGCCGCGAACACGGCCTCGCCGTCTTTCTCTCCGGGAACGCGGTCCGGTTCCCCCGCCGTGTCGCGTGCCGGTACGGCGCTCAGCTCGGCCAGTCGCTTGCGGGCGCGCGAGAGCCGCGAGCGCACGGTGCCGACCGGGATGCCCAGTGCCTCGGCGGCTTGCCGGTAGTCCAGCCCGGCCGCCACGCACAGGGCGATCACCTCCCTGTCCTGGCGGCGAAGTCGGCGCAGCGTCTCGTGGACGGCGGCCAGCCGTCGCGCGTCGTCGATCCGGCCGATCGCCTCCTCCGCGAAGTCCTCGACCGCGCGGGGCTCCGGGCTGCGCGCGAGGAAGGCGAGCCTGCGCCACCGTCCGCGGTTGGCGTTGTGCGCCTTGTGCGTGGCGATGCCCAGGAGCCATGGCGTGAGGGACCCGCCCTCCGGCTCCACGGTCTCCCGCCCGCGCCAGGCGGCCAGGAAGGTCTCGGACATCACGTCCTCGGCCTCCGGCCAACTCCCGGTCAGCCGCAGCGCATGGTTGTAGACCGCCCGCGCGCTCTGTTCGTACAGCTCGGCGAACGCGGAACGGTCTCCGGCACGGATCCGCCCACGCAACGGCTCCGCTGGTTCTGTTTGCGTCACACTCATTACTCTCCGCAGCACCGGCCGAGTTCCTGTGTCCGCCGTCACAGCCGCCCGCCCGCCCGCTTCCCGCGCCCGAGAGTAACGGTGCGTCCGGTTTGCACAAAGGGCTGACGGTGCGCTCCCTTATCCGGTGAAGTACGGGTCTGCCGGGCCCGCAAGGGGGGTGCCCGGCCTCGTTCTCGACGTCTGCTCCTACGACAACGCCCGCGTCGCCTTCACGAGCTGCTGACCGGGGCCCGCGGCGCTCCGTCCCGCCACCGACGGAGCGCCGGGGTTCGTATGACGCAATCCGCCCTCGCGGCTCAGGGCCGAGAGAGGTCTCTGCGGGATCAGGGCCTTGCGGGGGCGTCGGCGAAGTCGGGGAGGTCGGGGGTGAGGAGGTCCGCGACGGCGCCGTCGAGGAGTTCGGCGGTCTCGGTGGAGCGGGGGAGCATGGTGCTCTCGTAGGCGCGGACGGCGTCGGCGACGGTGGCCTCGGTGGCCAGGGCGACGGCGAGTTCACCGGCGTCGAGCATGGCGAGGTTGACGCCGACGCCCAGCGGGGGCATGAGGTGGGCGGCGTCGCCCAGGAGTGTCACGGTGGGGTGCGGCTCCCAGGTGTGCGGGACCGGCAGGGCGAAGATCGGCCGCTGGACGTAGGGGCCGTCGTTGTCGGTGATGAGCCGTCGCATGGGCGCCGACCAGTGGGCGAACCGCTCCTGGAGCAGGGCGCGGACGGCGTCGGTGTCGTCGGCGGCCAGGCCGCCGCGGCTGATCCAGTCGGCCGGGACCTGCTGGACGATGTAGACGCGGATGTGATCGCCGCCGTTGCGCTGGGCCACCAGCGCGCGTGCGCCGTCGCCCGCGTGGGCCATGCCCTGGCCGACCAGTTCGGCGATCTCGGGGTGGCTGTTGTCGACGTCGTCGAACCAGGCCTCCAGGAAGCTCACCCCCGTGTACGCGGGGACGGCGGGCGAGACGGCCGGGCGTACGCGTGACGAGGCGCCGTCGGCGCCGATGACCAGGTCGGTCTCCACGGTGGTGCCGTCGGTGAAGCGCAGCAGCCGCGGTCCCTCGGCGGGACCGCCGACGGACTCAAGTCCCTTTCCCCAGCGGATCGTTCCCGGTTCCACCGACCGCAGGAGCAGGTCGCGCAGCACCCCGCGGTCGATCTCCGGCTTGAACAGCTCGTCGGCTTCCGGGACGTGCCGGACGGTGATCGTGCCGTCCGGGTCCAGCAGCCGCATCTCCTGGCCCTCGGGCCGGGACAGCGCGAAGAACTCCTCCAGCAGACCGGCCTCGCGCAGGGCGATCTGGCCGTTGTCGGCGTGCAGGTCCAGGGAGCCGCCCTGGTCGCGGACGTCGGGACCGGCCTCGCGGTCGTAGACGGTGACCGCGAGGCCGCGCCGCTGGAGGATGCGGGCGCAGGTCAGGCCGCCGGGTCCCGCGCCGATGACGCTGATCCTGGCCTGGGCCGGTGCTACGGGGTTCGTGGGGTTCATGGGTGGTTCCTCTCGCCGACGCCGGACGGCCGCGGCCCGATGCCGCAGGCATGTCCAGCGCCGTCACATTATTCGAACGCCTCCAAACATACAACGACTCCAATAATGGTGCGATGACAACTTTCGGGGTACGGTCGGCGCATGGACGACACCATCGGCCGGGCCGCCCCCGCCGGAAGGCGCGAACGCAAGAAGGCCGCCACCCGGCAGGCGATCGCCGACGCCGCGCTGCGGCTGTTCCTGGACCGCGGATACGACCAGGTGAGCGTCCGCGAGATCGCCGAGTCCGCCGATGTGTCGGTGTCGACGGTGTTCAACTACTTTCCCGGCGGCAAGGAGGCCCTGGTCTTCGACGAGGACGCCGGGAACGAGGCCCGCCTGGTCGCCGCGGTGACCGACCGCCCCGCGGACCGGACGATCCCCGAGGCCCTGCGCGCGCACTTCACGGGCTTCGCCACCTCACCCCACACGCGTGACCCGCGCTTCGCCGACCTCCAGGAGCTCGTCCGGCAGACCCCGGCCCTGCGCGAGTACGCGCGCGCGATGACCCTGCGCCACGAGAACGCCCTGGCCGTCGCCCTCGCCGAGCAGACCGGCCGCCCCCACGACGACCTGCTCTGCGCCGCCTACGCCCGCTTCACCCTGGAAACCCTCGCCTTCGCCGGTTCCCGTCCCGATCCCGTCGCCGCGATCGACCAGGCGATGCTCCTGCTCGACCGGGGATGGACGGCCGCGGTCACCCCGCCCGGCCCCGCCGCCCCGACGGCGGGTCAGATGTTGTAGTGGTTCTCGTAGTACCGAGCCACCAGCTCGCGGTAGTGGGTATCACCGGTGTGCTCGTCCACGACGAACTCCGGGGAGCTCTTGATCTGGTCCTTCGTGAGATCGACGAAGATCTTCTGTTCTGCCGTGTCAATCGACCGTACGGTGCCCGCGGGGAGCAGTACGTGCTTGCCGAAGATCCACACGCCGGTATCGACGACCAGATACGCCGAGTCGAAGTCGTCGGAGTGCTTGTCGACCTTGCCGATGTGACCGTCCGTCGCCTCGACCTGGTAACCGATCAGGTCGGTCCCCGCCGTATGGCCGGTGGTGTGCTGATAGCCCCAGATGTTGTCCCTCATGTCGCGGCTCCTCCATCGGAAACGTCGCGCCCCGAGTGACGAGAATGCCGTCGCGGCATCTGCTCGCCGGTGACGCGTACTCAGACGGTCGCGTGCCCGCCCGCCCCGCGCCCACACCTCAGGCCCCGACTCGCCCGCCCGAACGACCTCAACGCCCGACCGACCTCAGCGATCGAACGGTCTCAGCGATCGGCGAGCAGCTCGCGAGCCGCGCGGGCGCCGGAGGCCATCGCCCCCTGGACCGAGCCGGTGGCCCGGTGATCGCCGCAGACGTAGCGGCCGGGCGAGACCCGCGTGGTACGGCTGAGCGGCCACGGCGGCGGCATGGCGGGCAGCGCTTCGGCGACGCGGTAGGCGGCCACCGGCTCCCACGTCGTGGTGTCGGTCTCGTAGAGCTCGGCCAGTACCCGGCGCACCTCCGCCTCGCCGCCCTCGGTCTCGTCGACTCCGAGCACGGAGGTGGAGACCAGGGCCCGGCCGGGCGGCGCGTAGGTGGGACTGACCTCGCTGAGCACGACGGTGTTGAGCACGCGCCGTGCGGTGTCCACGATGAGCGTCGGTTCGGCCCGCGGTCGTTCAGGAGCCGCGTGGTAGTACGTGGTGACCGATCGCGTCGCCGATACGCGCAGGCCGGGTACGAGTGAGGCCGCGGCGGCCGGGCCGGCGGCGACGACCACCGCGGGCGCGGCCAGTTCGTCACCGCGGGCCGTCAGCACCCCGTCGTCGGTGAGCCGTTCCACGGGGACGTCGAAGGCGACGGTGCCGTCCGGCAGCGCGGCCGCCATCAACTCGGGCACCGCGGCGACTCCCCGAGCGGGCAGGCACAGCGTGCCGCGCAGCATGGAGCGCCACACCAGATGGAAGAACCGGCTGGAGGTCTCCAGCTCGTCCTCCAGGAAGACTCCCGACAGAAACGGCCGGAACAGGGTTTCGACCAGTTCGTCGCCGATGCCCGCCTGCGCGAGCGCGGTGCGGGTCGTGCGGTCCGTCTGGCGTTTGAGGACGCGGGGCGGCGCCAGCAGGTCGCGGCCGCTCATCATGGCGAGTCCGGCGAGATCACGCAGCGTGGCCAACCGCCCGGGCCGCAGGTCGGCCGCCATCCGCGGGTGACGCGTCGGGTCGCCCAGGCGGAGCTTCCCCTGAGGGGTGTGCACCAGAAGGCCGGGCGTGAACGGCCGCAGGCGCAGCTCGCTCAGCCGCAGGCGACGGCGCAACTGCGGGTAGGAGGTGTTGACCACCTGGAAGCCGCGGTCGAAGCGGAACCCGTCGCGTACGTCGGTACGCATCCTGCCGCCCGCCGCGTCCGACGCTTCCAGCACTCGCACGCGCAGCCCCGCGGCCACCAGGTCCTGCGCGCAGGCCAGCCCCGCCACACCCGCGCCGACGACCACCACGTCTACGGCGCCCTCACTCGCTCCGCGTGTCATTCGAGCCTCCCGCCCCGCGACGGGCAACGCGGATTCGGCGACGCGCTGCCTCTTCCTGCGGATCATGGCAGGCCGTCGGCGGCCCCGCACGTCTGCCACGGCCTGTGAGCCCATGGGATCACCGGCTCCGCGCGGGCGCCCGCCGGTGGACGGGTCCTGCCACCGCCGTGACAGGACCCGTCTTCACCGTCGGCCGGAGGGGGAGGCGGCGGACGGGTGCGCGGTGGTCAGCCGCAGGGAAGCGCCCCCGGGGTCAGGGTCACCTGGTGGCTGAGGTCACCGTCGAAGCGGAAGGTGTTCACGGCGGTGCCCTGGCAGGTGTAGCGGACGATGCCGACGCCGTACGCCACCGCGGTGATCGTGCCCGTACTGCTGACCTTCTCGATCACGGCGTAGGCGGGCTGGCTGACGCCGTTGCAGACCTTGCTGTTGTAGATCGAGAGCTGGCCGTAGATGAAGTCGAAGTCGGTGTAGTACTGGCAGCCGCTGGGCCAGTCCGTGGTGCTCGCGGACGCGGTGGCGGCGCCCGGTACCAGCAGGGCGGCCAGGGCCGCGGTACACGCGGCGGCGGTCAGACGGAGCTTTCTCACAGGTCGTTGTCCCTTCGATGGGCGGGGGGAGCGGAACGAGCCGGAAGCAGCATCCGTGGGACGGGGCGGGGTCTCCGCGCGCCACCGATCGTAGGTTCGGCGACACAGTCGCGCAATAAGCCGGGCAAGTGAAAGAAATTTCCGTAACTCAGCCTGAAAAGAAGTGAGTTCAGTGATGCGTCAGGGGCGTCGGAGGATGGCGGGAGGGGCTGCCGGTGACACCGGGGCGCGAGACGCCGGGGCGAGGTGAGGCCGCGGTCGGTCGGCCGCGCGGCAGCGCGCCGACCGGGCAGGACGGGATGTCCTGCCCGGTCGGCGGGCTCGCTCGGAGGGAATGCGGCCTGCTCGGAGAAGCTTCGGCCCGCTCGGAGAAGCCTCGGCCCGCTCAGAGGAAGTAGCGGAGCCAGATGTAGAGCCAGGCGATCACGCAGCTCATGGTCGTCACGATGATGCCGTAACGGGTGAACTGCCAGAACGAGATGCGGTGGCCGCTGCGGGCGGCGATGCCGATCGCCACCACGTTGGCGCTGGCCGCCACCGCCGTGCCGTTGCCGCCGAAGTCCGCGCCGAGGGCGAAGGCCCACCAGATCGCCTGACCGGTGCGCTCGTCGGGCGCCTCGGCCACCAGCCCTTCGACCACCGGGGCCATGGAGGCGACGTACGGGATGTTGTCGAAGAAGGCCCCCAGGATCGCCGAACCGAACAGCAGGGCGGTCGCGGCGCCGAAGAAGTTGCCGTCCACCTGGCCGACCACCCAATCGCCGAACGTGCTGATCACCCCGGTGTGCCCCAGACCGGCGACCATCACGAACAGGCCCATGAAGAAGACCAGGGTGGGCCACTCGACCTCGTTGAGCACCTCGGTGACGTCCATCCGGGAGACCAGCAGCATCAGCCCGGCGCCGACCAGCGCCACCACCGAAGGGTCGAGGTGCAGCACGGAGTGCAGCGAGAAGGCGACCACCACCAGCGCGAGTACGGCCAGGCAGCGCACCAGCAGCCGTACGTCCGTGATCGCCCGCCGCTCCTGCAACGCCAGGACAGCGTTGACGTGCTCCGGGTTGTACCGGAACGACTTGCGGAACAGCACCCGGGTGAAGAGCACGAAGACCGCGAAGATCACGACGACGATCGGGGCCATGTGCACCAGGAAGTCCGTGAAGGTCAGCCCGGCGCGGCTGCCGATGATGATGTTCGGCGGATCGCCGATCAGGGTCGCGGCGCCGCCGATGTTGGAGGCCAGGATCTCCGCGATCAGGTACGGCTGCGCGGGGATGTGCAGCCGGTTGCAGACCACCACCGTCACCGGGGCGACCAGCATGATCGTGGTGACGTTGTCCAGGAACGGCGACGCGACAGCGGTGATCAGCATCAGCATGACCATCAGCCGGTACGGCCGGCCGCCCGACCGCTTCGCGGACCAGATGGCGAGGTAGTCGAAGAGGCCGGTCTGCTTCAGCACCCCGACGATGATCATCATCCCGAGCAGCAGGAGGATGACCTCCCAGTCGACCCCGGCGTGCTGGGAGAACCACACCTCGGCTCCGGGCGCGAGGCCGAACACCAGCATCACGGCGGCCGCGACCAGTACGACTTTGACCTTGTCGACCTTCTCGGTGGCGATGAAGAAGAACGCCACCGAGAAGATGGCCAGCGCGACGACGGCGCTCACCGGTCACCCCCCGACCGGCTCGCGCCGCCGCACGACGGACTCAGCCGTCCCGGCGGGAGCAGACGTCCGGGCGCGATCAGCCGTCCCGGCCCCATGAGACGTCCGGGCGCGATCAGACGTCCGGGTGGGCCACCGCGAATTCGGCGATCACCCGCTCCAGCGTGATCGCCCCGACCAGCACACCGGCGTGGTCGACCACCGCCACCAGCGGGCTGCGCTGCCCGGCCATCAGGGCGGCCACTTCCAGCAGCGTCCCGTCCAGGCCGACCGTGACCACCCGGGCCAGCCCCTGGTGCAGGCAGTCGCCCACGGTCAGGTCGCCGAGTTCGTCCCAGTAGTGATCCGCGTGCGCCTCGTCGATGGCCCGGGCCAACGCCCGGTCCGCCCGGTAGCTGTCGGGCACCGCCATCCGCAGCACCTGCGTGCCCGGCAGCACCGTACGCGGTCGGCCCCTGTCGTCCACCACGATCATGCCGGGCAACCGGCGTAGCGCCATCAACCGGACCGCGTGGGCCACGGAGTCCCGAACGGTCACCGTCGGTACGGTCACGGCGATCTGCTGTGCCTGCATTCCACCAACTCCCCTGGCCTGGACCAACCTTCGGATACGTCCTGATCACGCGAACCCGCCCTGGAGCTCGGCGAGCCGGCGTTCCAGGCTCGCCAGCCGGTCGGCGACCGAGACGCTGTGCAGCACCTCGGCGACCTGGTCGGCCTCGTCGAGGTCCAGTTCGATCTGGTTGACCGGTACGTCCGGATCGCCCGCGCCGTAGCAGAGCAGCGATCGGCGGCCGGACTGATGCACAAGTACGCCGAAGCGCTGCCCTTCACGGGTCGAGAAGTGGTTGACGACGCCGACGCCGAAAACACTGGTGCGGGTGATCTCCACTGAGGGCTCCTTCGGGTCATTCGAGCAAGGGAGGCTGGTCCCCCTCTACGTTTCGGGAATTCGGCCGGCCCGGCCATGGGGTCCGACACCCATCTCTGCCCGCGCGGAACATGCAGGTGAACGGGGTTGTGGATGGGTGAGCGACCCGATGGACAAACGGGCCGCTCCCGAGCGAGGCTGGCACGGTGACCAATTCCGCTGACCGGGCAGCCATTCCCGAGCCCGGCCGCCGAGAGGAGCCCGGGCACCGAGAAGAAGCCGACCGCCGAGGGACGGACGGACGCCGAGAAGAGGCCGACCGCCGAGGCAAGGACGGGCGCCGGGACGAGCCCGGCCGCAGGGCACCTGCCCAGGCGTTGTTCCGCCGCCTGGTCGTGCTGAACGGCCTGGTCTTCACGATCGGTACGCTCGTGCTCGCGCTCTCACCGGCCACCGTCTCCTCACGGGTACGGCTGGCCGAGATCCCGGTGCTGATCGTCGGACTGGCGCTCATCCTGACGGTGAACGCCCTGCTGTTGCGGGCCAGCCTGGCCCCGCTCGAAGCGCTGACCGCGCTGATGCGCCGGGTGGACCTGCTGCGCGGCGGGGACCGGCTGGCGGACTCCGGCAACGGTGACCTGGCGGACCTGATCGCGACCTTCAACGCGATGCTGGACCGGCTGGGGGCCGAACGCAGCGCCAGCAGCGCGGACGCGCTCGCCGCCCAGGAGGCGGAGCGGCAGCGGATCGCGCGGGAACTGCACGACGAGATCGGGCAGAGTCTCACGGTGGTCTTGCTCGGCCTCAAGCGGGCCGTGGACCGGGCCCCGGACGACCTGCGCGACGACCTGCACGCCGTGCAGGAGACGGTGCGGTCCAGCCTCGACGACGTGGGACGGGTGGCCCGCAGGCTCCGCCCGGACGTGCTGGAGGATCTCGGGCTGCTCAGCGCGATGAACGCGCTGGCGACGGAGTTCTCGCAGGTCAGCGGGGTGCCGGTGGTCCGGCGGGCGAAGCCGGACCTGCCCGCGCTGAGCACGGAGAAGGAACTGGTGATCTACCGGATCGCCCAGGAGAGCCTGACCAACGTGGCCCGGCACGCCGGGGCCGGCCGGGTCGAGCTGTCGCTGCGGCCCGAGGCGGACACGGTCGTGCTGCGGGTCGCCGACGACGGCCTCGGCGAGGTGAGCCGGGAGGGCGCCGGCATCCGGGGAATGCGGGAACGGGCGCTGCTGATCGACGCGCGGCTGTCCATCACCGCCGTGCCCGGCACCGGCACCGAGGTCCGGCTGACCGTTCCCGCCGACGGCCCGATTCCGTCGGCGGCGGAGAGGAAGCGGGGGTAAGCGTGTCCACGACCAAGACCCGGATCATGCTGGCGGACGACCACGCACTGGTCCGGCGGGGCCTGCGACTGATTCTCGACGCCGAGCCCGACATGACGGTGGTCGCCGAGGCCGCCGACGGGGCGGAAGCGGTGGAGATGATCCGCGGGTCCGAGATCGACCTGGCGATTCTGGACATCGCGATGCCGCGGATGACCGGCCTGCAAGCGGCCCGTGAGATCTCCCGGCGAGCCCCCGGCGTACGCATCCTGATGCTTTCGATGCACGACAACGAGCAGTACTTCTTCGAGGCGCTCCGGGCCGGCGCGTCCGGATACGTGCTCAAGTCGGTCGCCGACCGGGACCTGCTGGAGGCGGTCAGGTCGGCGATGCGCGGCGAGCCGTTCCTCTATCCCGGCGCGATCACCGCGCTGATCCGGGACTACCTGCATCGGGCCAGGCAGGGCGAGAAGCTGCCGGAGAGCATCCTCACGCCGCGGGAGGAGGAGGTCACCAAGCTGATCGCCGAGGGGAATTCGGCGAAGGAGATCGCCGAGACGCTGGTGATCAGCGTGAAGACCGTCGACCGGCACCGGGCGAACATCCTCCAGAAGCTCGGCATGCGCGACCGGATCGACCTCACCCGGTACGCGATCCGGGCCGGCCTCGTCGAACCCTGAGGCCCGGGGCCGCGGCTGGGTCCGGCACCGGGCAGGGGTCCGGCGCCGGGTCCGGGTCCGGCGCGCCGCACGCGGCGACATCAGCGGCGCTTCCCGATGGCCCCCGCGACCTCGCGCCAGGACGAGTCAAGGACGTCCGAAGGACCCGTTTCCCTGGCTTGTGAGCCCGCCGCGCCGGTGGGCGGGGAGTCCCGTCACCCGGCTGATAGGAGCCCACATGAGAAAACCCCTGCCTCGTATCGCCGCCGCGGTGGCGATGGCCGCGGGACTGATCTTGGCCACCACGGGATCCGCCGACGCCGCGCCCGCCTGGTCGTGGCAGACCGGCCACATCTACCGGCTCGAATCGTTGTCGCCGGACGCGGGCAACACCTGCATGCAGGACTCCCGCGAGTTGACCACCTATCACGGGCATCCGGTCGACTGGGTCCGCAACGCTCCGTGCGATCTCTACGACACGTCGTACCGGTGGCAGGTCGTCATCAACGCCAGCTACACCGGGGGATGGCAGGAGTGGCGGCTCGTCACCCGCCAGGCTCACGGCATCACCCAGGTCGTGCTCCAGAACGGGCGGTACCAGGAAGACCACGCCAACATGTGCGCCGATCTCTCCCTCCAGTACGGCCTGCGCGGCTATCCGTGCAATGGAACGTCCCAGGACTCGGGATACCAGGCGTGGCTCGTCTTCGACGTGGCCACCTGAGTCCGCCTGTCGACGGAAGCCGCCGTCGAAGGAAGTCCCCTGTCCAAGGCCGTCGTCCGGCTGGTGACGGACACCGTCCGTACCATCAGCACCTTTTCCCACGAAACGGGGTAACAGATGAGAAAGCCGCTCTCCGGCCGCCGCCTCGCCGCCGCCTCGCCGCCGCCGCCTCGCCGCCGCCGCGCTGTCCGCGGTCGCTCTCGCGGGCTGTGGTCTGGCGATGGCGCCTGCCGCCTCCGCCGCCACGGCCCCTGCCGGCGCGCCCGCGGCGCAGGTGAAGCCCGACGCCAACCCGAACTCCTGCATCAGCACGCCCACGCAGTGGGGTTACGCGGCCACCACGACGCGGATCATCATCTGCAACACGACCGCTGTCGCCGCCTTCGTCAACGCGGAGAACGCCTTTGTCGCCTGTGTGCCCGCATTGGCCGCCACGATAAAGGACGTCAATGACAGGAACTATGACGTTCTGACGTCCGCGTGCTTCCTCGCGGCGTATGGCTGAACCTGCACCCCTGCGGGCCACGGGGCGGCGCTAAGATCGGTTCTGATGCCGGGTCAGACGGGGGTCCGGCACTGATCGTGGAGTGCCGGGGGCATGAGATTCGGCGTGCTGGGGCCGTTGCACGTCCAGGTCGCGGGGTGCGAAGTCCGACTCGACGGAGCGCGGCAGGCGAAGATGCTTGCCGCGCTTCTGGTCGGCGCGAACAACCTCGTCACCATGGAACAGCTCGTTGCCGTGATGTGGGACGGGAAGGTCCCCGCCACCGCGGTCCGCCAGGTCCAGGACGCCATGTCCGGACTGCGCCGCAACCTCGCCGCGTGCGGGGCGTCGCGTTCCCTGATCAGCACCCGGCGCGGCGGCTACCAGATCCACCTGGAACGGGAGCAGTTGGACCTGCTGGAATTCGACCACCAGCGGCAGCTCGCCGAGCGGCACACCTCACCGTTGGAGACCGCCGTCGCGCTGCGGCGCGCGCTGGCCTGCTGGCGCGGTGACGCCCTGGTCGGCATGGCGAGCCGGGTCCTGGAGCTGGACGCGGCACGGCTGAACGAGAAGCGCGCGGCCACGCACAAGCTCTGCCTGAGCATCGAGGTCGGCCTGGGGCGCCATCGTGAGGTCATCGAGGAACTGACCGCCCTGCTAGGGGAGTTCCCCTTCGACGAGCAGGTCGCCGAGCATTTGATGGTCGCCCTGTACCGGTGCAGGCGGCAGGGCGAGGCGTTACAGGTGTACGAGCGGCTGCGCCGGACGCTCGCGGACGAACTCGGCGTCGATCCCACCCCGCCGCTCCAAGCCCTGCACCAGCGCATTCTGGCCGCCGACCCGTCCCTGGCGGCACCCACCCCGGCCCCGGCCCCGGCGAGCGGCCCCGCGACCACCGGACCGGACGGGCCCGGCGCCGCCGCCGAACCGGCCATGGCGCTGCCGGTACGCCAACTGCCCTTAGGCGTGCATGACTTCGTGGGCCGAGCCGACGCGCTGGCGCAGGTCGCACGGCAGTTGGACGTGTCGGCGCCCGACCGGGCCCCGGTGGCCGTCGTCGTGGGCGGTCCCGGTGTCGGCAAATCCTCCCTGGTGACGCACGCCGCGCGGCTGGCCAGCGCCTCCTTTCCCGACGGCCAGCTCTACCTCGACCTCGCCGGAACGTCGGACGCCCCACGGGACCCGGCGCTGATGCTGGCCGAGGCGCTGCGCGCCTTCGGGGTCGCCGGCAGCGCGATCCCGACCGGCCTGCCCGAACGGGCCGCGCTCTACCGGTCGTTACTGGCGGACCGCCGGATGCTGGTGGTACTGGACGACGCCGGTCACGCCAGTCAGGTGCTGCCCCTGCTGCCGGGCGCCGACGGCTGCGCGGTGCTCATCACCAGTCGCATGCTGCTGACGCAGCTTCCCGGCGCCCGGCACATCGACCTGGACGTGCTGAGCCTGGCGGAGGCGCGGGAGTTGTTCACCGGCATCGTCGGGCGGCGGCGGGTCGAGCGGGAACCGGCGGAGGCCGACGCGATCCTCGCCTGCTGCGACAACCTGCCGCTGGCGATCCGGATCGCCGGCGCCAAGCTCACCGGCCGCCCGGCCTGGTCGCTGCGGGTGCTGCGGGAACGGATCGAGGACGAGTCCCGTCGGCTGGCCGAGCTGAGGATCGGGGACCTCAGCGTGCGAGCCAACGTCGAACTGAGCGTGCGGCTGCTCCCGCCCGACGCGGTACGCGCGCTGAGCCTGCTGGGGCTGCTCGGCGCGTCCACCCTGCCCGGCTGGGTGGTCGGCCCGCTGCTGGACCGCCGCGACGCCGACGACGTGCTGGACACCCTCGTCGACGCCAGCCTGGTCCGTCTCACCAGCACCGACGCCATCGGCCAGCCGCGCTACCGGCTCCACGACCTGATCAGGACCTGTGCCGTGGAGCTCGCCGCACAGCTGCCGGAGGCGGACAGGCGGGACGCGATGGTCCGCGTGCTGGCCACCTGGCTCGATCTGGCCGGGCGCGCCACCGATCGGCTGCCCGCAGGGCTGCTGGTCGCCGAACCCGGTTCCGCGCCGCGCCGTTCGCTGCCGGACGCGGTCGTGGACCGGCTGATGGCCGACCCGGTCGCCTGGTTCGACGCCGAACGCGTCACCCTGCTCGGCGCGGTGCGGCTGGCCGTGGACTGGGGACTGGACGAATTGGCCTGGGAGTTGGCGGCAGGTCCCGCGACCTACTACGACCACCGGTGCCTCTACCAGGACTGGGAGCACGGGCACCTGCTCGCGTGGAAAGCGGCCGAGGCCGCGGGCAATACGCGCGGTGCGTCGGTGCTGCTGCGCGGCCTTGGCCAACTGAACATCTACCGCGACGAGTTCGACGAGGCGACCCGCGCCCTGGAGTCCTCCGCCGCCCTGTGCCAGAACGGCGAGGACAAGCGCGGCCAGGCGTTGGCGATGGCCATGCTGAGCACGATCAGCCGGGTGCAGGGCCGTTACGACGAAGCCGCCGCCCGTATCGAGCGGGCCCTGTCCATCGCGGTCGGTGAGGGCGACCGCCACCTCGAAGCCCAACTGTCGTGTTCGATGGGCGTGATGCGGCTCATGCAGGACGAACTCGACGAGGCGGAGTCCTGGTTCGGCGAGGCGTTGCGCCAGGCCAGGGCGCTCGACGACGGGCATCGGGTGGCGGTCGTGCTGCGGCGGTTCAGCCGGCTGCACGACCGGCGCGGCGATCCGGACGAGGCGCTGCGCTGCCTGGGGCAGGCGCTGGCCGCCTTCGAGGAACTGGCCGACGAGCGGTGCGCCGCGTACACACTGCTGGAAGTCGGCCGCGTGCACGCCGGCCGGCACGACCGGGACCGGGCCGGCCCGGCGCTGGAACGCGCGGCCGGAATCTTCCAACGACACGGCGACCGCCACGACGAAGCCGCGTGCTGGCAACTGCTCGGCGACCTGGACGCCGCCGCCGGAGCCCACGACCTGGCACACCGCCACCACGAACGCGCACTGCGGCTGTGGCAGACCATCGGTGACGCGCACCGGACGAAAGCCCCGGCGCCCCCGTCGTCACCATGACGACGCCGCGCGGTCCGTCCGTACCGCCACCCAGGGGAATTCCAGGTCACGGGGCGTGGGCCACCGGGGGCGGCGGGGTCGGGGTGGGTAGTCTCGCGCTGCCCCGGGTGCAGTTCCGCCTGCGCGCCGACCGATGGAGATGACCTATCGCCGAGTCGAAGGCCGCCACCGCGGGGGCCTCCCCCGGAACCCAGCCGCCCGAGGCCGAGCGGCTGCGGACGATGTTGCGCGACCCCGGCTACCGGCGGGCGCTGCTCTTCTGCGCCCTGATCGGCATTCCGGTGTCCGCGCTGGCCTTCTGGTTCCTCGCGGCGCTGCACGAGTTGGAGCAGTTGGTCTGGACGGACTGGCCCAAGGATCTGGGGTGGCCGCACGCACCCTGGTGGTGGCCCTTTCCGGCGTTCGCGCTGGCGGGACTGGTCGTCCCGCTGGTGGCGGGCCGGTTGCCCGGCCGCGGCGGACACGTACCGGCGGCCGGGTTGCACTCAGGTGGGCCAACGAGGGCAGCGATTCCCGGTGTGATCATCGCGGCGCTGTTCAGCCTGCCGCTGGGCGCGGTGCTGGGACCCGAGGCCCCGCTGATCGCGCTCGGCGGTGGGCTGGCCCTGGTCTTCCGTGACCTGGCGCGCGCGCCGGCCTCACCGCAGAGCACCGCCCTGCTCGGTGCCGCCGGTTCCGCGGCGGCGATCTCCGCGATCTTCGGCAACCCCCTGGTGGCGGGCATCTTGCTGATGGAGGTGGCGGGCGTGGGCGGCCCGCAGCTCTTCGCCGTGATGCTGCCGGCCCTGCTGGCCAGCGGCATCGGATCGGTGATCTTCAGCGGGTTCGGCCAGTGGACCGGCTTCAAGACCGGGAGCCTGGCGGTCGGTCTGCCCGCCCCTCCCGTGCTGGACACCGGCGACGTCGTCTGGTCGCTGCTGATGGGACTGGTCATCGGAGCGGCCGTCCACGTACTCGTGGTGGGCGGACGGTACGTGGCGGTCTTCGTGTCCGGCCGACTGCTGCCGCACACGACGCTCTGCGCGCTGGCGGCCGGCGGGTGCGTCGCGCTCTTCGCGATCAGCACCGGCCGCTCGCCGTCCGAGGCGGCGCTGTCGGGCCAGGCGACGCTGTCGCAGTTGGCCAAGGACCCGCATGCCTGGTCGGTGGGGGCGCTGGTGGCGGTGCTCGTCTTCAAGGGGGCCGCCTACGTCCTGTGCCTGGGGAGCCTGCGCGGCGGCCCGGTCTTCCCGGCGCTTTTCCTGGGCGGAGCCGCGGGCGCGCTGCTCGCCCCGCTGCCGGGGCTCGGCCTGGTACCCGCGATGGCGGCCGGGATGGCGGCGGCGGCCACATCGGCGCTGCGGCTGCCGGTCAGCAGCGTCGTACTGGTCGCGATCATGCTCGGCCACTCCGGCTCCGTGCCGGTCATCGTCCTCGCCTCCGTGATCTCCTTCATGGCCGCCGAACTGCTGCCGCAGGGGCCCGTTCTTTCCGGACGACCCGCGTGACCCCGGCCCCGGTCCTGCTCCCCCTCCGGCTCCGCCTCCGGCCTTAATCCTGCTCCTGCTCCTGCTCAGCGGACGCGGTGGTCAGGACGCCGCACAGGGGGCCGGTCGGGGACGGGGAATTCGTCTCCGGCGAGCACGAGCGTGCAGGTCGGAGGCTGGGATCGGTGGTGCGGTCGCCCCTCCACGCGGACGGCGAAGGGCCGGGGCGGGTCCTCCGGCAGTTCCCCGGAGAGCGTGAGCCGGTCGGCGTTCCCGTCCTCCCGGTGGCCCACTTCCCGCCCGTCGACGAGGAGTTCGACCTCTCGGTGGTGTCCGCCGCTGACGTCCACGCTGATCGAGTGTCCGGCGTGTTCGATGTGGAAGTGGTGGAGCTGGTTCATAGCGGCCTCGTTCAGGCGCTGGAAAGTGATCGGGGGGCGAGACGCCCGATCCGTCGGCGGACCTCTTCGCCCGCGGGTCGCGCTCGGCGGCGAGAGCGCCCTTCCATCAGATCACGGTCGGGACGTCGCCGCGCGGCGGCCCGTGGTCAACGTACGCATCACCGCACGCGCGGCCCCGGCCCCGCGTGACGCGGGACGCGGGACCGTGCGGAGAACCATGGCCCGGCTCAGCGGAATCCGCCTGCTCCACCGCCGCTACGCGGGCGAGGCGACCCGCTCCCCCACCGGCTCGGCCTTCCCGTTCCTGACTCGCCCCAGCAGCCCCGCCGCCTCCGGCACCCGCTGGAGCGCCCCCAGCAGCAGCACCCACAGGTCGTGCAGCCGCTCCTCGATCTGGTCGCGGCCGTCCAGCGCGTCGGAGACGGTGTGGAGGCCGAAGAAGGCGTAGACGACACCGGGGGCCGCGACCGCCGGGGCGACACCGTCGGCCAGTTCCCCACGGCGGCCTGCCTCTTCCAGCAACGCGGTCACCGTCTCGATCCAGGGACTGAACGGGGTCGGCAGCCTCGCGTCGATCGCCTTGCGCTCCATCCACAGCCGGGACCCGGCGCGCACGACGACATCGTCGCGGAAGGCGCGCGCCACGGTGAAGCTGAGCGCGACGAGTTTCTCCAGCGCGGGCGCGTCGGCCGTCCGGGCGCGGTCGACCAGTTCCGGCCAGGTCGCGAAGTGCGCCTCGACGACGGCCAGCGCGAGTTTCTCCTTGTTGGCGAAATGAAAGTAGATCGCTCCGCTGGTGCGGCCGGACAGCGCGCTGATGTCGCTGATACTCGTCCCCGCATAACCACGTTCGTCGAACAGACGCGCCGCGGCCTCCAGCAGAAACCGCCGTGTCGTCTCCGCCCGCTCCTGCACGTTCACTCCGCCTGCCGCGCCGTCACCAACAGCAGGCAATCTACTACCTCCGCGTAACATCCACGAAGCAATGCGCGTGCAAATCCCCAGGGCGTGAGTTCTCCTTATGGTATGAATTCTCCGACAGGGGTCGGCGGTCATGCCCGTCCGCTGACCTGGTCCCGGACGGTCCCCCGCGAGACAGTGCACCGCGCGTCCGTCGCCGAGGTTCTCCTGACCGACGTACGGCCGACGGCGGACGACGCGTTCGAGGCCGCCGCCGCCTGGCCCCGATCGCATACGACCTTCCCCCTCGACGGGACCGACCGGCACAGCCCACTGGTCCTGGTGGAGACCCTGCGGCAACTCGGCATCTACATACCCCTGCGCTGGTACGGGGTCCCGCCCACCAGCCACCTGCTCATCACCGACCTGTCGTTCGACCTGCGGCCCGGACGCGCGCCGCGGGCGGGCCACGGCTGCACCGAGGTGACGTGCCGGATCGCGGTCGGCGGTCGCCGCCAGGGGGCGGACGGCGTCACCACCGGCCTGCGGCTCGATGTCACCTACCTCGCCGACGGCCGGGCGTTCGCGCAGGCCAATGGGGGTGCCCGTTTCCTGAGCGCTCACGGATACGCGGCGCTGCGCGCCGAACGCCTCACGGCGCGTCAGCCGACGCCGACGGCCGACGGGCGCCCCACGCCAGCCGCGCTGGCCGTCGCCCACCTCAGAGATGTGCTGATCACCCACCGCGGCGGCACGGTCGAGATCGACCCGGCCGACCCCTGCCACCCGTTCTTCTTCGACCACCCGACCGACCACGTCCCCGGCATGGTGCTCCTGGAGGCGGCGCGGCAGGCAGCCGCCGAGGTCAGCGGCGGCGTACTACTCCATCCGACGTGCGGCCGTCTGGTGGCGGCGCGGTTCGCCGAGTTCACGCCGCGGGCCAGCGTGGAGTGCGTCCCGCACCACCGGACCTGCGTCTTCCGCATCCACAACGGCGCCGAGCGCGCCGCTTTCGGCGTACTCGGATACGGCGACTCGGGTGATTACGCAGAGGACTCACTTGACTACGTTGGGTTGACGTCCATAACGTAACGATCGATATGTTCTTGGCGGTCTCCCAGACGGCCCTTTTACGGGGCCGCGTCCGCCGAGGGCCCGCGCCCGTCTGCTTTCACCGGTATGCCGACCCCGCCGCGAGGAATGCGACGTCGCATCGCCGGCACATTCAGGCATTCCTGAAAAGGAAATCCCCGATGAACTCTCATCCCATTCTTTCGTGGACACCCGCGGCCATCGTCTTCGACTGCGACGGCACACTCATGGACACCGAACGCCATTGGCAGCAGGCCCGCGAACTGGCCATGAACGATGTCGGGGTCGCCCCGGCCGAGGGCTTCGCCGAACGGGCGAAGGGCCTGCACTTCACCGAGTGCGGTCAGCTCATGGCCGACGAAGCAGGCCGCCCCGAGCTCGGCGTCCAGCTCACCTCCGGCCTGCTGCACCACTTCCGCGCGCTGGTGGCCCGCGAACCGCAGACCATGCGCGGCGCGCGGGAGCTGGTGGAGACGGCCGCCAAGTTCGCCCCGCTCGCGGTCGCCAGCAACTGTCCCCTGGACGTCGTGGAGACCTGCCTCGACCACGCCGGGCTCCGGGACCACTTCGACCACATCGTGGTCGCCGACGAGGACAACCGGCCCAAGCCCCACCCGGACGTCTACCTGACCGCGGCCCGGCTCTGCGGCGCCGCGCCGGGCGACACACTGGCGGTCGAGGACTCCGCCTGCGGGGTGGAGGCGGCCGTACGCGGCGGCCTGCGCGTCGTCGGCGTCGGCCCCTGGCCGGGCGAGGACATCGCGGCGCGGGTCGACCTGTGGGTCGCGACGCTCGACGAGCCGGGCATCTTCGAGTGGGCGACGCGCCGGATGGCCCAGCGGCTGCCGGTCTGATCCGACCCGCCGCGGACCGGCGGGTCTCCCGCCCCGTGTCCTCCGGACGGACCGGCCCACTCCCCCGCTGCCCCGTCCGCCCGCGGGTCACCCGCCGGGTCCGCCGGTCGTCCGTCAGCCGCGTGGCCGGTCAGGCACTCTGTTCCTCCGGTACGTCCCCCGCCGCCGCGAGCAGCGGGCCCAGCCGGGAGACGGTTCCGCGCGCGGAGGAGAACAGCAGCGCGATCCCCACCGCGCCCGGGTCCGGGACGCCGGCCGCCCGGTCGCCGAGGTAGCTCGCGCGGCCGCGCCGGGCCGTCAGCCGGGCGGTGTTGCCGACGCCTTCCCACGCGGCCCGCGCCGCGTGGGCCACGGCGGTGGCCGGGTCGGTCCCCGGCGGCTGCGCCGTCAGCGCGTCGGAGGCCGGGGCGAGCGCGTCGACCAGGGTCTTGTCGCCAACGGTCGCCTCTCCGACCCGCTGAATGGCCGCGAGGCCGTTGCCGACACCGGCGGCCAGCGCTCCGGCGTCGGGTCCCCCCTCGCTCACCGCGAGCGCCGCCGCCATCTCATGGAACAGCAGGCCGAACAGGGGCCCGCTGGTGCCGCCGACCTCATCGAGGAAAGCGGCCGCGGCGGCGTCCAGCGGGCCGGCGCAGCTCGCCTCGGGGGGCCTGACCCGCTCCGGTGCGCCGTTCGAGGCGGCCTTCCACGCCTTCGGGCCGATCGGGTCGTCGAGACGTCGCAGCGTCGCCCGGAGGCCCGCGACGAGGTTCGCGCCGAAGTCACCGTCGCCGACCTGCTGGTCCAGTGCGGTCAGTTCGGGCTCGGTGGCCTCCGCGGAGGCGGCGAAGCGGCGTATCCAGGCATCGGTGAACGCGGTGCGGGACGGTGCGGCCATGACTGCCTCCGGGGAACTCGTGAGTCGCGGGGTTCCTATACGACCGGTGCGGTCGCGGGCCAGGCGGGGGTGTGGGCGGGCGCGTCGTAGTAGGCGAGGGTGTCCGCGTCGGCCACCAGCAACGTCAGCGAGAAGCCGCGCATGTCCAGGGCCGTGACGAAGTCGCCGACCAGGGTGCGCTCGACGGCCGCGCCGCGCCCGTCGAGCACCTTGGTGACCTCGTGCAGGACGGCGTACAGCTCCATCCTGGTGATGCCGCCGAGGCCGTTGACCAGCACGATCACCGACGTGCCGGGGACCAGGCCCAGGGGGTCGGCCAGTGTGCCGACCATGTCCGCGGCCAGGTCGCGCAACGGGCGTTCGCGCAGCGTGCGACGGGCCCGTTCACCATGGATGCCGACGCCGTACTCGAGACCGCCGGCCGGCAGGTCGAAGGCGGGCAGGCCGGTGGCGGGAGCGGTGTGGGCGGCGGAGGCCACGGCCATGCTGCGGCAGCGGCCCACCACGTCCACGCCCAGGGCGGCCAGGTCCTTCAGGCCCATCCCGGTGTCCGCCGCCGCGCCGAGGATCTTCTCGACCAGCACCGTCGCGCCGGTGCCCCGGCGGCCGTTCACGACCTCCGCGGAGTCCGAGGCGGCGTCGTCGTCGATCAGGACCCGCGCGCAGTCGACGCCCTCGCGAGCGAGCCGTTCGGCGGCGATACCGAAGTTGATCTTGTCGCCGGTGTAGTTCTTCACCAGGTGCAGCACACCGTTCTCCCGCGCCACGGCGAGCGAGGCGGCGAAGATCTGGCGGTTGTGCGGCGAGGCGAAGACGCGGCCGGGACAGGCGGCGTCCAGCATGCCCGCGCCCACGTAGCCGATGTGCAGCGGCTCGTGCCCCGAGCCGCCACCGGACACCAGGCCCACGCGCCGCGCGGGCGACGGGGTCAGCGCCCGTACGAAGCCGTTCGCCTCGTCCCAGGCGACGCTGTCGGCGTGCGCCCGTTCGAAACCGGCCAGGGAGTCCACGACGAGGTCGTCGATCTCGTTCGCGAAGTAAAGGCCCATGGTGCACCAGACCTTTCCGGAGAACGCGGTCGGTCTCCTGCGTAATCATGCTGTTCGGTATCACCCGAAACGGCAACTTTCCGCCCACGTACGAGTGGCTGTCGCAGAAGTACCGGACGTACGAGCGGGCGGTCGGGTATAAGGCGTGCCGCGTGGCCGTCGGAGGTTATCTCCCTCTCAGGACGCGCAGAATCTATGTCGGCCGGAGTAGACATTCGGCGGTGACGTGGTTATGGTTTCTCTCGTAGCCGAGATCAGCAAGGCCCGGCAGACACGAACTGCCGGGCAGCAGTACGCGAAGTGCAGGACGCAGGACGGTGCGGTGGTGGAGTTCCAGAGCCGGGGTTGTTGCCAGACGGGCGATGGGACTGACCGCCGGACCGGGTGGCCCGAGGTGATCAGGGGCCGCCACGAGCAGTACCGCAGTGCCAAGAGATGATTCAGAGAGTTGATCCCGAGGGAAGAACGGAGGAGCCGAGCGCCATCAGGATCGCCCGGGCGGATTTTCGGGCCCGGGTACCGCAGGACA
The DNA here is from genome assembly GCF_042957385.1 of Streptomyces sp. NPDC008079. Lineage (NCBI taxonomy): Bacteria > Bacillati > Actinomycetota > Actinomycetes > Kitasatosporales > Streptomycetaceae > Streptomyces > Streptomyces sp. NPDC008079. The sequence goes on from NZ_JBIBIC010000005.1 coordinate 422,809, forward strand.
TCGATAGTGAGGTGGTCTCCGGTCAAGCAACCGCGATCCCCGCATCAGCCGCCAAACCCCTCCCGGTGGCGATGCGGACACAGAGAGCCGGCGCAGTACGTAAGCCGGTAGATGGTGTAGCAGTTCCTTCGGGGCCTTGGTGCCGTTCGGCACCAAGGCCCCTCAAGCGCGTTCCACAGAGAGGCGAGATGACAGCAGACGACTCGTTCGGCCGACTCGACGACGACGACTACCCCGCGTACACCATGGGCCGAGCAGCCGAGATACTCGGTACCACCCAAGGCTTCCTCCGCGCGATCGGCGAAGCCCGCCTGATCACCCCGCTGCGCTCCGCGGGCGGACACCGCCGCTACTCCCGCTACCAACTGCGCATCGCCGCACGCGCCCGCGAACTCGTCGACCAGGGCACCCCCGTCGAGGCGGCGTGCCGCATCGTCATCCTCGAGGACCAGCTCGCGGAGGCCCAGCGCATCAACGAGGAGCTGAGTTCCTCCAAGCCCCGCGACCGGGCCACCGGCTGAACGACTGCCGACCTCAGCAATTCCCTACCTGAACGACTCGCTCCCAGGACGACTCCGACGTGCCATCGCCCGGCATTCCGCGTGCTCCCGGCGGAGGCCCGAGCCGTGTCCTCGCCGCTCCCGGCGGGAGCCGCTTGTTGGGGACGGGCCTGGGTGGCAGGGTTGTGGGGACCGTCGTCCCGGCCGCCGCGGAGTGGCCGGGTGGGGTGGTCGCGCTGGTGTCGTTCCCTCGGGCGTGTGCCCTGTGGTCCCCGGTGGCATGTGCTGGTCGATGTGCGCGACCTCGTGGTCCCGCGCTGTGAGGGGATTGAGTCATGGCGGAAGAGTCTGATGCCGGCAGGGTGCGTTCCGGTCCGAAGCGGTGGGCATGACCGCGCACGGTCTGGCGCGCGCACTGGCCGGGTTGCTGGAGGCCAGCCATACGGCGCCGTTCGAGCGGTTGCCGCGTCTGCTGGACACCGCGGCCAAGCAGGCCGGCGCGGGCGGGGCCCGGCTCTTCGTGGCGGATCTCCAGGAAGAGGTACTGCGCGAGGTGACCGGGACCGGCCTGAACGCCGGCGAAGGCGGCGAGGAGCACCGGATCGAGGGCACGTTGCCCGGTCGCGCCTACCAGATCACACAGGTCACCGCCCCGGCGTCCGGCGGGGCGTGCTGGATGCCGGTGCGGGACGGCACGGAACGTCTGGGCGTCCTGCACGTCGAGCCCGGCCCCGACGACACGGGCACGCCCGACGGTGAGGTGGCGCTGGCGCTGGCGTCGATGGCCGGACTGCTGCTGGTCTCCAAGCGGGCCAACAGCGACTCCCACGCCCGGCTGACCCGCACCCGGCCGATGGGCGTGCCCGCCGAACTCCAATGGGCGCTGATGCCGCCACGGACCTTCTCCGACCAGCGGGCCACGGTCAGCGCCTTCATGGAACCGGCCTACGAGGTGGCCGGGGACGCCTTCGAGTACGCGCTGGCGGACGACATCCTGCACCTGGCGATCTTCGACGCCATGGGCCACGACACGTCCGCCGGACTGACCGCCGCTCTGGCGATGTCCACCTGCCGCAGCCACCGCCGCGCCGGCGCCACCATTCCCGACGCCAGCAGAGCCATCGAAGACACGCTGGTCGGGCAGTTCGGACACACCCGGTACGCCACCGGCGTCCTGGCGGACCTGGAACTGGACACCGGCAAGTTCAGCTGGGTCAACCGGGGCCACCTGCTACCGGTACTGATCCGCGGGGGCCGGTGGTCCAGCACCCTGTACTGCCCTCCGGCCGGGCCGATGGGCAGCGGATTCAACCTGCCGGTCGAGCAGCGCACCGAGCAGTTGGAGCCCGGAGACCGGCTGCTGCTGTTCACCGACGGCATCACCGAGGCCCGCGACAGCGACGGCCGGGAATTCGGTGTGGAGCGTTTCACCGACTTCATCACCCGCCACCACGCGGACAACCTTCCCGTCGACGAGACGCTGCGCCGCCTGATGCGCACCGTCATGGAGTACCACCACGGACGCCTCGAGGACGACGCCACCGTCCTGTTCTGCGAATGGCACGGCCCGGACGGCGCGACGGGGGGTCAGGCGGCTCGGGCGAGTTCTGCGCGGCCGAACAGCAGGGCGTAGCCGGCGGGGAGTTCGTTGATGGTGCGGGTGAGCAGGTCGCCGGGCAGGAGGGCGGCGACGGTGCTCAGGACGGCGCCGGTGTCCCAGCGGGCGACGGCGGGGGTGACGCCGGTGCGGGCCGCGATGTCCTGGACGAAGCTCCAGCCGGTGCGGGGCTGCGCGGTGGGCGCCTGGGCGGTGAGGATGTCAGCGGCCTGACGGGGCAGATGGGCGGCGAGTGCCGTGCGCGGGTCGTCGCCGAGCTGGCTTCCCAGGGCCGCGAGCACGGCGTGGACGGCCTGCTCTGCGCGTTCGCGGGTGGGGTAGGCGCCGTCGTAACGGACGGTTTCCAGCATCTGGTCGTAGGTGAGCGCCGACGCGGTCCGGCGCTGTTCGGACTGGGCGTGCATGGCTGCGGCGGTGGCCTTCCGTTTCGGGCGGCGGCCGGGCCCGGTGAGCGGGGCCGGCCGCCGGGTGGGGTGGAGGAGATGTCGGTCGGCGGCGAAGGAGGGTGCCGACGGGTTCGCGTCCTTCGCCGCGCGGTACCGCGGGCGGCGGGGGGTCAGCCGGCGATCTGCCGGCGGTTGTCGCCCGCGCCGACGGCGATCTTGCGGGGCTTGGCCCGCTCGGCGATCGGGATGCGCAGCGTCAGCACCCCGGCCTCGTAGTCGGCCTGGATCTGCTCGGTGTCCAGGGAGTCGGCCAGCACGATCTGGCGGGAGAAGACCCCCAGCGGCCGCTCGGACAGATCCATCTGCACGCCCTCGTCGTGCGGGGCGGGCCTGCGCTCGGCCTTCACCGTCAGCATGTTGCGCTCGACGTCGATGTCGATCGCGTCCGGCGAGACCCCGGGGATGTCGAAGGACACCACGTACTGCTCGCCGTCGCGGTAGGCGTCCATCGGCATCGCGGCGGGCCTCGACCAGGTGCCGGGGCGCAGGAGCTGCTCGGTGAGTCGGTCCAGTTCACGGAAAGGGTCGGTACGCATCAGCATCGCGGAACACCTCCAGGAAGTCGGGCGCTTGGCGCCGGTGTCGTTCACCTGCCCTCTGTTGTAGCATGTCATCCATCCGATGACAAACATTGATGTCACCCTGAGGGTGACACCCCTGGGTGACAGCCCGGAGGAGGCGCCATGACAGCCGACCAGCCCGCCCCGACACCGTCGCCACCGCCCGCCGCGGCCACCTTCCCCGCCGCCGCGGCGGCACTGGAAACCATCGACGCGGCCGTCCGCGACGCCCGCGGCCCGGCACCCGACCAGCCGTCGGCCGCTGCGGCCGACCCCCGGCACGTACTCGCCTCGCTCCTGCTCCTGCGCGAGATCCGCGAACAACTCGCCGGCTGGGAAACCGGCCTGATCGAGACCGCGCGGGCGGCCGGTGCCAGCTGGGCCGACCTCGCCGCGCCCCTCGGTGTCTCCAGCCGCCAGGCCGCCGAGCGCCGCTACCTGCGCCTGCGCCCCGGCCCGGCCGGCTCCACCGGCGAGGAAAGGGTCAACGCCACCCGCAACCGCCGCGCCGCCGACAGAACCGTCGACGCCTGGGCCCGCACCAACGCCGCCGACCTGCGCAGACTCGCCGGCCAGATCACCCAGCTCACCGACCTGCCGACCGCCGCCGACACCGCCCTCGGCCACCTCGACACCGCCCTGGCCGCCGACGACGCCGCCGCGCTCATCACCCCGCTCACCGCCACTCACGCCCACCTCCAAGCGGGCCACCCCGACCTCGCCGACCGCGTCCACACCGTCACCGAACACACCCACCAGCTCCGCAACCCCGCGGGGCGACCGCCGCACACCCCGTAGTCACACCTCCGGCCAGGCGGTCTCGCCCGCCGCGTTCCGGCCCGGCCGACCGCCGGACGGGCTCCGACCGGGCAGCGCGCGGACCCGGCGGCGTTCGAGGTTTTGAATTCGCTGGCTGGGCAGCCGCATAACGGGGGCCGGTCTCTTCTGAGGTGCCCAGTCATGCCGTAGGCCGAGGAATCCGTCGAGCTTCAGCCGTCCGTTCCCCGGCACGGCACGCGCTGATCCGCTGGGCGCTCCGTACGCCCGGCGCACGGCGCTCTGCCTGCCCCTCGTACATGTACGAACCCCGCGTCCCCGGGCGTCGGGCCGGTACGCGCACCGCGTACACCGCGCGTCGTTCGGCGCAGCGCCCCTATGGAGGTCCCGCAATGTCTGTTCCCGTCGCATCCGATCCGCTCGCCGAACTCTCCGCGGCCGGAGTCTCGGTCTGGCTGGACGACCTGTCCCGCGAGCTGCTCGCCGGTGGTGAGCTGAAGCGGCTGATCGCGGACCGGCACGTGGTGGGGGTCACGACGAACCCCACGATCTTCGCCTCCGCGCTGTCCAAGGGGGACCGCTACAGCGAGCAACTGCGGCGCCTGGGCGCCGAGGGCGCGAGCGTGGACGAGGCCGTCTTCGCCCTGACCACCGATGACGTCCGGACCGGCTGCGACCTCTTCGCCCCGGTGCACGAGCGCACCGGTGGTACCGACGGGCGGGTCTCGATCGAGGTGGACCCCCGGCTGGCGCGGGACACCGACGCCACGATCGAGCAGGCACGCAAGCTGTGGGAGGCCGTGGACCGGCCGAATCTCCTGGTGAAGATCCCGGCCACCCGCGAGGGTCTCGCCGCGATCACCGCCGCCGTCGCCCGGGGCATCAGCGTCAACGTCACGCTGATCTTCTCCCTCGACCGCTACCGCGCGGTGATGGACGCCTACCAGAGCGGCCTCGAACAGGCCCGTGAGGCGGGTCTCGATCTGGCGGCCATCGACTCGGTCGCCTCGTTCTTCGTCTCGCGCGTGGACACCGAGGTGGACGCCCGGCTCGACGCGCTCGGCACCCCCGAGGCCCGCGACCTCAGGGGCGCCGCCGCCGTCGCCAACGCCCGGCTGGCGTACCGGGCCTACGAGGAGATGACCGCCGCGCCGCGCTGGCAGGCGCTCGCCGCCGCCGGAGCCCGCCCGCAGCGCCCCCTGTGGGCGTCCACCGGGGTCAAGAACCCGGACTACCCCGACACGATGTACGTCGGCGAACTCGTCATCGCGGGCACCGTCAACACCATGCCCGGCACGACCCTTGAAGCGTTCGCCGACCACGGCGCCCTTCCGGCCCACCCGCCGACCGGCGAGGAGTACACCGCGGCGACCGCCCACTTCGAGGCGCTGGCGCGGGTCGGCGTCGACTTCGCGGATGTCACCGACACCCTGGAGCGCGAAGGGCTGACCAAGTTCGAGGACAGCTGGACCGAACTGGGCGCCTCCGTGGACAACGAGATGCGCGGCGCCACCGCCGCCGCCGCGTCCGCCTCCGGCGGAGCCGGTCTGCTGGCGATCTATCTCAACGACCACCTGTCCGGCGCGACCGGCGGACTGGAGCTCTTCCGCCGGGCGGCGCAGACCCAGAAGGACCGCGACGGCGGCCCGGAACTGGCGGAGCTGGCCCGCCAGATCGAACAGGACCGTGACTCGCTGATCCAGATCATGACCGATCTGGACGTGTCCCCCGACCGCTCGAAGGTCGCCATCGGATGGGTGGCGGAGAAGGTCGGCCGCCTCAAGCCCAACGGACACCTCTTCACGCGATCCCCGCTCAGCGACCTGCTGGAGCTGGAATCCATGTGCCTGGGTGTTGCGGGCAAGGCGGCCTGCTGGCGCACCCTGCGCACTCTGGCCGAGACCGAGCCCCGGCTGTACCCCGAGCACCTGGACACCTTGCTGGAGCGCGCCGAGCACCAGAGCGCCGTACTGGAGGAGTTGCGTCTGGCCGCGGCCGCCCGCGCCCTCCCGTAGCCCCCGGCCGTCATCGCCGAGAACGCCGAACCCCGCACCTGCCGTGAGGCGGATGCGGGGTTCGGCGTTCTACGTCCCGACGTCCGCGACGGCGGGCGCGGGTACGGGCCGGGAAGGCCGCCCGTCACCGCGTCTGACGGTGAGGGGCGCCTTGCTCGGGGTCGTCATCGATGGTCTGCCACGTCCGGCCGCGCTGTGCGTCGGCCGAGGCGGCGGGATCCGGCTGCCCGTTCGGCGCGGCGGGATCGGGACGTACGGCCGGGGCGGCGGTCCGGCGGGAGCGCATACGGCGGCTGCCGTACCAGAAGCCGCCCAGGAGGACCGCGGCCACCACGATCGCGGCCAGGAGGATGAGCAGGCTGCCGGAAACCCCGGAGCTTGCCAGGTAGTGGGTGGATGTCATGAGGGTTGTCTCCTGCTCTGGGGCTGTCCGGCGGTGACGAGCGGTCAGCCCTTGGCCTTGCCGGCCGCGCCCTTCTCGGTGGCGGCGCCGTCGGTGACGAGGGTGCCGCCGGTGGTCTCCAGGTGCGCCCGGACGAACCACTGGAACTGCTCCAGGTCGCGGAGCTGTCCGATCAGCAGGTCCTCAGTGGCCGGGTCGATCTCGCCGGCCACCTCGATCGCCTTGCGGACGTCCTCGACGACACCGTTGTAGACCAGGTTGAGGGCGCCGAGGTGGGCGATGGCGTCCTGGCGGCCGATGCTGTAGTCGTTCCAGGTCCGCTCACTGACCAGGGCGCCCGGGGTGCCCAGGGCGACACCACCGAGCGCGGCGATGCGCTCGGCGACGTCATCGGCCATCGCGCGGACCTGCTCGACCTGCGGGTCGAGCATCTCGTGGACGGCGATGAAGTGCGGCCCGACGACGTTCCAGTGCACGTGCTTCAGCGTCAGATGGAGGTCGTTGAGGGCGTGCAGCCGCATCTGGAGAATCCCGATGAGCTCGCCGCCCTGCTTGGTGGTCAGGCCGGGGACGGTGTACTTCGGAAGCTTGCGCGTGGGCATGGCTGTCTCGCTTTCGTCGGTCGAGAAGGTCGTGAATTTCGGCTCGGACACGTGTCAGGCACGAGCCGGGCTTGGTGAGTGGTCCCCGCGCGGTCGGCGGGGGCGGGTCGCCCCAGGGCTTGACGGGCTCAGGGCGCCGGGACGAGGGCTGCGTCGACCTCGCGGAGGAAGTCGTCCAAGTCGTCGGGCGTGCGTGAGGTGATCAGCGTCCAGCCGTCGGCGGTGTCGCTCACCACGGGCTTGTCCACCCACGCGCCGCCGGCGTTGCGGATGTCGGTGCGCAGGGACGCGTAGGAGGTGAGCGTCTTTCCGCGGACGAGATCGGCCTCGACCGCGAGCCACGGGCCGTGGCAGATCGCCGCGACGGGGCGCTTGGCCGACGCGAAGGCCCGTACGGCCCGCACGGCCGTTTCGTCCTGCCGGAGGCTGTCGGCGTTCAGCGTGCCGCCGGGTACGAGCAGCAGGTCGTACGCCGTGACGTCCGCCTTTTCCAGGGTCAGCGTCGGCTGCACGGTTTTGCCGGGGTCCTTGTCGCCGACGAGCGTCCGGATCGGCTCGTCGGACACGGCCGCCACGTCGACTCTTGCGCCCGCCGCCCGCAGGTGTTCCACGGGGACGACGAGTTCGTCCTGCTCGACGCCGTAGTTCGTCACGATCGCCAGAACGCTCCGGTCCTTCAGATTGCTGACCGCCATGGCGGTTCCTTCCTTACGCGCTTCTTGTGCTGGTGGCCCCCCGGGCTCGATGTGCGGCTACCCCTTCACCAGCTTTAATGCCTCGAAATGCTCACCGATTTGCCCGAATGGCGCGATATTGCGGCGATCCGGGTGGTCGGACGTCCTCCGGGACTCCCCTCGCGGGCACGCGGCCGAGGGCCGAGGGAGTGCGACGCCCGGTGCGCGGGACCCGGCGGCACCTCCCCCGGACGGCCGCGCTGGACCTCACGGCTCACGGCTCACGGCGCGAGGCCGGCGTCGCGGGCCAGGAGTGCGGCCTGCACCCGGTTGGTGACGCGCAAGGTGGTCAGGATGCGGCTGACGTGGGACTTGACGGTGCTCTCCCGCATGCCGAGCGCGTTCGCGATGTCGGCGTTGGTGTCCCCCTCGGCGAGCAGGGCCAGCACGTCCTTCTCCCGCGGGGTCAGAGGGTCGATCCGCGTCCGGGCCTGGGCGGCCCGAGGCCGGTTGGTGCGGTGGTAGCAGTCGATGAGACGGCGAGCGGCGGCGGGATGGAGCAAGGCGGAGCCGGCGGCGACGAGGTGGACGGCGCGCAGGATCTCGGCGGGGTCGGTGTCCTTGAGCAGGAAGCCGTCGGCGCCCGCGGCCAGCGCGTTGTAGACGTACTCGTCGAGGTCGAAGGTGGTCAGCGAGATGACCTTGGGCGGGTGGGGCAAGGCGCGCAACCGCTTGGTGGCGACGATGCCGTCCATGCGGGGCATCCGGATGTCGACCAGGGCGATGTCGATGCGGTGGGCGGTGGCCTGCTCGATGGCGTGGAGCCCGTCAGCGGCCTGGGCAACGACCTCGATGGCCTCGTCGCCGTCGAGGAGGTCGGTCAGTCCGAGGCGGACGAGTGCGTCGTCGTCGACGACCATGACGCGGATCACGCGCGGGGACCGTTCGGCGCGGCGGCGCGGTGCGGTATCCGGGCGGCCAGCCGCCAGGAACCGCTGCCGCCGGGCCCGGCATTCAGGTGTCCGCCGAGTGCTTCGACCCTCTCGCGCAGCCCGACAAGGCCGAACCCCGAGGGCGCCGTCGCCTCGCCGCGCCCGCCGGGAGTGTTGGTGACCTCGACGACGGTGGCGGGCGGCCCGTAGTCGATACGGACGCGGACGGGGGCGTCGGCAGCGTGTTTGCGGGCGTTGGTCAGGGCTTCCTGGACCAGGCGGAAGACCGCCAGCCTGTGGGCCGACGGGGCCTGTTCCGGCCTGCCCTCGATGACGGTGTCGATGTGCTGCCCGGCCGTCCGCGCCTGCCCGATCATCTCCTCGACATCACGCAGGACCGGCGCCGGCCGTTCGGCACCGTGGGGGACGTCGGTGGTACGCAAGGCGCCCAGCACGTCACGCAGGTCGGTCAGCGCATGGGTGGAGGCGGTGCGCAACAGGGTGAGGCGGTGGACGAGTGCGGCGGGCAGCACATCCTTCCTGGCAGCGAGCACGCCGGTGTGCAGGGCGATCAGGCTGAGCTGGTGGGCGAGTACGTCGTGCATCTCGGCGGCGATGGCGGAACGCTCGGCCATGCGTACGGCCTGCTCGCGCAGTTCCCGCTCGGTCCGCAGATGCTCCACCTGTGTGTTCAGCGCCTTCACCAGGCGTCGCCGACTGCCCATCCACAGCCCTCCCACCACCGCCAGCACCGTGGAGCCGTACTGCTGCGGGCGCCACAGGGAGACCGCCGGGTGGAGCACGGCGCTCACCGAGAGCGCCACAGCCGAACAGGTCACAGCCGCCACGACGTGCCGGTGCGCGGCGAGGTCGAACAGGGCGAGCAGGAGCAGCGGCAGCAGCGGCCATCCCCACACCCCCGCCGCCGCCGTGGTCACCACCGGAGCGAGCCACCAGGGCGCCCGGCGCAGCAGCGCCAGCCCGCACACCACGGCCGCCGCACCGCCGGCAGGCGCGTACCGGCCTTCAGCGCTCAACGCCTCGTTCCGGAAAGCCGCCAGAGCCAGCAACGCCACCAAGCCGTAGCGGCCGTAGACCGCCCATCCCTGCCCCTGTTCCCCGTTCACCCGCAGAGCGTGGCACGCGCCCGGATGCCTGTCGTCCGACGTTCGGCTACGCCGACCTCCACCTTTGGTAGGGGAGGACGGCCGCACAAGGGAGGATATGCGCGGCTGAAGGCGTCTCTAGCGTCTCGGACATGGACGACTGGACCACCTCACACCACCGTGCCCCCGCGCGGCGCAAAGCGGAGAGCTGGATGTTCCTGCTCGAAGCGGCCCGCGATCTGCGCACCACCGGCGCCATCGCTCCCAGCAGCAAGGCTCTGGCCCGTCTGCTCACTGATCCCGCGGGCGAATACGGAGCGCGGCCCCTGAACGTCCTGGAGGCGGGCGCGGGCACCGGCTCCGTCACCCGCACGCTCCTCCCCCGCCTCTCCCCGGGCAGCAGCCTGGACATCGTCGAGGCCAACTCCCGCTTCGCCTCCCAACTGCGACGCCTCGTCAGCTCCCATCCGCTTCCGGCGGACGGGAGCGAACGGATTCGCGTCCATCACGCCTTCGTCGAACAGCTCGACACCGACCGGCGCTACGACGTGATCGTCTCAGGGCTGCCGTTCACCAACTTCACCCCGGCGCACGTCACGACGATCATGGACCGGTACATCGAACTGCTCCGGCCCGGCGGCACGCTCACGTACTTCGCCTACCGCGGCACCCGCTACGCCCGCGCCCTGACCGCCACCCGCCGCGAAGCCCGCCGCCACCGTGCCGTCGAAGAGGTCCTCGCGGGATACCAGGACCAGTACGCCACCGGCTGCCGGACCGTGTGGGGCAACCTGCCCCCGGCGAGGGTCTGGCGGCTGTGCCGACCCGCCGACGTGTCCGCCCCGGCGGCGGCATCGCCCGTCCCGGCCACGACGTCTCAGCCAACTCCCTGACCGGAGAGCCCAGTTGGCGCGTCGCCGGATCGTCGCGTCATATCCCGCGACCGCCAACGCCCGTTCCGCCCGCGGAAGCGACCGGAGCCGGCCCCGCAAGGGGCCCTCGAACACACAGGGGTCTCCCGCCGGTTGATCGAGGCGCCCGAGGATGAGCGTGAGGCCCGCCTCGAACGCCTCCTCGTGAGTGACGACGGGGACAACGTCCGGCGCCCCCGCGTCCGCCTGCTCCTCCAGCACGACCTGCCGACCGCGCTGGCGAACTACGACCGCGTCCTGCGGCCCTTCGTGGACTCGAGGGCTCCACGGCCCGCTCCGCCCCGCCCTCCCCCGCGCCCCCGCCCTCCACCGTGACCGTAGGAAGCGCCAACTCGCCTCGCTCCCGCGCTAGTTCGGAAATCCAGAACTCTGCCCGAGCCCCGTCTTCGCAGGGGCGCGAGGAACTGCGCGGACCCAATCGTGGGTAGGGAACGAAAGTTCGACAGCCCCTCTCGTCCCCACCGTCACGGAGGAAACATGCGCAGGAGAACGCTGATACGCGCCCTCGCCGTAGGCACGCTCGCCCCGGCAGGTCTGGGTCTGGGCGCACGAAGCGCGTCCGCCGCGGCCGATTCGTACGGAATCGACGTCGCGACCACCCAAGGCGGCATCGACCTCGCGCTGGCCCGCAACCAGGGCCAACAGTTCGCCATCGCCAAGACCGGCGGCAGCCAGCTCAGCGAGGGACCGTACGTCAGCCCGTACTACACGGCCCAAGTGGACAGCGCGCGAGCGGCCGGACTGCGGGTCGGCCACTACTGGCTGTCCGGCGACTTCCAGGCGCCGACGGACGCGGCGAACTACTTCGTCGACCACCTGCACGACTACCGGCAGGGCGACGTACTGGCCCTGGACGACGAAGTGCTGGACGACTCCACCGGGTTGTGGAACGACGGCCAGGTCGCCGCCTGGTTCCGGCAGGTACAGGCCAGGGTCGGTACGTGCGTGCCCTGGTTCTACATCGGCGCCGCGAATCTGCGCGGCGGCAGTTGGGGCCAGACGATCGCCACCGGGGCCAAGCTGTGGGTGGCCGCGTACGGCTCCAACAACGGTACGCGGCAAGGCGAACCGGAGCTGGGCGGCGCGTACCCGGACTGGGCGGTCCACCAGTACACCTCCGTGGGCTCCATCGGCGGCATCCGGAACGTGGACCACAATCTCGCTCGCGGCTCGGCGTTCGATCTGGTCGCTCCGGGCAGCGGGGGCGGAGGAGGGGGCGGCGGAGGCGGAGGTCTGCCGAAGACCACGACGGAGCAGGACGGCGTACCGGGACCGGTGTTCTGGAGCCGCGCGCAGAAGTGGCTGTCCCTCACCTCGGGTTACACCGGTCCGGTCGACGGCGTGCCCGGCGTCAACACCTACGCGGCCCTCCAGCGGTACCTGAAGGCGCACTTCGGCTACGCCGGTCCCGTCGACGGCGTGCCCGGCGTCAACACGTACGCCGCCTGGCAGCGGCTCGCCGCGCAGTGGGGCTACACCGGCCCGATCGACGGCGTGATGGGCCCCAACTCCTGGCGCGGCGTCGCCCGTTTCCTCAACCAGAACGCCTGGGACTGACCCCTCGCGCGGGGGGCTCCCCCGGACCCCTCAAGACCCGACGTACCGGCCAGCGGCACGGGGGCGGCCGGTACGTCAGCCGGGGAACGGTGATGTCCGACCGCGCGTCAGCGAAGAACGCCAGAGCCGGTCGTGGACCCCGCCCTCCGAGTCCCGCCCGTGCACGGTCTGCGCATGACCCGGATCGGGTGACGCGTCAGGCGGGGACGAAGAGAGCCTCGTGGGCCCCGTCGAGGATGAACCCGTTGTCGAAGCGGACCCGCACGCTCACGAGAGGCGGCTGTTCCTGGAAGGCGGTCCACGCGGGTTCCAGAGAGCCGACCTTCTCTTCGAGCTGCCTCCTGCTCTCCGTCGGCATCTCGCCTCCGAAGGCGTCGAGCAGCGACTTGAGCCGCTCGTACTCGCGCACCTCGTCGCTCTCGTCCCGGTGGGCGACCACCTGCTCGACGGCCCCGCCTGTGCCCGCGGCCAAAGACAGGAACCCGATCACGACCCCCGACACCTCCGCCGAATCGGTCAGTCTGGTGTCCGCTGCCAGCACCACCCGCTGGCCCGCCTTCAGAGTCATCCGCTCCCCATCTCCGCCGCTCGGGCTACGTCGCTTCCATCCGCCCGCCGCAAGAACGTCTCACCGCGGCGGTCGCTCACGACACGGGCCCCTTCGTGGAACCTACGGGCACCGTAATACGGCATCCGCACAACGCCGTCCCCGGCGAGGCAACGCCAGCTCCTGCGGGCGGAGTCCTCCAGGCGCTGATGTCGCGGGAGTGGCCGGATCCGGGTCACCGCGGAGACGAAGGAGGCTCCGCGAGCGGGCTGCTGCGTCGCGGCGGGCTCATGGGCGTGGGGGGTCGGGGGTGAGGCTGCCGTGGGTGGGGCGGCCTTCCAGGACGGTCAGGGTGACTTTGTGTGCGAAGTCCCGGCCGTGGAAAGGGGAGTTGGCCGACCGGCTCAGCCAGGTGGCGGGCTCGGCCCGCCATGCCTGCGGCCGGACGACACAGAAGGTCGCCGGTTCGCCGACCGCGACCGGGCGGCCGGCGAGGTCGGCGATCCGGCCGATCGCGGCCGGGGCCGTGGACATCACACGCGCCACCGCGGTCCAGTCCACCGCCCTGGTGGCCGGGTCCGCGAACACCTCGGCCACCACCGGCAGCGCCGTCTCCAACGAGGTCAGGCCGAAGGCGGCGCTCAGCCAGGAACAGGTCTTCGTTCGAGCCGGGTGCGGAGCGTGGTCGGTGGCGACGACGTCGATCGTGCCGTCGCGCAGCGCCGCGCGCACCGCGGCCACGTCGGTGGCCGACCGCAGCGGCGGGTTGACCTTCAACGCCGGTCCCCGCTCGGCGGCTTGGGTGTCGGTGAGCATCAGGTGATGGGGCGTCACCTCGGCGGTCACGGACAGGCCCTCGCGTTTGGCGGCCCGTACCAGCGCGACGGAACCCGCCGTGGAGACATGACAGATGTGCAGCCGTCCACCGGTGGCGGCGGCGAGCGCCAGGTCCCGGCCGATCACCGCCTCCTCCCCCGCGCCCGGCCAGCCGGGCACGCCGAGACCGGCGGCGACCGGCGCGTTGACGACTCCGTCGCGGACGATGGCGGCGCTCTGCGCGTGCTGGGCGAACGCGGTGCCGTACCGGGCCATCGCCGTCAGCAGTTCCAGGACCAGATTGTCGTCGTTCACGCACTTGCCGTCGTCGGAGAAGACCGTCACCCCGGCCGCCGCCAACGCCGCCACGTCCACGATCGCCTCTCCGGCCAGACCGGCCGTCGCCGCCGCCACCGGGTGGACGCGTACGCCGAGCCCCCGGGCCCGCCGCCGTACCTCCCGTACTCGCGCGACGGTGTCCGTGACCGGTGAGGTGTTCGCCATCGCGAAGACGTCGGTGAACCCTCCGGCCGCCGCCGCGACGGCCCCGGACGCCAGCGTCTCCGCCTCCTCTCCGCCCGGCTCCCGCAGATGCGTGTGCAGATCGACCAGCCCGGGCAGCACCGTCCCGCCTGTCGGCTCCCCGGCCACCGCGTCCACGGCCCGGATCACCCCGTCCTCGACAGTGAGGTCGAAGACCCCCGTCCGCCCGGCGACGCCGACCCGCTCCACCCGCCATGTCCCGTGCCCCGGCGTCGTGTTCACGAGGTGCCGTCGAGCCGGTGGAGGGCGGCGAGGAGGGTACGGACGCCCGAGGCGATCTGGGACGTAGGGGTGAACTCGGCGGGGACGTGGCTGAGTCCGTCGTCACTGGGGACGAAAAGCAGGCCGGTCGGGATGACATGGGCGATCTGCTGCGCGTCGTGGCTGGCCCCGCTGGGCAGGACGCGGTACGGAAGGCCCAGGGAGGCGCAGGCATGGCGGATGTGGTCGGCGACCCAGCCCGGCAGGATGACCGGTGAGGTATCGGCGATGACCTCCGTGGTGAGCGCGACCCCGTGGTCTCGGGCCAGCGCGGCGAACTCGGCGGCCAGGGTACGGGCGGTGTCGCGCTGGCGGACGGAGTCCACGTCGCGTACGTCGACGAAGAACTCGACCGACCCCGGGACCGTGGTGATCGAGCCGGGCTCGACGCGGAGCCGGCCGACGGTGACCCGTACGCCGTGGTGCCGGGGGTCGCGGGCGAGCCGGTCGCCCAGCACCACGCACTCGGCGGCGGCCACCAGGGCGTCGCGCCGCAGGTGCATGGGGGTGCCGCCGGAGTGGGTGGCGCGGCCCTCGGCCCGCACCCGCAGCCGGGTGCTGCCGGAGATCACGTCGACCACGCCGAGGTCGACCCCCTGCGACCGCAGCACCTCGCCCTGCTCGATGTGGAGTTCGACGAAGGCGAACCACTCCTCGGGCCGCCAGCGCGACGCGTCCACCAGGTCCGGCCGCAGCCCGACGGCGGCCATCGCGTCGGCCATCGTCACGCCGTCGCGGTCGGTGAGCCCCGCGAGATCCGCCGCGCCGGTCAGCCCGGCCGCCATCCGGCTGCCGTTGCACGCCTGCCCGAACCGCGCGCCCTCCTCGGCCGCGAACGCCACGAACCGCCACGGTCGACGGTGGGCGGCCTCCTGCCGGACCACGATCTCGGCGACCTCCATGGCCGCGACGACGCCCACGATGCCGTCGAAGCCGCCACCCTGAGGCACGGTGTCCAGATGCGAGCCGGTGCCCAGCGCGCGTGCGTCGCCGGAGCCCGTGTTCGGCCCGGCGGGCGGCAGTTCCGCCACGGTGTTGCCCGCGTGGTCGGTGGTGACCGTCAGCCCGAGGGCCGTCATGTGGGCGGCGAACACCGCGTGCGCCTGGCGTTCCAGCGGGCTGTACGCCAGGCGCGTGCAGCCGGGCCCCGGTTCGGTGAGCGCGGCGAAGCCCGCCAGATGAGCGTCGATCCGCCCGAGGTCGACCCCGTCGAGCAGGTCGGCGGTCGCCGGCTGGGCCGTCCCGGTGCTCACGCTTCGTCCCTGTCGTGGCCGGTGCGGCCGTTGTCACGGTCGGCTCCGCCGTTCCCGGGGCTGACCACGTCCACGCCGTCGGGGGCCGCCCCGAGGAGCGGGGCGAGCGAGCAGACGGCGACGACCCGGCCGCCGTGACCGGTCACCGCCCTTACCAGCGGCGCGAGTTCGGCTCCGGGGCCGCCGCTGTCGACGCCGCCCCGGGCCACCACGACCGTGCGTTCGCCGGGCAGCACGTCCTCCACGATCAGCCGTCCGAGGTCCTCGACCACGACCCGGCGCGGCAGCCCGAGGGTGTGGGCGACCACATGGGTGAGCAGTACGTCGGCGGTCGCGTTCCAGCTCACGACGGCCTCGGGGCGGTAGCGGGCGGCCAGTTCCGCCAGCGCCGCGCCCGCCCGTTCCACGGTGGCGGGGTCGTCGGCGAGCAGAGCGGCACCGGTGCCCGTCGTCGAATCCGCGGGCTCCGCGGGGGACTTGGCGGCCGGGGCCGGCGGGGCGGGGGGATGCGGAAGGGGGCTGGTGGGCATGGCGCTCTCCTGTCGGGTCGTACGGTTCTCCTGCCGGGCAGTGGGTTTCGGGGCGGGTCCGGCGGGTCCGGCGGGTCCGGCGAGGGCTGCGGGGCCTGCGGGGCCTGCGGGGGTGACCACTTCGAGCGGGCCGAGAGGCCCGACGGGTGCGTAGCCGGTCGCCGTCCGCCGTACGAGGGCGGTGTGGAGGCCGAGGCCGGCGGGCGGTTCCCCGGACGGCGCGACCACCACGGCCGCGCTGTGCGGCAGGGCTCCGGCCTCGCGCAGCAGCGGCAGCGCTCCGGCGGCCGAGGCGGCGTCGACGGCGATCACGACGACCGTCTCGCCCGGGTGGATCACGCCGAACGGCGGGGCGCCCGCGACGAGGGCCGCGAACGGCAGTCCCGTCTCCAGCGACACAGCCGCGCCCAGAGCCTGGGCGCCGGGCCCCGCCGCCACCAACCGGTCGGCGGTGGCGGGGACTTCGACGGCCAGGGCGGCGGCGAGCCGGCGCAGCAGCGCGGGCCGGTCCAGCCAGCCCGAGCCACTCCCCCGGTCGCCGACAGCGTCACCGGCGGCGGCGTCACCTGCGGCGTACCCGGCCGCGGCCAGATCCCCGGCCAGCTCGTCCGCCAGCACTCCCGGCGCCCGGTCGAGACCGGGAAGCACCCGGGCGCCGACCCGCGACCGGCTTTCCGCCACGCCGCGCGATGCGACCGCCTCCGCCCCGGCCGCCGCGACCGCCGTGGCCGTGGAGACCGCCCCGGCCGCCGCGACCACCGGCGCCGTGGAGACCGCCCCGACCCCCGCCCCGGCTCCCGCTTCCGCCGTCATGGCCGGTCCCCTCCCGCGAAGGAGGGCCGCGGGACGAAGACGTCCGGCGACGTGCTGTCGGCCTGCATCAGTGCGACGAGCTGCTCCTGGGTCGGGTCCGGCGCGAAGGGCCGCTCGTACCCCTGCTCGCGCGACAGCGCCTGCGCCGCGTCCAGCACGATCCGTGCCTTGACCGCACGGTCGGCCGGATCGGCGACCCGCGACCAGGCCGCGCAGACGGTGACGGCCGAGCTGACCCGTCCGGACGGACCGCTGCGGACCGGCGCGGAGACCGCCCAGACGCCCTCGTCGAGTTCGTTGTCGCACACGTCGAAGCCCCGCTGGCGGACCACGGCGAGGTGGTCGATGAGCCGGTTGATCTCCCGGACGGTGCCGGAGGTGAAGGACGCGCGGGGGTAGGACGACAGCAGCGTCTCGACGAAGGCCGGGTCCTGGTAGGCGAGGATCGCGCGGGCCGAGGCGGCGGCGTGCAGCGGCACCTCCTGGCCGAGCCTGACGAACAGCCGCAGCGGGCGCTTGGTGCCCGCGATGGACACCGCCACCACCCGGCCGTCGATCAACTGGGTGAGCACCACGCTCTCCCCGCACCGCCGTTCGGCCTCCACCAGCGCCGAGGGCGGCTGGATCACGAACGGCTCGTAGTCCTCGACATGGCCGAGTTCGAGCGCGTTGGGGCCGAGCACGTACCGCTTGGTGGTGGGCGACCGGCTGACGAAGCCGGTGTGCTCCAGGGTGCTCATCACCCGGTGCATGCTGCCGACGGGGATCTCCAGTTGCTGGTGGAGCTGCTGGAGGGTGAGGCCCTGGCGGTACGCGGACAGGTGGGTGAGCACCGACAGGGCCCGCACCACCACGTGCATCGGCTTGTCTGCGCCCGACCGCTCCGGACCCGGCTTGTCCGAACCCGCCGTCTCCGCAGCGGACTTGTCAGACCGTGGTCGCTGGGCGCCGGTCTTCTTCATGAGGTGTCCCCATCCCGTTGATCCCGTTGATCCCGCAGATCGCCTGGATCGCATCGTCGCGCAGGTCGCGTCCGTCCCGCTGGTCGCCGCTGGATCCCTTGGATTTCCCCGCCGTTACCGCTGAGGTGTCGGCGAGAGTCATTCCGTAACACGGAATCAACATATCGGCTCCGCACCACTGGAGTATCGGAGCCTCACCGGCCCCCTGTCAATGACACTTCCTCAGACTGCGCAGCGGGAATACCGATTCGCAAGGTCATCGGGCACGAAACCCTTGACAGCCGGACCGGGGCCTTCCAATACTGTCGAATCCGCAGTGCGGAATATTCGTTTCCGTCTCACGGAAATAAGGGAAGGGGGGTTGATGACCGTCTCCGACATCGAGGTGGCCGTACCTCCGGCCGCCGCCAGGCCGCCGAACCGGTCCCCGTCCCGTGGCCTGCTGCCACGAGGCGCCCTGCTGCTGGTCGCCCGCAAACTGGGCGGCGCGGTGCTGGTCGTCTGGGGCGTGGTCACCTTCACGTTCGTCGTGGCCCGCGTCGTGGCGCCGGACCCGACGGGCCTGCTGGTACCGCCCGGGGCGAGCGAGGAGGTCCGGGCCCAGGTGCGGTCCTCCCTCGGCCTGGACCACAGCATCCCTCGCCAGTACCTCATCTACCTGCGCGATCTGCTGCACGGCGACCTCGGTACGTCCTTCGGCACCGGCCGCGCCGTCAGCGCCGACCTGACCAGCAGGCTGCCCGCCACGCTGGAGTTGGCCGTACCCGCCCTGATCATCGGCGTCCTGCTCGGCACCGCGCTCGGCGTGATCAGCGCGGTCCGCCGGGGCAAGGCCGCCGACCACGCGATCCGGGTGGTCACCGTGGCGGCGCTCGCGATGCCGCAGTTCTGGCTCGGCCTGGTGCTGTTGTCGCTGTTCTTCGTCCGGTTCGGCATCCTGCCGGGACCCATCGGCCGACTGCCCGCGGGCCTGGCGCCGCCGCCCGGCGTCACCGGCAGCTACGTCATCGACGGGCTGCTGGCCGGGCAGTGGGACACCGTCCGGCAGGCCCTGCTCCAACTGGTGCTGCCCTGCGTCGTCCTGGTCTGCGGCATCTTCGCCCCCATCACCAGGGTGGCCAGGTCCGGCATGGTCGAGGCGCTGCGCAGCGAATACGTCAGGACCGCGCACGCCTACGGTTTCAGCCGGTCCCGTATCTACCGCAGCTACGCGCTCCGCAACGCGCTGCTCCCGGTGATCACCATGATCGCCGGCGGCGTCGCCTTCGCCTTCACCGGCGCGGTACTGGTCGAGGGGGTCTTCGGCTGGCCGGGCATCGGCCAGTACGCGCTGACCGCCGTCCAGCAGTCCGACTTCCCCGCGCTCCAGGGCTTCGTGCTCTACGCGGCCGTCGTATACGTCGCCCTGTACGCACTGGTCGATCTCGCCTACTCGCTGGCCGACCCGAGGATCCGCTCATGACCGCCCCGGCCCCCGTGCCCTCCGCCGACCTGACCGCCGCCCCCTCAGCGGGCCCGCCCGCGGGGCCCGGCGGCCCGGACCAGGACCGGCGCCCGTCCGGCCGTCGGCTGACCCGCCTGCTGCCCGGCGCCGGCGGCGCCGACTCGCTGACCGTACGCCTGGGCCTCGGCCTGATGGCCGTGCTGCTGGTGGCCGCCGCGGTCGGCCGGATCTGGACGCCGTACGACCCCGAGCAGCCCGGCGTGGGGCTGCCGTACCAGTCCCCGGGCGGGAAGCACTGGTTCGGCACCGACCAGGCGGGTTCCGATGTCTTCTCCAAGACGCTCGCCGCCACCTGGACCGACCTGTGGCTGACCCTGGTGGCGGTCGCCATCGCCTTCGTGATCGGCAGCCTGCTCGGCGCGGTCGCCGGGTACTGGGGCGGCTGGGCGGACGCGGTGATCATGCGGGTCACCGAGATCCTCCAGTCCTTCCCCGCGCTGCTGCTGGCGTTGCTGCTGGTCACCACGCTCGGCTCGGGCCTGGCCAATGTGATCGTCGTGGTCGCCTTCGTCGGACTGCCCGGCTATCTGCGGCTGTTGCGCGCGGAGGTCAAGGGCCGCAAGTCGTGGGAGTTCGCCGAGGCCGCCGTGCTGGCGGGCAACAGCGGACGGCGTGTCCTGGCCCGGCACCTGGTGCCCAACGGCCTGACCCCGCTGGTGTCCTACGCGGCGGTCAACGCCGCCTGGGTGGCGATCGTGGTCTCCAGTCTCGGCTTCGTCGGCGTCGGGATCGAACCCGGCAGCCCGGAGTGGGGCTCGATGATCGCGGGCGGCAAGGACTCCCCGGACGCGTACTGGATCTCGCTGTTCCCCGGCGTCTGCATTCTGCTGCTCGCCGCCGCCTTCTACCTGCTCGGCGACGGCCTGCTGGAACGGGAGGACGACCGATGAACGCCACCTCCGGCGCGGCCGTACAGCCGCCCGCGCCCCTGGCCGACGGAGCCGGGAACGCGTCCGGCGCCGAACCCGGCGTCCCGCTGCTCACCGTGGCCGGCCTGTCCGGCGCCTTCCGCTCCGGGCACGGCGACCGGGCGCGCGCCGTCCAGGTGCTGCGCGATGTGAGCTTCGAGCTGCCGCGCGGGCAGATCACCGCGATCGTCGGCGAGACCGGCAGCGGGAAGTCGCTGACCGCGCTCACCGTGATGGGACTGTGCCCGCCCCGGCTGGCCGTCGAGGGCTCCATCCGCTTCGACGGGAAGGAACTGCTGGGCCTGGACGAGGCCGGTTACCGCGAACTGCGCGGCGGCCAGATCGCGATGGTCTTCCAGGACGCCCGCTCCTCGCTCAACCCGGTGCTCACCGTCGGCCGCCAGCTCACCGACGTGGCCCGGCTCCACCACGGCCTCGGCAAACGCGCGGGCCGCGCACTGGTGGCCGAGACGCTGGCACGCGTCCGGATCCCCGACCCCGTGCGGCGGATGGCGCAGTACCCGCACCAGTTCTCCGGCGGCATGGCGCAGCGGGCGATGATCGCGATGGCACTGCTGTGCCGCCCCCGGATGATGCTGCTGGACGAGCCGACCACCGGGCTGGACGTCACCACCCAGGCCGACGTGATGGAACTTGTCGTGGAGCTGGCCCGGCAGGACGGGCTCACCGTGTGCCTGGTCACCCACGACCTGGGCGTCGTCGGCGAGACCTGCGACCGGGTGGTGGTGATGCGGGGCGGCACGGTGATCGAACAGGCCGCCGCCGAGGACTTCTTCCGGGCTCCGCAGGCCGACTACTCCCAACTCCTGCTGGCCGCCAACCGCGTTGACGACGACTCCGGGAGGCCGTCATGACCTCGTCCGCCGTACCCGCTTCTTCCGCCTCCGCCGCCGACTCGGCCGCCGTCGGCGCGTCCGCCCCGGCCGGGTCCGAACCGGTCCTCCAAGTGGACGGCCTCCGGACGGAGTTCACCGTCCGCAGCCGGGGCCTGCGGCACACCCTGCGCGCCGTGGACGGCGTGGACCTGGTGCTGCGGCCGGGCGAGACGCTGGCCGTCGTCGGGGAGAGCGGCTCGGGCAAGTCCACGCTGGCCCGGTCGATCCTGCGGTTGGTCGAACCGGCCGCGGGCCGGGTGACCGTCGCCGGGCGCCCGCTGTCGTCCTTCCGCGACCGGCGCGAGGTGTACCGGGACGTGCAGATGGTCTTCCAGGACCCCCGCTCCTCCCTCGACCCCCGGCAGAAGATCCGCTCGATCCTGGACGAGCCGCTACGGCTGCACCTGCGGATGCCCGCGCCGCGGCGCGAGGCCCGAATCCGTGAGCTGCTGGCCTCAGTTGAGCTGTCCGAGGACCTCCTGGACCGGCGGCCGGCCGCGCTCTCCGGCGGCCAGCGGCAGCGGATCGGCATCGCCCGCGCGCTGGCCGTCCAGCCCAGGGCCGTCATCCTCGACGAGCCCACCGCCTCGCTCGACGCCTCCACCCGGGGCGTCGTGCTGGACCTGCTGGCCCGCCTCCAGCGCGAGACCGGCATCGCCTACCTGCTGATCTCGCACGACCTCCAGGCCGTACGCCGGATCGCGCACCGCGTGCAGGTGATGTACGTGGGCCGGGTCGTGGAGTCCGGCACCACCGAGGAGGTGCTGCGCCGTCCCGCTCACCCCTACACCCGCGCGCTGCTGGACGCCGCCCCGGTCGCCGCGTACGGCGGCCACACCCGCGCCATCCGGCTCAGCGGCGAGAACCCCGGCCCCTTCGACCTGTCCGCCGGCTGCGCGCTGGCCCCCCGCTGCCCGTTGGCGGAGGAGTCCTGCACGGCCGGTAGGCCCCCGCAACTGTCCTTCGGCGGCACGCACGACGCCGCCTGCCCCATCACCCACCGACAGGTCAGTGCCGACCTCTCGGCCGCGCGAAGAGAGAGGCAAGACTCAGATGACCAGTAGATCTCCGCAGCGCGCCCGGCTGTTGGCCGGTACGGCCGCGGTCGCGGTCGCCGCCGTCCTGACGGCCTGTTCGTCCTCGGCAGGCACCACCGGACAGAGCGCCGCCAAACCGCCCGCGGCGCTGGTCGCCGCCTGGCCGAGCGACATCTCCACCATGGACCCGGGCAACGTCAACACCGACCAGGACAAAGAGCTGGCGATGAACGTCTACCAGAACCTGGTGGGCTACAAGACCACGGCCCAGGGCGGCCACTCCGCCTCCAACGGCCTCGCCGCCGCACCCGCCCTCGCCTCCTCCTGGACCATCGCCGGGGACACCGTCACCTTCACCCTCCGCGACGGCTTGAAGTTCTACCCCAGCGGCAACCCGGTCACCGCCAAGGACGCCGTCTGGTCGCTCCAGCGGGCGCTGAAGCTCAACGGCGCCGTCGAGCTGAACAACAGCGGTGTCTTCGACGCCGCCCAGATCACCGCCCCCGACGCCACCCACGTCGCCATTCGCTACCAGGACAGCGCGGGCAAACCGATCAAGGCCAGCGAGGTCAACATCGCCACGCTGCGCACCTGTTGGTACGGCGTCATCGACTCCGCCGCCGCCCTCAAGAACGCCGGCCCGTCCGACCCGATCGCCGCCGAGTGGCTGAAGAGCCACGTGGCGGGCAGCGGCCCGTACTACGTCAAGAGCCGGCAGACCGGCCAGTCGCTGAATCTCGCGGCGGTGCCCGGCGCGGCCCTGAACGCGCCGAAGTTCTCCGCCGTGACACTGCGCGTCGTCAACGACGGCAATGTGGCGGGTCTGTTGCGCGGCGGCAGCGTCAACATCGCCCAGTACGGCCTGAGCCCCCGGGACGCGACCTCACTGAAGTCGGCCGGCTTCAACGTCCAGCACGCCAACACCTCCAGCTACCTCTACCTCCAACTCGCCTCCGACGCGGGCCCGTTCAAGGACCCGCTGGTGCGGCGCGCCGTCGCCGAGGCACTCCCGTACGACGCGCTGGTGAAGAACGTCTACTACGGCCAGGCCGAGCGTGCCGACTCCTACGTCTCCGCCGGCGCCCCCGGCTACAGCGCCGCGTGGAAGGACTACGGCGACGCCGCGAAGGCCAAGAGCCTGATGGCGCAGGCCGGGAACCCGTCGGTCTCCACCAAGCTCCGCTACCCCAGCGAGAACACCGACTTCGCGACCGCCGCCCAGCTCATCAAGAGCGCGCTCAAGCCGATCGGCGTCGACGTCACCCTGCAACCGCAGACCTCGGCCGCGCTGATCACCTCGATCATCGGCCGCGCCACCGCCAAGACCGGCGGCAGCGCCGACGACGGCATGGTGCTCACCACGCTGTCGACGTACGTGGAGGACGCCAAGACCCCGGTGAAGCTGTGGACCGTGACCGGCGGGGTCGTGAACTTCTCCCGCACCAGCATCCCGGAGATCGACCGGCTCCAGGGCGAGTTCGCCATGGCGGCGCCGAGCCCTGCGCGTGACCAGGCGTACGAGAAGATCCAGCAACTCGCCGCGCAGGACGCCGCGTTCCTGCCGCTGGTGGTCACCGGCCGCACCCTGGTCAGCGCCTCAGGGGTGTCCGGCCTGACCTTCACCCCGGAGCCCGTCACCCTCTACTGGACGCTGGAGCCCAAGAAGTGACGGCCGGGCAGGCCGGGCCGTCGACCGGGGAGTCCGGCTCCGAGCCGTTGTGGCGCCGCTCGGCGCGGCAACTCGCCGCCTCCTACGCCGAAGGCTCGGCCACGCCCGCCGAAGTGCTGGAAGCGGTGGTCGAGCACGCCGAGCAGGTCGACCGGCGTCTGAACGTCTTCGCCCACCGCGCCTTCGACGCCGCCCGGCGGTCCGCCGCCGCCAGCGGTGAACGGTGGCGCGCGGGAACCCCGTTGAGCGCGTACGACGGCGTGCCGCTCACGGTCAAGGACAACATCCCGGTGGCCGCGATGCCCTGCGCCTGGGGCAGCCGGCTCTACGCCGACCGCACACCGGAGCGCGACGAACTGTGCGTCGGACGGCTGCGGGCCGGCGGCTGGGTGATCCTCGGCAAGAGCAATGTCTCGGAGTTCACCCTCGGTCTCGGCAATGTCAGCACCCTGCTGCACGGCACCACCCGCAACCCGTGGAATCCCGCGCTCACCACCGGCGCGTCCACCGGCGGCGGCGCGGCGGCGGTGGCCGCGGGCGTCGGGCCGGTGGCGCTGGGCACCGACGGCGGCGGCTCGATCCGCTGGCCGGCCGGGTACTGCGGGCTGGTCGCGCTCAAGCCGACGCTGGGCCGGGTCGCCCGGCTCGACGGCCTGCCGACCGTGCTGCACGACCTGGAGGTGATCGCACCAGCCGCCCGTACGGTGGCGGACCTGTCCGCGCTGCTCGGGGCGGTGGCCGGGCCCGACGCGCGGGACCGCCGTTCGCTCGGTGTGCCGGACGGCCCCGCCTTCCGCGGCCGGCCGCTGCGGATCAGGATGGTGGGGCGGTTCGGCGACTATCCGGTCGAACCGGAGATCACCGCGTCGCTGACGGCCGCGGCCGACCGGCTCAGCACGCTCGGCCACCGGGTGGAGACCGGCGAAGTGCCCTTCGACTTCGGCCGGTTCGACACCCACTGGCGGACCATCGGCACCACCGGCCTGGCCTGGCTGATGCGCCGTCACCCGGACTGGCGCGCGGCGGTCGGCGACATCTACCCGCCGATGGTCGAGCACGGCCGCTCGTTGAGCGCCGCGGACTACGTGGACGCGCTCGACGCCTTCCGTGACCTGTTCGCGCAGCTCGCCGACTTCTTCACCGGCACCGACCTGCTGCTCACCCCGGTCGCCGGGGCGATGCCCTGGGCCGCCGACCAGCTCGCCCCGCCCTACCAGCGGGTGTTCACCGGCATCGCCAACGCCACCGGTGTGCCCGCTCTCAGCCTGCCGGGACCGCCGTCCCCGGCCGGCCTGCCGATCGGTTTCCAGCTCGTCGGCCCGTACGGCGCGGACCGGGCGCTGCTGGACCTCGCATCCGACTACGAGGCCGCGTACGGCTGGGCCGACCGCTGGCCGGCTGTCGCCGCCCCCCTTCCGAAAGGCGCCCGAGCATGACAGTCAGGATCGACTCCTTCGACACCGCGGGGCCCGGTGACACCGACGGGCTGGTGGCTGTGCTCAGCGCCCACGACCCGGCACGGATACGGCGGCTCGCTCTGCTGGTGAAGACCGAGGGCAGCGCCGAGACCAACGACTTCTCACGCGAACTCGCGTCCTGGCGGGCCCGGGAGGCCGTGCTCGCGCACGGCGGCGGGGACTTGCTGGAACGCTCGGTGTTCCTGCACTCCACGGGCTCCGAGGGGGCGATGACGCCGTTCGGCTATCTCGTCGTCGAGCTGGACGACGCGGACGACGCAGAGGCCGTTGCCGTGACGGACGGCGCGGGTGCCGCTGCCGTGACGGACGACGCGGAGTCCACCGGCGGGGAGGCGGCCCCGGCTCCTCGCGGAGCGCCCGGCCCAACGGGCACGCTCTGCGTGGGCATAGGGCGCAGCCGCCGGATCCGCGGTTCCGAGATCGGCTCGGCCGAACACGTCGCGCTGGCCGAGCAGGCCGTCGCGGAGGCCGTCGCGGACGCGGGTCTCGACCCCGCCGACGTCGCGCTGGCCGTCGTCAAGACGCCGCTGACCGCACACGACGAGCCCATGCGGGTCACCTCCGCCGAGGCCAAGGCGGTCGGCGCGCTCGGCGCGGCGCTCGCGCTCGGCGAGGTGGAGCGGGCCGACGTCGTCCCGGCCGCCTTCGGCCGTGACCTGACCCTGCACTCGCGCCGCACCATGGTCTTCTCCAGTTCGGAGGCCGCGTGTGTCGAGGTCCTGGTGTTCGGCAACCGCCCCGGCGCGGGCGGCGACCTCCGGATCGTCTCCGGCCTGCTCGCCGACGTCCTGGACGCGCCCGGCATCCGCCGCGTCCTGGCCGCGGCGGGCGCGGAGTTGACCGCCGACGGGACGGTACGGGAGCCGGGACAGGTCGCGGCCCTGCTGATCAAGGCGGGCAACCGGCGGGACGGCACTCTGCGTGGCGTCCGGACCACCGTGCTGACCAGCCAGTTGGACCCGGACAAGCACGTCCGGGCGATCATGAGCGGGGTGGCGGGAGCGGTGCTCGGCACCGGGCGGATGTTCATCTCCGCCAACTCCGTCCACCAGGCACCGGACGGGGGCGGCCTGTGCGTCGCGATCGTCGGACCGCCCGTCTCCGGCGCGCCGGCCACCGACGTGCCGCCGCGCGGCGTACCGGCTTCCGTCGCGGCCTCCCCGGCGGGTGGCGCCGTATGAGCCTGCCGACCCTGCCCATGGTCGGTGACGCCGACGTACGGTCGGTGATCACCGTCGCCGACGCGCTGGAGGTGGTCGAGGCCACCTACGCCGACTTCGGCGCCGACCGGCTCTCCCTGTCCGCCCCCACCATCACCCGGCTCGGCGTGAGCGGCGGCACGCGGGGCTTCGGCCTCAAGGGCGCGCTGCTCGACCGGTACGGGGTCGCCGGGGTGCGGGTCACCCCGACCCACACCGGCGGGCGCAACAGTTGGTGCCTGGTGCTGGAGACCGAGTCCGGCCGCCCGTTGGTCGCCGTCGAGGAGACCTGGCTGCACCGGCTGCGGACGGCGGCCTCCGCCGCCGTCGCGGCGCGGCTGCTGGCCCGGCCCGACAGCAAGGTGCTGACGCTGGTCGGCGCCGGACAGATCGCCGCCTTCGTCCCGGCCGCGTTCGCCGAGGCGTTCGCGCTGGAGGAGATCCGGGTGGTGGCGCGCACGGCCGGCTCCGCCGCCGACTTCGTCGCCCGGCAGCCCGTCGCACCGGGCGCCACCCTCACCCCGTACGACGGCCTGGACGCCGCCGCACCGGGCTCGGACATCGTCGTCGCCCTCACCTCGGCCCGCCAACCCGTCGTCCACCCGCGGCACTTCGGGCCCGGCGTCACGCTGCTCGGCCTCGGCGGCGGCGCGGAGATCGCGGCCGAGATCGTGACAGGGCCGACGCCGTACGGCACCCGGGCCCCCGCCCCCGACGCCGCCGAGGCAGCCGGGTGCGGAGGCGTCGCGGGAGCCGTGCTCGCCCCGGAGGCCACCGGGCACGGGACCGGGACGGCCGACCGCTTCTTCGTCGACGATCTCGGCTACGCCCGGGAGATCGGCTCGGTCGCCTCCTGGCTCGCGGCGGGCCTGCCCCCGCGGACCCTTGACGCCCGGCTCACCGGCTCCCTCCCCGCCGTCGCCGCCGGCTCCCTCCCCGGCCGCACGCACCCCGACGAGCGGGTGCTCGGCATCGTCCAGGGCGTCGCCGCCTGCGACGTGGCCCTGGCCTGCCTGACAATGCGCCGCCTCGGCATCGGCTGAACCGCCCCCGCTGATCCCGTCAGCGGGCGGCGCACCTCACGGAACACCGTCCCCGCGGGTCAGCGAGGCAGGCGACCGGGCGCGGAGGCCGACCCTTCGGCCCCGGTCGCCGCCGTGGCGTCGCCCGGCCTCCGGCGCTGACGCGCGCGGCGTTCGCCCACCTGAACATGCCGACTCGGGGCTGGCCCACCACCTCTGAGTCGACCGGGCTCCGGACCGGCGGACGCGGGCCGGTGGTACCGGCCCGCGTCGGGTCAGCGCACGGTGACGGGCTTTGTGGTGGCCGCGCCGTTGGTCCAGCCGCTGCGGTGGGCCGTGATCGTGACCGTGATCTTCCTGCCGCGGTCGGCCTTCACCGGGGCGTAGGCGGACTTGGTCGCGCCCTTGATGGTCTTGCCGTTGCGCTTCCACTGGTACGTGTAGGAAGTGGCGGACGGCGACCAGGTGCCGCGGGCAGCCGTCAGCTTGTGACCGACCTTGACGGAGCCGGAGATCGACGGCGCGGTGGTGGTCTTCAGCGCGGGGCCGACCTCGATCTTCCGCGCGGGCGAGGTGGAAGCGACGGAGCCCGCGCCGTTGCTGACCGTGACCCGGCAGGACACCTTGTGGGCGTAGTCGGCAGAGGTGAGGACGCGGGTCTTGGCGGTGGCACCGGAGATGACCGCGCCGTCGCGCAGCCAGGCCAAGGCGGCCTTGGCGTTGGTGCCGTTCCAGGCGGCGGAGCAGGTGAGGGTGGAGCCGGTTCGGGCCGTTCCGCTCACCGCGGCGTTGGTGGTGATCTGTGGCTTGACCATCAACAGGGTCTGCGCCTCGGACCACACCTGGGAGGTGTAGCCGCCGCTGCCGACGTACTCGGCCTTGCGCCACAGCACCGTGGCCCGGCCGTCCGGTCCGGCAGCCACCTCGCCCGCGAGGGCGTCGGTGTTGGGGACGTCGACGACAGGTGTGCTGTTCAGAGCGGTGGCCCGGCTCCAGGTGCCGTCGGCGCGCACCGCCCACTCGAGGTAGTGGTCGTTGCCGTTGTCGATGCTCGGCACCTGCGGCCACACGACCTGCACGGTTCCGTCAGCGCCGATGGAGGCGTCCACCCGCCAGTTCACGTAGCCGGTGGACAGCGTCTTCGGCGCCGACCAGGTCCCGGTGCTCGCGGTACGGGTCACGGTCTGCACAATGGGGACACCGGCGGTGGGGCTCCAGCCCGTCCACACGTAGGTGACGTCACCGTTGGGCGCGGCCAACGGTTCGCTTCCGTCGCTGTAGTTGATGGCGGAAACGGCGGTCTGAGCTGCGCTCCAACTACCCGAAGGAGCGGTGCGGGTGGCGGATTTGAGGTCGTTGGCGCCGTTGCGCCACAGCACGGTGGAGGCGTTCTTGGCGTCCATCGCCACCTGTACGTCGCTTGACGTGGCGTCGGTGCCGGGCAGCACGGAGGCACCGCTCCAACGGGACCGGGCCGAGGTGCGGGTCGCGGTGGAGACCGTGTGCTCGCCGGTGAAACGGTTGAGTTCATCCCAGACCGCGGTGGCGGCGCCGCCGGGGGCCACCGCGAGGTCGATGCTCCAGAGGGATCCGGTCGTGGTGGAAGCCAGCGTCCGGGGTGCGGACCACGCCTGGTCGCCGGGGGCGAGGGCGGCGGTTCTCACATCGTACTTACGGTACCCGTCGCCCTGGTCCCAGACGGCGGTGAAGGTGCCGTCGGCCGCCGCGGCCAGGCGAGGCGTGGACATGTCCAGGCCGTCCCAGGCTGCGAGGGTGGCCGGGGCGGACCAGGCCGCCGTGGCCGGGTTCCAGCCCGCGGCCAGGGCGACCAGCGAACCGTCCGCGCCACTGCCGTCCAGCCAGGACACCACGGCCCGTCCGTCGGCGCTCACGGCAAGGACGGCCGCGGAATTCTCGGCACGCCCGGTCGCCAGGGTGTGCGGCGCACTCCATGTCGTGGTTCCGGCAGGCCGTACGGCGGTCCGGAAGTCCCAACCGGTGGCCCCGGCGGCCTTGTCCCGCCACAGCGCGAACGCGGCGCCGTCACCGGCCACCTGGACATCGATGAGAGTCTGCTGGCCGTCCGCTCCGGTCAGGGCGACGGCCGCGCTCCACGGTCCCGCCGAAGCGGTGTACCCGGCGGCGGCCGAGGGAAGGGCGGTGCCCAACGAAACCGCGGCCACGGTGACGGCGAGCGCCACGGCGGCAGTCTTCGGTGTGCGTATCTTCAGTGCCATTACGGCTCCTGTCTCAGGCGAGCGCTCTTGCGCCCGGCATGCTCGCGCACATCGGAGCGAGGCGGCACAGCACCGGTGGAAGGCACATGGCGCGGATGCCCTCATGCGGACCACGACGCCGCCACTCCCGCGCCGTGGTCATGATGACAGGACGGAGCAACGGACCACGATGCCGGGTGCTGGCAACCCTGTACGGCCCGCCACGTCATCGCCGAAGTCGGCGGCAGGGGCCGTCGACACCGTCGATCGCCGGGGGTGCGGCGGGTCTCACCCGGCGGCACGGCCCGGCCCGGCCCCGGGCAGGACCACGGCCGACGGCGACACTCACCCCTCCGCTGGGGGCGGGGTGAGGCGGGTGGTGAAGACGATGATGTCGTCGTCGGGCTCGGCGCCGAAGGTGTCGAGGAGTTCCGAGCACAGGGCGTCGGGTTCTTGGGGGCCCGCCGCGGCGGTGGCGGCGAGGAGTTCGAGGCGTTTGTCCAGGATGCTGTCGCGGGTCTCGATGAGCCCGTCGGTGATCATGAGGAGTCGGCTGCCGGGTTCGACGGGGTGCGCGGTGGCGGGGGGATGGGGCAGGCCCAGGCCCAGCAGCGGGCCGTGTTCGGTCAGGTAGCGATAGGTGCCGTCGGGGTGGAGGAGCAGCGGCGGGAGATGGCCCGCGTTGGCGATACGCAGGCAGGCGTTGCCGGGCTCGACCAGCGCGATGCAGACGGTGGCGGTCCATCCGGGCCGATGAAGACCCAGGAGCCGGTCGAGCTGCTCCAGCAGTACGTGCGGGGGGTGGTCCTGGGCGGCGTAGGCGCGTAGAGCGTGGCGGAGTTCGCCCATGACCATGGCGGCTTGCAGGGAATGGCCGACCACGTCACCGACTGCCAGGAGGAGCCCTCGGGAGGTGTCGACGGCTTCGTAGAAGTCACCGCCGATCTCGGCCGTGGTGGCGGAGGGCAGGTAGCGCACGGCGAGTTCGGCGCCGGGGACCTGTGGGAGGGTGGCGGGCAGGAACGTACTCTGCAGAGCCAGGGCGAGCTCGTGTTCCTGGCTGTAGCGCTCGACGACGTCTTTGTGCTCGACGGAGAGTTCCGCGTACATGGCCATGACGCCGGCGTTGGTCTCGGTCAGTTCGTCGTTGAGCCGTTCGAGTTCGTCGCGCTGGGCGTGCGCTTCCTGGAGTGAGGCGATCAGGTCGCGGGTCTGGGCCTGGAGGTCGTCGATCGCGCTGGCCGGGCTCGCGGACGCGAGGAGCGAGCGGACCTGCTCAATCCTCAGGTCGCGGGCGGCGAGTTCGGGGATCGGGCAGGCGATCTCGACGCGGCCGGGGCCCGACGGGGGCCGCGCGGGAGCGGCGGGGGCGGTCTCGTAACGCGTCTGGGGCAGCAGCCGGGTGACGGCCGTCAGCGACTCGCGGCTGGGGGCGCGGTCGTCGCCCCACTGCAACACGGTGAGGAGAACGGGCGGTTCCTGCCGCATGCTGAAGACCGCGGTCATCGGCGCCGGGCGGAGCAGGTCCCGGCCCGGTTCGCTCACCGCGGGGCGGAGCAGGTCCCGGCCCAGTTCGCTCACCGCGGTGGCCAGACGTACCTGGTCGCGGCTGTCCAGGCCGACCGCCTCGGTGATGGTCTTGGCGTGGCGGCGCAGCGCGAACACGTCCCGCTCGGTCCTGATGGGGGTGACCAGCAGCGGGGTCGGGCTGAGGCGGTCGGACACGGGCGGGCTCACTGGGCCGCTTTGGCGATCACTGCGCTGGCGTCGTCACGGCGGGTCGCGGCCAGGCGCAGCAGCCCCGTGGCGATCACCGCGGGCGGATGGTGCAGCATCCCGGCCAGATCGGCGCCTTTCCAGCGTTCGCTGAGCCCGTCGGAGTGCATCACCAGCGCCCCCTGTGCGGGCATCCGGTATTCATGGGTGCGCAGTTGGTGCGTCTGGTGGCCGACGATGCCGGGGTGGGACAGCAACGTGGTGCGGGTGGTCCGGGTGAGCAGGACCGCGGTGATGTTTCCGACGCCGCAGAACAGCACCCGCCCGTCGGGCTCGAGACGGGCAACGGCTACGGCGGCGCCGCGGGTGCCGCGTAGCGCGCGGTGCACTTCTTCCATCACCTGCTCGGGCGTATGACCGGATCCGGTGCGGAACGCCTGGACGGCCGCCTGTGCGGCCAGCGCGGCCAGCGGGCCGTGGCCCAGTCCGTCGCAGGACATGACGAGCAGGCCCTCGCCGGGCCCTGGCACGGCGCCCCGCACGGGCGCGGGACGTCCGCCTCCGCGCACCGACGCGGGACGTCCGCCCCCGTGTACGGGCGCAGGACGGCCGCCCCCGTGTGCCGACGCCGGACGGTCGCCTCCGTGTGCCGACGCCGGACGGCCGCCCGAACCCGGCCACGGACCGGCCCGGAGGCCGGCGTCCGCGGCGCTGACCGCGGTGGGACGGGGGCTGGTCAGGTCCGACCAACTGGGCGGTGCGCCGGCGGCCTGGTCAGGGGCTGTCGGCGCTTGGCCGCGCGGCGCCGTTGTCCGCGCGTCCATACGCGCGGCCCACGCGTCGCCGCAGGACTGTTCGCCGCTGATCGGGCGGGTGATGCCTCCGACGGCGGGTTCCCCGGCCGTGGCGGGCGCCGCGGAGCGCGGCCAGAAGCGGGCCAACTGGACGGTGCCGACGCCCGGTTGGGAGTGGATGTCGAAGGTGTCGGCGAGACGCTGTACGGCGCCCAGGCCGATGCCCAGCGTGCCCGCGGTCGACATCCCGTCCCGCAGGGCGGCGGAGACGTCGGCCATGCCGGGACCGCTGTCGACAGCGATCACCTCCACACCTGCCACCACGTTCCCCGCGGACTCGGCGTGGCTGCGCAGCACCCGCAGCAGCAGGGAGCCGTCGACGGCGTGCTTGGTGATGTTGGCCGCCAGTTCCGAGACGGCCAGGACCAACTCGGCGGTGCGCTGATCGCCCAGGCCGATCCGGCGGCCGAGCGCCGCCGCCGCGCCACGCGCGGCGTCGAGCCGGTCGCGGAACCAGGCCACGTCCTCGCAGTCGGCCAGCCCGGGGGAACCGGGGGTCGTCATCGGACCCACTTGGTGATGGTGACGGTGGTGCCTTCGCCGGGCGTCGTCTCCAGTACGAAGTCGTCGACCAGCCGCTTGGAACCGGGCAGTCCCAGGCCCATTCCGCTGTCCGAGGTCCAGCCGTCGGTCATCGCCAGGTCGATGTCCGCGATGCCCGGTCCGTCGTCGGTGAAGACGAGCCGCACGCCGCGCCGTCCGTGCTGCTCCACCAGCAGTGCGGTCATGGTGCCCCCGCCGCCGTGGATGAGGGTGTTGCGGGCCAGTTCACTGGCCGCGGTGATCAGCTTGGTCTGCTCCACCAGGGAGAACCGGCATTCCTGTGCCAGCGCGCGCACCAACTGGCGGGCCTGTACGACCTGGGTGGTGGCGGTGATCTCCAGTACCTCCGGGGTACGGGAGGCGCCGTTCATGCGTCAGCCGCTGCGTCCGGCACGGTGCTTTCGAAGCCGTGCCCGACGCGGTCGTGTTCGAGCATGCGCAGGCCCTTGTCCAAGGTGAGCGCGGTCCGTACGTTGCCGAGCGAGAGGCCGAGTTCGACCAGGGTGATCGCGACGGCGGGGCGCATGCCCACCACGACGGTCTGGGCGTCCAGCAGCCGGGCGAGGTTGGCGATGGTGGCCAGCATGCGGCCGACGAACGAGTCGACGATCTCCACGGCGGTGATGTCGATGATCGCCCCGTGCGCGCCGGTGTCCACCACCGCGGCGGCGAGGTCGTCCTGGAGTCGCATCACGGCCTGGTCGTCGAGGTCGGTCTGGATCGAGACCAGAAGTACCTGCCCGATCCGCAGGACGGGTACCTGCTCGCTCATCGGCCACCGGCCTGCGGCGCCGTACGGGAGACCGTGACTCCGGAACGGCGCAGCGCGTGCCGCAGGGCGTCCGCCAGCGTGGCCTTGGTGACGATGTCACCGAAGTCGATGCCCAGCGCCACGATGGTCTGGGCGATCTGCGGGCGGATGCCGGAGATCGTGCACTCGGCGCCCATGAGCCGGGCCGCCACGACGGTCTTCAGCAGATGCTGGGCGACCTCGGTGTCCACGGCGGGCACACCGGTGATGTCGATGATCGCCTGCTCCGACCCGGTGTCGATCAGTGCCTGGAGCATCTTCTCCATGACCACCATGGTGCGCGCCGAGTCCAGGGTTCCGACCAGGGGGACGCCGACCACGCCGTCCCACAGCTTCACGACCGGGGTGGACAGCTCCAGCAACTGCTCCGCCTGCGCCGCGATCAGCCCTTCGCGGGTACGGGTGTAGACCTCGATGGTGAACAGCCCGAGCGTGTCCAGCAGCGCGGCGAACTGCAGGTACGCCTGCGGGTCGCTGTCCTCGCCCTCCAGCGCCGGCGCCAGGACCTCCCTGAGCGCGAACACGCTCACGGCGGTCTCGGTGGGAGCGAAGCCCTGCATGGCCCGGTTCCGCGACAGTTCGGTCAGCAGCGCACGTACCTCGCCGAACGCCTCGTCGTGCCCGTCCACGCTCCCGCTGCCGAGCGCGGCCAGCAGCGCGGCGTAGATCTCCCGGAGCTCCCGCTCGACCTCGGAACGGCTCACTCGTCCGCCGAGCGAACCGGTCACCTTGTCGGCCCACTCGGCGGCCAGATCCTCACCCCGGACGGACAGCAGACCGATCAAGCGCTTAGCGATGTCTTTGCCAGCCACAGGGAATCCTCTCTCAACGGGATCAAGCGATCCTCGCGGAACTCTAAGCCATACGGGTGAGAGGCAGCCGGGTGATCCCCCGAGGCGCCGCCGCTCCGCTCCCCCACGAAGCGACGCCCCTTCCGCCCCCCGTACCACCGACGATCACGAGATACGCCAAGCCCACCAACCGGGTCAAACCCTTCTGGTCGACGGCGCCGAAGCCAAAACGCCCCGCCCCCCGAGCAACGAGGCGGCGTCGCCGACCCTCCCGCGCCTCGGCCTCTCCTGCGCTTTGCGCCTCCCCCTGGCCGGGCGGCCTCGCTTCTCCGGCCGCGCACGGCCATTCCCCGGATAACGCGGGTCATGTCATGAGGAAGGTCACGGCGAAGTTCTTCGCGGAGACGTATGCCGCCGGCGGGGCGCGGGATCTGCTCAATGGCGCTACGGCGCCCCTGAAGCAGACGGCATCCGACGGTACGGTCCGCACCGTGACCTACGCCGTCAACGGCTCCGGGGACCTGGCCTCGGTGAACGACACCCTCAACCGCACGACGTCCTTCGGCTACACCGCGCACAAGCCGACGTCGATCACCAGCCCCGGCGGCGGTGCGCCCGGCGACTCGGTGGCCCGGCTGTCCTACCCCTCCACGACGCAGACCCTGCCGGTCGCGCCCAACACCGACCAGGCCCAGCCGGTCGCCTCGGTGCCGCACACCACCTACGACCTCGCCGAGCGGTGCCTCTCAGTCCGCGCTCTACGGCAACACCGCCGCCGCCTGCACCGCGGGTCGGGGACCGGTATCTCCTGGGGCCAACCTCGGTCAGGCAGTTGACGAGACGGTCAACGCCCACCGCTCCCGCGTGGCTGAGCCGCTTGCCGCAGCGGGAGACCGCCGCTGATCGCGTCCGCCCAGGACCGCTGGCGGCCGGGCCACCGGTCCGGATTCATGCGTACCGGTCGAAAAGGGCCTGGAGGTATCCCTCCAGCCGCCTGGTCAGCACGGTGGGGGTCAGATCAGCACGGCCCACCTCGCGCCAGGGGATGGCGACCTTCTCGGCGTCCGGAGCGAAGGCCAACGCGTCCAGCAGACGCCAGTAGAGATGAGCGGCGCGGTCCTCGGCCAGCGTTCCTCCCGCATCGAGGTAGCGGTCGGCGAAGCGCATGCCCGCGGGAACGCCGTGCAGCAGGGCCAGGGCCGTCGAGCAGTGGGCCACGTCCAGGTCGGCCGGCCCCCAGGAGGTCTCCACCCAGCCGACGACGCCGCTGATCCGCAGACCGTCGCCGTCACCCGTGAAGAGGACATTGCCGGGATGGAAGTCCCGGTGCAGGAAACAGGCCCGGTAGTCCGGGGGCTCGCGGCGGATCACGTCCACGGCCCGTTGCCACAGCTCAGGCCGCTCGGTGTCTTCGGGCGGGCTCACCCGCTCGGGAGAGGTCCACGCCTGATAGGTGCGCGGCCGGGCCTCCGCGGTCACCGGCAGCCGGTGGATGCGCAGCAATTGACGGGCAAGCAGTTCGGCACGCCGCTCGGCCCCTTCATCGCCCAGGCGCACGGTCCCGGGCAGCAGGGACATCAGCAAGGAGGGATGGTCGCAGTAGCGCGCCGTTGCGTCCACCGCCACAAGCGTGGCTGCGGGCACGTCCGTGTCGCCGAGCAGGCGCAGGACGGCTGCCTCGCGGGTCAGCAGGCCCTCCGCGTGCCGGACGAAGAAGGGCTTCGCAAAGGACCGCAGGACTAGTGAGCGTCGACCGCCCGGCCCGCAGATGCCCAGGCGGCGCATCTCCGACGTCCAGCCGCCACGCAACCGTACGACGTCCTCGATGCGCTCGGCCGCTGACAGCCCCTTCTCCACCCAGGCACGCGTCACACCCCAGCCCTGACCCTCAAGATCGGCACCGATGTGCCCGGCCCCCTCGCCCGAAACCATGAAGGCAGGCTACCGACCTCACCGACGGACGCATCCCATGGCCACCGTGCCCACGCCGGTCCCGTTCGCCCGCTCGGCGTGCGCCGCCTCGAACCTGTACCCCTCAGACGTCGATTCGACCAAGCCCAAGACGCTGGCCAGCGCCGCCGTCAACCGGCTTCCGCACCCTACGCACATGGTCTCCCCCGACCGGTTCGCAGGCAGGCCGAGAGGAAGAAGCCGGCCCGGAGGCTTTGCTGCGCTCGACGTTGGCGACCAACTTGCGCAGCACCTTGAGCGCGACTACGTACCCTTCGTCGCTGATGCCCTCGTGGACCACACCGCGCAGCTCGGTCACCAGCTCGCGCAACCGCACCCTGGCAGCGTCCCCGGCATCCGTGAGCCGCAGAGCGCTGCCCGCTGCCCCGACCACCTGGTGGCGGGCACCGACGGGCGGTGTAGGCGGCGTCCAGCACGGTCAGGGTCTCCGGATCGCCCTCGGTCCGCTGGCCTGCGGTGAAGAGCGGCTCGACGGTCGGTCTCCGGGGCCGGGACGACCGAGGAGGGCCGGCCGGGCGTCGAGCAACAGGCTTGGCCCCCGCCCTGGTCAGGAGACGTATTCGATGAGTTGCATCATGCCGCGGTCTTCGTGCTGGAGGTGATGGCAGTGCACCAGGGCCCGGCCGGGAAAGTCCTTGAAGCGGACGCGGAGGGTCACCGAGCCGGACTTGTTGATGGCGACGGTGTCCTGCCAGACGGGTGTGTCGAGTGCGCGGCCGTCGACGGCGGTGACCAGGAAGTGGTTGGTGTGCAGGTGGAAGGGGTGATTGGCGTGGCTGGCGGAGTCGTTGGTGAGCGTCCATTCCTCGGTGTCGCCGAGCCGCAGCGTGTGGTTGACGTAGGAGGGGTCGAATCGCCCGTAGGTCGGATCCGACGGGTCAGCCGCGTCGCGGGTGGCGGGGGTCGCGCCGTCACCGGTGATGCGGAAGGCATGGGTGAACGCCTGTCCGGGGAAGGCGTCCATGTCGCTGTGGAAGGTCAGGGCCCGGCGCCGGGTCACCTCGGCCGGGTCGATGAACGGCGCGGGGCCGGGCAGCTCGGTGGGCAGGTCCATCCGTACGCCGGGTCCCGACTGCACGGTCATGGTGGCCAGCAGGGTGTCCCCGGCCATGATCCGGTAGTTGCCCGGGCGCTGTGCGCGGATCATGACGTCCGCGCGGTTGCCCATGGCCAGGGTGACGCGCTCGCGCTCCACGGGCCGGGTGAAGGCGATGCCGTCCATGGCGATCTGGTGCAGGGTGTGCCCCTCCACCTCGATCGGCAGGACGGTGAACGCGGAGGCGTTGACCAGGCGCCAGCGCTGTACCTCGCCCACGCGCAGCCGCACCTGCGGCCGGTAGTTCCCGTTCACGACGAAGGTCGAGGGAACCGAGCTGAGATCGTCCTCGGCGTGCAGGTCGGGTACCTGGCCCCGGGCGAGCTTCAGTTCGCCGACGCACATCACCAGGTCGCTCGCGGCGGCCACCTGCGGGACCTGGTCGATGGCCCCCTCGACGATCAGGGCGCCCATCAGCCCGCTGGACAACTGGACGGCGGCTGCTCCGTGTACGTGGGGGTGGTACCAGAACGTGCCGCCCTCGTGGTCCGCGGGAATCTCGATCCGGCTGCGGTAGCTGCGCGTGTTCAGGCCGTTGCGCGGGTCGTAGGGGGTGAACTCGCGAAAGACGTTGTCCGCGTTCCCCGTCGGCGAGACGTGCAGGCCATGAGTGTGAACATTGATCGAGTTGAACTTGTGCGGGACGTTGTGGTCGGCGTGGGAGGTCTGGTCGGGGTTGGGCGGCAGGTCGTTGACGTGCTCCAGGTCGAGGACGTCGCCCGGGCGCAGCCGAAGTGTCGGCCCGTTCACATGCCCGTTGTAGAGCCGGAGGTTGACGTTGCCGACGCCGGGCAGCACGCCGCGGGTGAACGCGACCCGCAGAGAGGTCGACAGGACGCCGCCCTTGGAGCGGATGACCGGCGGCTGCGGGAACGGCGCGGGCGCGGCTGCGGCTCGGGGCGCGAGCAGCGCCCCCGTCGCCAGCGCCGGGGCCGACGCCAGCAGCGCACGCCGGCTGACACCACGTGATGAACCCATGAAACGCCTCCACACGATGCCGACCAATGTCGCGTCAAGCATCGCGAAATGCGCAAATGCCTACAAGCACGACACGCCTGACCCTTGATGCGCCGCGTCACTCCGGGAAGCTCTGGCCGTCGGCGCCGGCCCGCCGCACCTCGCCCCGGCCTTCCACCTGTCCCCCACCGCCGCGACCCGCTGCGGGGTCGTCGCGCAGGGCAGACAGAGAGGACCGACACGGCTGCTGTCGAGGAGCCGCCGTTAAACCAGTGGCGTCCCCGTGGACGAACCTCATAGCTTGTACGCCCATGACC
This sequence comes from Streptomyces sp. NPDC008079, assembly GCF_042957385.1. Classification (NCBI taxonomy): domain Bacteria; kingdom Bacillati; phylum Actinomycetota; class Actinomycetes; order Kitasatosporales; family Streptomycetaceae; genus Streptomyces; species Streptomyces sp. NPDC008079. The sequence goes on from NZ_JBIBIC010000005.1 coordinate 461,641, forward strand.
GATACTCCGGAGATGCGCCCGAATCCGCGCGACCTCGGCCGGGTGTTCAACGAGGTGCCGGAGCTCTACGACCGGGTCCGGCCGGGCTACCCCGACGAACTGTTCGCGGACCTTGTCGCCGTCACCGGCACGGACGACAGGTCGTCGGTGCTGGAAGTGGGCTGCGGCACCGGTCAGGCGACGCGCTCGCTGGCAGCACTCGGCTGCTCAGTGACCGCCGTCGAGCCGGGCGCGGACATGGCCGCGCTCGCTCGCCAACGGATCGCGTCCTTCGGCAACGTCGACGTCGAGACGTCGACGTTCGAGGAGTGGGACGACCGCGGCCGACGCTTCGACGCTCTCGTGGCCGCGTCGTCGTGGCACTGGGTCGACCCGTCGATCGGCTGGCAACGGGCGCACGACGTGCTCCGTCCCGGAGGCTGGATGGCGGTGCTCGGCCACGTCGTCGTCCGCCGGCCAGGAGAGCAGGAGCTCTACGCCGAGACCGCCGATCTCCACGAGCAGCTCTGCCCCGGGGACCCCGACTGGCGTCATCCTCCCCTGGAGGACGACGTGCGCGCCACCGACGAGGGCTGGGGCCTGGTCGACGATCCCGGAGGACTGTTCGGCCCACCGATCGTGCGCTGGTACCCGACCGTGCAATGGTTCGACGGAGACGGCTTTGCCGATCACCTCCGCTCGTTGTCGCTGTACCGGAGGCTCGACCGCGACATCCGTGAGCCCCTGCTCGACGCGGTAGCCGAGCGCGTCCGCACGCGGATGGGCGACCGAGCAGCACGCCGCTATCTGAGCGTCCTCCGTGTCGGACAACGCGCCGAGTGAGCCACCCGCGCCGTGCGCGCGGATCGGCCGTGGACTCGGCCGTGGACTCGGCCGTGGGCGTGGAGATTCCGCATCGCCACGACGGGGCGCGCTCCACCGAATGGCGGCGGGCCCAGGCGTTTCCCGCGAACAGCGGCTCGACAGCGCCCCGCCGCGCCTCCCCTCGCGCGGCAGGGCATGGGGCAGCCGCTACCGCTACTTGTCGAGGTAGTCCCGGGCTGCATCCAGCGTCCCGGCGACGTAACCGCCGACCGGCAGGTTCAGCCCTTCGTACTGGCCCTCCTCGTCCAGGCTGCCGTCCGGCTGGTAGAGGCGCACGATCGGCGTGGGAAGCTCATTGGGCTCCAGCGGCGGATCCCACCCGACGACCCGGCCGAGGTAGGACCGGTCGTCGTCACGGGCCGCGTAGTACAGCAGGTAGTGCGCCGGATCGACGTAGAAGGGTGCCGCGGGGTGCTGTCCCGGCCCGCCGGTCTGCGGCTGCGGCCACTCCCCGGTCGTGGATGCCGCCCGCCACGCCTGTTCGACGTCCTCGGCGGTCCGGCCGATCCACCAGCGCTCGGTCACCTCACCCAGTGAGACGTACTCGGGCTCGCCCTCCACCCCGCCGGTGCCGACGAAGCGCACGACCGGCTCTACGGCAGAGGTGCTGATGGGATGCAGGTACCGGTAGAAGGCCACGACGCGCCCCACCCGCAGGTGGCCGTCCCGGTCCTCGCCGTAGAAGAAGCGGCCGTGCCGGTAGTAGGTGTCGGTGATGTCCTCGTAGACCGGCCAGTGCTCGAAACGGGGATTCCGGTAGTGCATCGTGATCTCCCTGTGGTCGCCGCAAAGCACCACAGGGTACTGCGCGGAGGCTCAACTCACCTTATTGCGCTGGTAGTTCACCGATAGCCCCGGGCCGCGCGGGCTCACTGCCGGTTGAGACGATCTTGGTCCAGGGTGAAGTTGCGCTGACCTGGTCGGCGGGCCCTTCGTGCACCGTCGGGACGACAGGATGTGAACCTGCCACTCCTTGATCACCAAATCGCGAAGTCCTCCATCGCTCACCACCGCGCACCGCGTGTGGTCCCCGGTTGCTCCCTGGCAACCTGGGCCCGCGCCTCACAAGACGTCCCTTCTCCGGTCTGCCTCACCTGACGGCATCTGACAGTCGGACATCGCCGCCGTGTTCCAACGCCCCGCACGCAATGCGTTGTTCAGGGCGGTCGCGAGACTCGGTCCAGCGCCAAGGGGCTGGACGTAGCAGGCACTGTCCGTGCCCGCCGTGCCCGCGTGGAACTCCATGCAGCGGCGGGCTGTACTCGGTGGGAGTAGGCGATGCCGATGTGGGGGCGCAGCGTCGGGGTGGGGTGTAGGCCGGACAGCCCCGCGGCGCGAGTCGCTGTGTCGAGGTGGGAGAGGAGCCGACGGACGGGGGTCCAAGGTGCGAGGCTGTATCGGACGGTGCCGCGGGAGCCTGTCATGGGGATGGCGTGCACGGTAGCCGCCGACGGCAGGTGGTGTCCGGCCAGGTCAACGAGACGGGCGAGTTGGTGTTCGGTGACGTCGTGGGCCCGTCCGATGCGGCCGAGAGCCGGTGCGGTCGATGGCGTCGAAGCCCCAGACCGGTGAGGACGGTCCGGCTGCGCTCTGCCTGGTCTGCTAGGAGCTGTCCGGCCGATCATGTGACCGTCTCCTGATCTGCTCGTTGTTCCCGCTATGGGGCGGGGAGAACGCGGCGATCTGTCGGATGCCGAGGGGGAACGGCTGCGGCCGTTCTTGCCGGTGAGCAACGGTCGGTGCTGGCGGTGGCGTGATCACCGGCAAGTGATCGACGGGGTTTTGTACCGGGTGCGGACCGGGGTGCACTGGCGCGATCTGCCGGGCGGTTCGAGCCGTGGAAGACCGTCTACGACTGCCATCGGCTGTGGTCGGCCGACGGTACCTGGGAACGCCTGATGCGGCAGGTCCAGCCGCAGCTGACGCGGTGGGCGAGATCGACTGGGCCGTCTCGGTGGACTCCACCATCGTGCGTGCGCACCAGCACGCGGCCGGCGCCCGCACCGACCCGCCGCCGGGTCTTGCCGACTCAAAGGGGGACGGGTGCCCTGGAACACCAGGACGAAACTCCGTGGCAGAGCCTCGTCGGCCGCCCGGCGGAGGTGGTGCGGGAGGCGAGAGCTTGGGGCGCTCGTGCGGCGGCTTCACCAGCAAAATCCACTTGAGCGCGGACGGCTTCTGCCGTCCGTTGTCCCTGATCGTCACGCCGGGGCAGCGGGCCGACTGCACCCCGTTCATTCCAGTGCTGGAGAAGATCCGGGTTCCGCGGCTCGGGTCGGGCCCACACCGCAAGAAGCCCGACAGCGCCGCAGCCGACAAGGCCTACAGTAGCGGTCCTTGCCGTCAGTACCTGCGGCGGCGCGGCATCCGGCACACGATCCCGGAGAAGACCGACAGCCAGGCTGCCCGCCTGTGCAGGGGATCGCGAGGCGGACAGCCACCCGGCTTCGACAAGGAGCGGTACAAGAGCCGCAACACTGTCGAGAGGGCCATCAACAAGCTGAAGAACTTCCGCGCTGTCGCGACCCGCTACCACAAGCGCGGCTACGTCTTCCTCGGCACCGTCACGCCAGCCGCCCTTGTCATCAGGCTCCGCACCTGACCGCGTGTCATGACATCAACCCACCAAAGCTGCCGGCGCAAGTACTAGGCCGGCTGCCGTCATGAAGTCCTCAAGGCTGATGACGCCGCTGCCGGTGCCGTCGTCCCATTCGGTCAGGAGCCCCGAGCGACCCTCGTTCCAAGACTCCGGACTGTCATCAAAGTCAGGGCCGGGGTGCCACTCGACGCTGCCCTCGCCATGCCGGTATCGGAGATACAGGTAGTGGCCGTCCGCCGTCCAGGCATCCCACTGCGATGGGCAGCCAGAACACGTCTGCACGACCCGCGTCAGCTTTCGACCTTCATCCATACTCATCCGACGATGGTCGCGCAGCACCAGGCGCCCAGCAATCGACTTCGATCTCATGCAGCAGCAGCCGCACGCACGCCATCAATGATCGGCCGGACAGCTCCTAGGTGTATTGATCACGAGCGTTGTTGACATGTGCCGGTGCTTGATCATGGCGAAGACCTCCGGTGTGGTGGAGCTGTCTAGGACTGCACCG